>CAYFJO010000523.1:0-7214 GCA_964343305.1 uncultured Pirellulaceae bacterium | reverse complement strand
CTTCGCCCGAACGCGGGACTTCGGCGACGTCGATCTGCGGCGCGACAATCACCGGACAAAGCGCCGCATGCCCCGCGCTATCGAACGCTTGATGCCGGATCGGTATGCCAAAAAACCCCGCGAACCCAAACGTTTCGTACGGTCCCTGGTCCTCGATGTGGCGACGAAACGACTCCGACCGCGCGTCGATACAGAGCACGAGTTGTGCCCGCAGTCTTTCTTCACTTGTCGACGTCGGATCGCCATCCGCCGCGAGACGCTCGATCAATTGATCACGAAAACTGGTTTCCAGCGCAACAAGCCAGACGGGTCCATGACGATCGGCGGGCAACGCGCCCAGCCAATCGAGCAGCGTTTTGGCTTCGGCCGTGCCAAGTTTCTCGACGTCGCGCGGAGTCAGTCCCAAAAACTGCGCCAGATGAAACAACCGCCAGGCGTCGCGGCAAATGGCCTGCGTGCGGCGATCCACCGCGTGATTGTTGCGTGCGACCAGCGTTTGGTATTCATCCGCACGATCGTTCCAATAGCCGCGCAGCGCGGACAAGGTCCCGTCGATGCGCCACGTTCGCTGACATGTCGTCTGGACAAGTTCAACCTCGTAGAACAAGCGAACGGCAAGGTACTGAAGCGGATCGATCGGGTGGATTTTTTGATGCGGATAATCTGGGTTGTCGCTGAGCCAGCGGATGTAACCCGACCAACCTGGCAACTGGGCCAACATCCGTGACAGGTATTCCGTTCGTCGCTCTGGTGGAATCTCGAGTTGGTCCAACCCAGTTGCGACCGCCTCGTCCGGTTCATCGGGCAACTCGCGGACCTTGCGACCAAATCGTTTGATGCCCAGCAAACGACCGGAATAGTCCGCCGGCGCAAGCTCACGCCAGGCTTGATAAAACCCGCCGCCTCGGCCAGGCATCTCCCAGCCGGCCATGCCCTCATCGAGAAACGCCGCCGTCCATTTGATCATCTGGTCGTTGATCTGATCGACCAACGTTGTCCCGGACAACTGGTCCAGCCAGTCACTGATCGTCCGCTCGGCGGGCAGATCGACATCGACATCCTCAGTCGGCTCATCCGGCTCCTCGTCCGACAAATTCAGCGCGGCAAGCGTGCTGTCCCACAGCTTCGTCAAGTATGCGTCGTCGCCGTTTTGGTGTTTTCGCAAATCGGCCGGAAGATCGCGCCGAAACTGATCGGTCGCGCCGCCAGCACTTAACTGCCAGCCAAGCAATGCCGGGTCCAGCGCTTCGAATCCATACAGCAGATGCAGACGCAACACGTCACGCGACGCAATCGAACGACCGGCCAACGAAACGGTTTGCGAAGCGATTTCGCCCGCGGCACGCTCGATCGACGCGCTGACCGCCTCTTGGGTGATGGTTCCGTCGCGAAACAGTTGACGATAGTCTTCGTTGGGCAGATAGCCGCTGCCGCCCAGCAGGTGTTTTCCCTGCTGAATCGCTTCGTCGAACGGCAAATGTTCCAGGCCACGAAGAGGATTGCGATAGGCAAATATCTTCATCGGCCAGTTCTGGGCGATCGGGTTGCACGCCTGGTCCACCGTCTCGCGGATCTGACCGTTGTCCGGTCGGCTCTCAATCGTTGGCGATGCACTCATGTCGTTCAACTCGCTTCGTCCGCGATCTCTTCGGTCTCGGTCCAGTCCGGTGCAAGGTCACCAATCGTGAATTTCAAGCGAAACAGATAAAACAAAACCGCAAAGACAATCACGGCCGTGTTCAGGTCTTTCAGCAGCGTCACGATCGTCGTCCCCGCGATGAACAACATGTCCCAATGACTAACCGTGATCGTTCCAGGCCGGACGGCGATGCCAAACAGTCGTTTGATGTAGGTGATCGTGGGTCCCCAGTCGAAAACGTCATAACCAACCTTGAACAGGACCCCCGAAAACACGGCGACGGGAATCAGACCGATGTAGTCCTGGAAGATCAACATTTCGATCAGCACAAAGACGCCGACCACGACGCCGGCCAGCCGCCACGTTGCACCTTCGTTGAGGATTAGCACGCTGCGAATCGTTGCTTGGGCGCCAGGGATGCCGCCCACCATCGAAATCGCCGCGGTGGCCACGCCTTGAGCCGCGAGTTCTTGATTCTGTCTCGTCCGTTCGTCGCGTTCGAATTTCTGCGTCATCTTTTTGTCCATCACCAGCGACGTCAGAAGCGTGTCGAGATAGCAGAGCATCATCAATTGAAAGGCAAACGGCAGCGCGATCAGCAGCAGCCCCGGGTCCCAATTCGTCGGCACATTTTTCTGGACCACCGCACTCCAGGCGGCAAACGTGTTTTCAACCTTCTCGGTCTCCGTCATTTCGATGTCGAGCGTGGCGAATTGCACAACAACCGTCACGACCAGGATGGCAACCAGCGTGCTCGGTAAAAACGATTTGAATCGCGGGAAGAGCCGGTTGGCCATGATCGGAATCAGAAACGCGATAAGAAACGCGGCCAGTGCCACGATGACGTTGGTCGCAATCGATCCCTCGTATGCTTCTCGCCCGGCCAGACCGAACAATTTCTTTGCCTGATCGACCCAGATCAAGATGGCGATCCCGTTCATGAATCCGGAAATCACCGTCTTGGGCACAAATTGAATGAACCGTCCCAAGCGAAAGATTGCCGCGACGATCAACATGATCGCCGTGATCAAGAAGACAAGGTTAATGAAGCGAACGGGGTCGACGCCCGGCACGGCCGCTTGAAGTCCCTTGCCGACGTACTGGCCGGTCGAAGTGGCGTAGGCCAGGATGATCACGGTCACGGCCGTCATCGGCGCGGTCGGACCGGAAGTCTGAATGCGCGTGCCGCCGAACAACCCCGTAATCAGCGCGATGATTCCCGCCGAAAGAATCCCCGCGAATGCACCTCGTCCCGAAAGAATCCCAAACGCCGCCCCGAGACTGATCGCCACGAAACTTACGGTCAGCCCTGCAACAAGATTCTTGGCCAATTCGACCATAAAATCTCTTTCAGAATCTTGTTCAACATTTTGCGTAGATTCCGAATCCATACGTCCCATCCTCACAGGTCCCAAACGTCAAAGCACTCTTGAGCTCGCGCTGTTTAAGGAGCGAACAACGACAGTTGCCAGAGCATGCTTGCAGTCAGACTGCAGCGAATTCAAGAAACGTGCTGGCTAGCATGTGAGCGGCGCGAGCAATCCGTTTTCCATTCGATGGCCAGCATACACAAGATGGCCGGTCCGATGATGACCGACAGGAACGGAACAATTCGCGCGATTGTCGGCGGCGAGATGCAAAGCCGCTTGCCGCAGCCGGTGGAAACGGCGGACGCGGGCGTTGGCCGTGCATTCCTTGGTGTCTTCCCACTCCGTCTCGACCTCTTCGGGCGACAACAACACGGACTCGGACAACGACGGAGCGGCACATGGCAACAGCAGCGCCAGCATCAAAACGCCAGCCTGGGCAGACTGGCCACGCAGGCCGTCAATGATGTGGAGAAGCGTTGTCATTACACGTCCGATGTGGAACAAACCTCGTCAACAATATCGGCGGGAACTCTCAGAACACGTAAGGTTTGAGAGCTAAAAATACGCACATTCCTGCTTGGGTGTCAACCCTCAGCGGTTGTCTGGCGAGCCCCGTCGCTCGCTGGAAAGGAATGCCTCGACTCGCTCTTTGGTGCCCGGCACAACCTTCCCCACGTTGCGATAATACACCTTTCGCAAGACGTCATCGGGCAGGCCGATTCCATAAATGTTCCAAAACCCCTGTGGCGGGAATGCCTTTTCGGAGTAAGGAAAATATTCATCAAATGTTTCCAAAAATCGCCAATACAATTTGATCCGCGTCTCAGGCCATGGGCCATCCGTGCCGAACAAGACACGGTCTTGGTATTTCAGGAAGAATTTCCGCGCTGTGTACGGCTGGCGGCCCAGTTCACCGATGCGCGACGCGAATTCGACATATAAATTGGGATACTTGTCCAACCATGCGCAGACGGTTTTCAAATCTTCAGGATTGTTTGCCATGTGAGCACCGATGAACGTCGTTTTGGGATGCCGCGCGATGACACGATTCCGTGCGGCCAGTAACTTCTCACGGCTGGGAAATCTGTTGGCGGGAAAGCTCCACTCAGGGTGCCGGTGCAACTCTTCCCAGCGTTCGTTCGTCTCGTCGATCTTCGTAAAGAACGCAGCCGGATCGGCGGTGTGGATGATGATTGGAAGTCCCAAGTCGCCGCATGCTTGCCAGATCGGATTCCACCGCGGGTCGTCGATCTTGATCAGCGAGCCGTCCGGGTTTTTGTAGCCGAGGCCGAATTGCTTGAACAGTTTTAGACCGCTAACGCCGCGCGCCTTCGCATCGGCTAGTTGCTTTACGACGCGTCGAACGAAATCTTCGCGGTGGCAATCCCACGTTGCCGGGTCGTCCATTTTTCCGCTGCCCATCCAATCAACGTTTGCAAAAATGACGAAGCGGTCCTTGTACTTTGTCCATAGATACTTGATGTGCTCATCCAAATCGTCCCCTAGTTTGCCGTCCAGACTGACGCACACTGCAATGTTGTGGCGGTCCATCAAACCGACAAAAGTGTCCAACGCCACGGGCGAATGTTTCAGCCGATATCGAAAGTGAGAATGGACGTCGACCACGGGGAATTTCGCGCGGGTCAAAAGGTGCTGGTCGACTTTGAGTGTCGCCTTCGGCCGAAAGTTCTTCAGCAACAAATCGCGGCCATCTCGTCCGTCGAGAAGCAATGGTTCCTCCGCCATGGTCGCACCAACAACCAGTAGTGAAACAAGGAATGAATACAAGGTGTGTGAGACGGTCATCGCACAACTCCAGGATGCGTGGGATCAATCGTTCATTTCAACACGAGCTACTATAACCAAATCGCGATCGACGATGGTCAGCCGCTCGGTGCAAAGCCGCGGCGCATTGTGTTTTCTGTGATCGTTCTTGGCAGCACGAATTGCAGCAGATAATCGTCTCCACCTGCTTTGCTGCCAATGCCAGACATTTTGAAGCCGCCAAACGGTTGTCGGCCGACCAGCGCCCCGGTGATCGATCGGTTGATATAAAAGTTGCCGGCCATGACTTCACGGCTGACGCGTTCGATGTGTTTGGGTGTGCGGGAAAAGATGCCGGCCGTTAGAGCGTACTCCGTTCCATTGGCGATCTCGATGGCTTCGTCGAGATCTTTCGCGCGGATCACCGCCAGCACCGGTCCGAAGATCTCTTCCTGAGCCAATCTCGCATCCGGCGCGACGTCGGCAAAGATGTGTGGCCCGACGAAGTAGCCTTGTTCCGCCAATTCCCCAACCTCCATTTGCAGCACGGCGCGCCCTTCGGCTCTGCCCAATTCAACGTACTCATTCACTCGTCGAAATGCTTCGTCGTCGATCAGCGGACCAATTCTAGTAGCTGGATCTTCGGCGTTGCCCACTTGCAGGCTGCGACTGGCTTCCACCAAACGATGCAGAAACTCGTCATACACTTCTTCCAACACGATGGCTCGGCTGAGGGCCGAGCATTTCTGTCCCTGAAAATTGAACGCGCTGCACGTGGCACCCACCACGGCTTCGTCCAAGTCGGCCGAGGCATCGATCATCAACGCGTTTTTGCCACCCATCTCGGCGATGACTCGTTTCACAGACGGGCTGTGTCTGGAAACTTCGGCGGCTTTCGCATTGATTGCCAAGCCGACCGCGCGCGATCCCGTGAATGCGATGACGGCGACATCCGGATGCTCGACCAGCGCGGCTCCGACGACTTCGCCCTTGCCTGGCAAGTAATTCGCCACGCCGGTTGGCAGTCCCGCCTGGTCCAGAATCTCCATCAGCAAGGCGGCGATCACGGACGATTGTTCGGCGGGCTTCATGATGACCGTGTTCCCGGTCGCCAGCGCTGCCGCCGTCATTCCGGTCAAAATCGCCAGCGGGAAATTCCACGGTGCGATGATTGCGGCCACGCCGCGTGGGATGTAGCAAAAACGATTCTCTTCACCCGGAACATCCGCGCCGCGAATGGCTTCCATTTGGACCGCGCCAGTGGCGTAATACTCTAAGAAATCGATCGCTTCACAGACGTCGTTCGTCGCTTCGCGCCAAGGCTTGCCGCATTCGTAAACGGACCAGGCCGACAATTCGTAAAACCGCTCCCGCATCAACTGCGCGGCACCGCGAAGATACGAAGCCCGTTTTTCCCCCCCGAAAGCAGACCACTCGCGACAGGAACGCCTTGCCGCACGAACCACTGCTTGGCAGTGTTCGGGCTGAGCCAAGTGGAAGGTCCCGACTACCGTTTCTTTGTTTGACGGGTTGATGGAATTCATTGTCTCGCTGGATTCGACCGCCTGTCCATCCATCACGAGCGGATAGACGCGGCCGAATTGTCTTCGCACTTGTTGCAGCGCATCCGCCATCTTTTCACGATTCTCTTTGACCGCAAAATCGATCGGCGGTTCGTTCTGGAACGTGGCTTGCAACGTGGCATTCGCGTCGTTGTTCATGGATTCCTCGCGTTGGCTTTCGGATGGACCATTTGAGCCGATGTCGTTGGGGTTGTTTAACAAGGCGTCCACGGATTGGTGTTCGACAAAGCCGGCGCGGACAAAGGAGTCGTTGGATGTGTTTTCCAACAGACGCCGCACCAGGTAGGCCATTCCCGGAATCAGTTCACCGTAAGGCATGTAGATTCTTAGCCGATGACCGAGATCGACGATCGCTTGTTTTTCCGCGTCGGCCATCCCGTAAAGCATTTGGATCTCGAACCCGCCGTCGGGCAATTCAAAATGCTCGGCGGCGGCCATCCCGTGAGCCAGCGAACGAATGTTGTGGGAACCGAGGGCCGGACGCAGATGGTGATGGTTCTTCATCAAAAAGCGTGTTTGCTGTTCGAAATTGGCGTCGGATTGCCATTTCTCTTCAAACACGGGGACCGGCCAACCGGTCGACAACGCGTGCGTCGTTTCGTAATCCCAGTAGGCCCCTTTCACGAGCCGTACCCAAACCGGTTTGCCACGCTTGACCGCCCAGTCTCGCAGCGCCAGCAGGTCCTGTGGCGAGTCTTTCAAGTAACATTGGAGGACGATGCCAACATCACCCGCGTCGCGAAACTCTTCTTCCATCAACACTTGCTTGAACACTTCCAGCGTCACGTCTTTTTTGTCGTACGATTCCATGTCGACGTTGATGAATGCCGAAAAGCGACGCGCGACCCGCAGCAACTC
>CAYFJO010000522.1:0-7262 GCA_964343305.1 uncultured Pirellulaceae bacterium | reverse complement strand
CACCGACCCGGCGGATCGCGATAAGGATCGCCCCGTCGTCGAGTCTTGGATTGCTAAGGATCTCAAGAAACTCGGGCAGGCCAAGTTCACCGCCGTGACCGGGTGGGTGCCTCTGGATCTTGCCCCCTTTGAAGCAACGGACGTGTGGGATGGTGGGAAACTGGGCGATATATTTTATTGTCCCGTGGGCGCGGATATTCCTGAGCGGGCCGAGGGCCGCATCAAAGTACTCCTTAGGGGATGGGGGCCCGGCGGTCCCGATGTGACCGCTTCACTGACGGATGAACCGGGTAGCCGCGCGATCGCGGCAGTCGAAGAGCATAAGACGGAGAAGGGAATGCCCTACGTGGCCGTTCTCGTCGGTCCGCCGTCCGAAGAACCCGCCGCTCCGACCGATCGCAAGAAATAGCTTCTGCTTCCCGGCGACAGGCCCAATCATCTTGTGACGTTCGTGGCGCTTGCCGTCATCCGAAATGCGGCATAAGTCGTTGCACCGGAGCACGCTCGTCTTTCGGCTTTTCAACGTCTTCTCCTTCGTTTACGTTGAATTGTTGTTCACAGTGTAGTCGCCTTGGACCGCGTGCCCGGTGAACCTGGTCGCTGAGAGAGCAGCGGAGGAGGATGAAATAGTGCTAAGATTCGTATTAGGGCTCCGCATCATCTTGATCATCTTGCTAGGCGCCTGCGGCCTCATAACAGCCGGCGAGGCCGGCGAAATCGATGTCTACCTTTTGAGTGGGCAGTCCAACATGCAGGGCTGCGGACTCGTTGCCGACCTCAAGGAAGACATCCCGAAGGTCATTCCGAACGCTTTTTTCGTGCGTGGCAAAACCATCGAACCGCTTACACTCGGAAAAACCACCGGGAAGAAAGTACCCTCCTTAGGCCCAGAGATTGGCTTCGCCCTTGAAATGGCTACCAGGGAGCGCCCTGTTTATCTCATCAAGTACGCCGCGAGCGGTATAGCTCTGCACGCCGGTTGGTCGGGAAGCAAATGGCGCGGGACTGAGGTGAAGGCACGAGGATCGAACTTTTACCCCGGGGTAGACGCCCAGGACGACAATCGAGGAGGGCACTACAAGGGCATGCTCAATCTCTATCAGAGAAGCCTCCGTTTTCTGAAAACCAGGAATCACACGCCTGTTATCCGGGGCTTCATCTGGATGCAGGGCGAACAGGATGCCAAGCGCGAAGAATCCGCCAGCGTCTACGCTACGAGTCTCAGGAATCTCCGCGCCCGTCTTTGTGAAGATCTCGGTCTTGAAGCCAGGAAACTCCCGATGGCTTTCGGCCAGATCGTTCCAAATGGACCCGTCCCCGCTCGCTTCGCTGCCCTCAAGACGATGCATGCGCAAATGGAAGCCGCTGACCAGGACTCAGGAAAGCCGGAAGCCATAGAGAACTGCAAGATGGTCTCAACGGTCGGATTTACTATGAAGCCCGACATGGTTCATTTTGATGGCCCCGGCCAAATCGCTCTCGGGCGTGCTTTGGGTAAGGCGCTCGACGAGATCGTAACCAATGAACGCTCGCGCCCGAAGAAGAGAAAATGAATCAGATCAGGGAAAGCACGATGAATATGACAACACGATCCAACCTCCGCCGCTCCTTGGTGTGCTTCTGCCTGACCGCAGGCTTCGTGGCGCTTCTCGGCGGTACTGCGGACGCTGCCAGGACCCAACGTGGCGGCCGACCCAACATCATCCTGATCCTCACCGATGACCAGGGATACGGCGATACCGGTGGAAATGGGCATCCGAAGCTCAAGACCAAAACCCCCAACTTCGACAAGCTGCAGTCAGAAGGGGTGAGTTTTCAGGATTTTTCAGTCAGTCCGACATGTGCACCAACACGTTGTGCGCTGATGACCGGAATGCATGAATTCAAGTCGGGGGTAACGCATACCAAGAAACCCTGGCGTTACATGAATCTGAAAAGTGCGACGGTTGCTCAAGTGTTGAAAGACGCCGGGTATGCGACCGGTCACTTCGGCAAATGGCATCTGGGTTTGAAGGAGGGGTATGCTCCGCATGAAAAGAGGGTTTGATGTTTCCGCCGTTGTCCAAAGGGATTCTCAGGTTTCGCACAATAACCCAACGATTCTACGCAATGGCGAACCTGAGAAAACCAGCGGGTTTCGCACGGACGTGTTCTTTGACGAAGCGATGACCTTCATCGAAAATAGCAAAGACGTCCCGTTTTTCACCTATCTGGCGACCTATTCGCCTCACACACCGCTCGGGTGTCCCAAAGAGTTTTCCGTTGGGATCGGCCCGTTTTTCGGGATGATCGCCAATATCGATTACAACTTGGGGCTGCTTCTCAAGCATTTGGATGAATTGAAGCTGACGAAGAAAACACTCATCATCTGCATCAATGACAATGGGGCGACAATGGGAATGGACCGCTATAACGCAGGAATGCGGGGCGCGAAAAGTTCCTGCTGGCGGGGAGGAACCCGGGCCTTTTCGTTTTGGTATTGGCCGGGTGTTCTGAAACCGGCGACGGTGGATGAGATGGCCGCTCACATCGATGTCTTTCCGACACTGGCCGAGCTCGCAGGTTGTGAGCTGCCTGAGGAAACAACGGATAAGCTGGACGGAATCAGTTTGGTGCCGCTCTTGCGCGGCGAAGAAACGAACCGCAGCCGTTATGATGACCGCATGATCTTCACCCACCGTGCCCGCTGGGAAAGTATCGCGGACTGGCATAAGGATACTTCTTCCGGTGTCCGTTGGAAGAAATACGCCCTGATTTCACAATCGTGGGACTGTGGCCACGAGAAATGCCGATCATGTCGGTATACGGCTAAACGAACACACATCGTCTATACGAAAAACTACGAGAAGCATTATGGAAAGACGAAGGGATGGGAGCTTTATGATCTGGCAACTGACCCTGGACAAGAACAGAACATCGCCGCCGAAAATCCCGAGGTTCTTGGCAAAATGAAAGCGGCTTACAATCAATGGTGGGAAGAATGTCGTCCGCTGATGATCAATGAGAAGGCCCCTCCCAAAGAACAGCTTCGTAACTTAGGTCGTTCCCGTCAGATCAAGTAGTGGCTACTACAATTCAATTATCGATGATTCTGTCAGCAAATACCCAGGCACCGATGGTCCCGTCGCACTCCATCCGTTTGCGCTACCGCGCCGTCGCTCTTTTCACTGCCTGTTGCGCTCTTATAGCTGCAACGGCGCACGCCGCCCACACCCAGCCGCCCAATCTTCTCATCCTCTACGCCGACGACCTCGGCTATGCCGATGTCAGTTGCTATAACCCGGATGAGGACAAGAAGATCCTGACTCCGAACATCGACCGCTTGGCCGCGAAAGGCATGCGGTTCACGGACGGGCACTCCTCGTGCTCAATCTGTACGCCGTCGCGCTATGCCTTGCTCACCGGACGCTATCACTGGCGGCGCATCACCAAGGTGATCTGGGGATTTGGACAGCCAGTTATCAGCCCCGAGAGTCTCACGCTTCCCGAGATGCTCAAGCAGCAGGGCTACCACACCGCCTGCATCGGCAAGTGGCACCTCGGCTGGGACTGGAAAGCCATCCAGAATCCTGAGGTCAAACCTGTCGCACCTGTCAAGGGTCAATTTCGCTCCGCACTTCCGCCGGCCGCCTTCGACTGGTCCAAGCCAATTCCCGGCGGGCCCATGGCGAGCGGCTTCGACCACTACTTCGGCGACGACGTGATCAACATGCCGCCCTTCTGCTGGATCGAAGACAACAAGGTCGTCAAAGCGCCTGACATCGTGGGTGACTGCACGAAAATGGAACCCTTGAAAGATGTGCGCTGGGGCCATTCACGCGGCCCCATGGTCACGGGATGGGATCCTTTCGAAAACATCCCGACAACCACTCAGCGCGGCGTGGATTACATCAGGAATCGCGCGAAGAGCGGGAAACCATTTTTCCTCTATTTCTCTTTTCCTTCACCCCACCTTCCGCTCATCCCCAACAAGGAGTTCCGCGGCAAGTCGCAATGCGGTCATTACGGCGACTACATCATCGAAACCGATGACGCGGTTGGCCGACTGCTGGAGGCGCTGGAGAAAAGCGGCCAGGCGGACAACACCATTATCGTATTCACCTCGGACAATGGCCCCGAACATGTCACAGATGGATTCAGAAAACGCTTCGGTCACTGGTCAGCAGCGCCCCTGCGTGGGCGCAAGCGCTCGGTGTATGAAGGCGGGCATCGTGTACCGTTCATCATCACCTATCCTGGTGTCGTCAGGCCGGGCAGCGAGTCACACGCTTTGGTTTCACAGATCGACCTGATGCGCACCCTGGCCGCCATCACAAACCACAAACTCCCCGAAACTGCCGCTGAAGACTCCATCGATCTCCTTCCCGTCCTCAAAAGCGAATCCGACAAGGCTCACGAAACACTCGTCTACAACACAACCGGCAGTTATGCGATGCGCTCAGGAGACTGGGTTCTCATTGGTCCACGAATGACAGGCAAGCCGGCAGGAAAACTCTACAACCTGAAGGGTGATCTCGGACAGAATCATGATCTGGCGAGTGAGCACCCCGCGAAAGTTGCGGAACTCACTGAGCAGTTCAGGACAATCCGCAACAAGGCAGGAACGAATCGTTGAACGCGGATTTGAAAGGGATGTTTAATGAAGAATGGGGTCTGGTCTTGACTTTTAACTTTTGATCTACGCTGGGCGGCATAAAGTTAAAAGTCAATGATAGTGGAAATGGGGTCAGGTCTAGGGTCAGACCCGGGTCAGACCCTGTCAGGAGTTCGGCAAAGAACAAGCCGACGAAGACCACAACTTGGAACACGACCGCGGCACGGCCGAGAAGCAAGAACTAAAAGATGAAGCCACCGCCGACAAAACCCGCGAATGCAGTGACGGGAGGTATCACTTGTAGTAGATGGGTATGCTCGACTATGCGAACTAACTGCCGTCAAGTTGCCGATGGTCGTTGAGTTGGCCGACCCGATGGACAGCATCTATCGGGGCAAACATCGAGGCTTGGTCCCATCGCGCCGAGGCATCGGCGCTCGGTGCCGCAGACTCGTTCTGAAATCAATTCGCGAATCATGCTGATAAAAACCGGATGCGTGCCGACGGTTTTTGCCCGCACCATGTTCAGGCCGAATTCGTCGCACACATGTCGAGCTTCGGTGTCGAGATCAAATAGAATTTCTATGTGGTCGGAGATAAATCCGATCGGCACGATGACGACATCGGTAAACTGGCCGCTTGCGTGAACTTCTTTTAAGTAATCGCAAATGTCGGGTTCCAGCCACGGCTGCGATGGTGGGCCGCTGCGGCTTTGGTACACGAGTACGCTGTTGAACTGGCCAAGATTCTCGGTGACCAGCCGTGACGCTTCGCTCAATTGAACGGCGTAGTCACATCCATTGGCCATTGCCATCGGGATGCTGTGCGCGGTGTAAGCAAGTTGCGTTGTCTGGTGTCGGTCTTTGGGGATTTCCGCAAGAGCGTCCCGCACACGTGCGGCAGTCGATTCGACAAAACCGGGATGGTTGTAAAAGACACGCAGTTTTTCGACTTGCGGAGCACCATCACCAACTTCCGTTCGTGCGCGTTCGATGTCTTCCAGATATTGGCGGCAACCCGAATACGAACTGAATGCCGACGTCATCAACGCGAGTGCCCGTTGAACGCCGTCCTCTTTCATCTGGCGAAGCGTATCGGCGAGCATCGGGTGCCAGTTGCGATTGCCCCAATAGATCGGCAAGTCCGGCCCGCTGGAATTCAATTCACTGCGCAACGCGCCAATCAACTGGCGGCACTGACCGTTGATCGGACTGACGCCGCCAAAACGCTTGTAATGCTCGGCAACTTCAAGCATTCGCTCGCGCGGTACGTTCTTGCCGCGGAGCACGTTTTCCAAGAACGGAATCACATCGTCGGGACCTTCGGGACCGCCGAAGGAAACGAGCAAAACGGCATCATATTTCTCGGTTTTTTGCATGGATCACAGAGTACCTTGACGCACGGAGCCGAGCAATCACCCGCCGAGGACGTGGCGCAACGATTTTTCGAGCGTGGGTTGCCGGAACTCGTAGCCAGTGTCTTGCAATTTTTTCGGCTCCACGCGCGTGCTGGACAGCAACAAATCTTCCGCCATTTCACCCAACATCAACTTCGCCATGAATGCTGGCATCGGAAAGATCGTGGGCCGACGTAGGACTCGGCCGAGCGTTTTGGTGAACTCTCGGTTCGTTGCCGGATTCGGTGCGACGGCGTTGACCGGACCGCTCAGCGACTCCGTCATCAACGCGTGGTGAATCGCCCCCGCCGCGTCGTCGATCGAAATCCAACTCCAGTATTGCCGGCCATTGCCAATGACGCCTCCAGCGCAGAGTTTGAACGGCGTGAGCATCTTCGACAATCCGCCACCGCTGGGACTCAGCACGACGCCGATGCGCAATTGAACGACCCGGATCCCTGCATCCTTTGCTGGCTGCATCGCGGCTTCCCACTCTTGGCAAACTTCGCTCAGGAATCCTCCGCCTGCCGTGCTCGATTCGTCCACCCATTCATCGCCGCGATTTCCGTAGAAACCGATCGCCGACGCCGCGACGAGCACCTTTGGCGGCGATTGCATTCGAGCCAACCCTTCACAAAGAACTCGCGTTCCGCCAACTCGGCTATCGCGAATCCGTTGTTTCATCGCGCCAGTCCAACGACCGCCTCCGACGTTTTCGCCGGCGAGATGAACCACCGCATCGACACCCTTCAACGGCGAGGCGTCGAACGACTCGGCCGCCGGATCCCAACGCACTTCATCGTCACCCGCGTCACCGCGAACAATCCGCGTCACTTGATGTCCCCCGGCGGTCAACAACGGAATCAATTCCGAGCCAACCAGTCCGCTCGCTCCCGTGACCGCGATGTGCATCGTTTCCCAATCCTTATATTGAGCGTGAGCCGGGACAATTGCTTCGTCCAAATCGGCACCCGCAGCGATCTCGCGCACTGAAGAACTTCAAGTTTCTGCCATTGGAACATGTGTGATAAATAGCCCAGCCAAACAAGCGACGGCGATCACGATCAGGATCCACCTCCATGTCGCCGGCAACACCACGGCCGCAAGTGTCAGGTTGACCCACCACAGCCACCCATCGCAGCCGCACCAGCCAAACGGCGTTGACCAACAGTCGTTCGACGTATTGATATTGCAGTTGTTCATCGAAATCTCGAGAGATACCACGGCCAGTTAGTAATGTCCGCATACGTCGTTTAACGCCGAGCCGGCAGG
>CAYFJO010000521.1:0-7263 GCA_964343305.1 uncultured Pirellulaceae bacterium | reverse complement strand
TGCCGCCGCAGCGTCAACCACACCCTCGTAACGGTTCTGGTGCGCGCTTACTCTTGTCCGCGATAGCACTTCCAGATGTTGGCAGAACAGGGACCAGAGCCAAGGCGTTCGTAAACGTGCTTGTACGCTGGATTCTCCTGCTGGAGTCGCTTGTAGTCCTGCGCAGCAAGGCCACAGAGCAAAGAGTGATTTGACATCTCGTTTGCCAGCGAACTCAATAGAATAGTGCAACTCGCGACCATCCAACGATGCGATCAGTTCATCTTGATTGTCCGTGTCGTTCATGGATTTATCTCCAATCATTGTCTGCTACACGAATCACAAACAACGGGAGCATTCATGTGGCTAATTCCTCTCCCTGGCTCACAGCCTGACGATTGTCAGCCAAAGATCGATTCAATTTGTCGGTGGCGGTTTTTGGCTGGGCAGAATGGCGGGGGTGGTTGGTGATTTCTGTGAAGTGAGGATCGCGGCGGAAGGGACACCCCAATTCGAGTTTGACGTACTACAAGCCCCCCGTCAGAATTGCAACTACTTTTCTCGACTATTGGGGTAGATTCTTTTGATCGCGCGGAGGGCTTTCGAGTCGGGTGATGTGACGGACTTGGAAGTCCGTCGTACGCTGTTCGGAGCGTTCCTTAAAGGACAGTTTTCGGCGAAACCAAACTATTTCCCGGAATTCTTCAGCCGCCGAAGCAACCTGTCCCGTTTGCTCAACGAATACTCTTCCAACTCCATCGCTTCTTCGACTCGGTCTTTCCACGGTCTTCTCGACGCGCCCACAATCATCGCACCCGCTGCCATGGCTCCAGTGACCAGCGGTCGCTCGACGCCCTTTTGCGGTGCGGGGACATCCTGCTCGATCGCATCTTTGTGCTCGGATTCCACAGGATTTGGATGCGGTAGAATCAGAGAGTTTTGTTGCGACTCCTCTACGGATTTCGCATCGGGATCGAGCGACTTGGCTGCTGCAATCCACGCCTGGGATGGTTCGGCCAATGGCTGGAGCCAGGCTCCTTCGCCAGCTTCTGGCGAGGCGTCTTCAGCGTCCGGGGCGTCCGGCGCTTCGTCCGGCTTGTCCAAATCGGGGGTGCGGATCTTGTTGCCAATCACCTCGATGTGATACAGCTCCAACACATCGTTCGAACCTGCTTGTTTGAAATAGATGTGATAGACGTTGTTGGGAAACGTCTTGAATAGATCCAATAACTTGTCCTTTTCGAGCAGCCAAATTTGCAACAGAATCGGTCGGCCTTCTTTGCCTTCGGGATCCTCGATCGTGAAGAACAGCAGTTCGGCATCGACAACCAGTTCATCCGCGGCCGCGGCCGACGACACGAATTCCTGGACGGACTCGGGCGCGGCGGACGAAACGTCCTGGATCACCACCGTGCCACCTTCTTCGCGCGATGCCACAGGGATCACTTCGCTTTCGGCGATGATGATGAACCCAACCAGCCCTTCGCCCGGCACGGTCAGCAGCACGTCGACAATCGTTTCGATTCGAACGCCCGCGGCAAAGAACTCGATGCCCTCGATCACGCCCGCGCGTGGGTCCCAGCGTACGGTCACTTGCACGGGAATGTCCGCCGCCGGATTGAATATATCCGGGTTGCCAAACCTATAGGTGTGGAAGAACCGGTGGGTTCCGGCGTTCAGCGGATTTGTTGAATTGGACGACGCGTTGCCAGGAATCGGATGGTCGTCGATTGGCTGGTTGGCAGGAAAGTCATTCCAGTTGTTGAGCACGCGGAAGTTCATCTCGGCGAACAGGGCCGCGTCGCCGAGCGTCACGTCGATCGCCCCCAAGCCGCCCGAGGTGACGTGCGAGCCCCCTTGATCCACTGGCGTAACCGTGACGACGGCCGGTACATTCACAATTTCACCCGTCGCCGTTCGTACGATGACGAACTGTCCGCCAGGTGCGACCAACGTTGCCGTGCCGCCAGCTTCGACGCGAATTCGTCCGGCGCCGTTGACTTCGACTTCGGACAACGGGTCCAGCACGCTGTCGTTGATGGTCACATTTTCATCGGCCTTGAGTTCGATGCTGCCGCCGCCCAGTTCGCGGACGGGGCCGTTGACGCTCAAACTGCTATTGGCCTCGATGGCAATGCCGCCGCCATTGGCCGTGACCACGACAGGGTTGCCGCTGGAATCGTTGAAACCGCCGGCACCAAAGTTGATGCCGCCGAGATTCAAATCGCCGGTGTTGACCAGATGCACGCCGCCGGTGCCACCACTGGCTTCGAGGTCGCCCGCGTTGTTGGCATTGGCCGCGTCTTGAATAACTGTTTCGAGACGATTCGCCGCCGTGCAAATGCCGCTGCCGGCCGACGCGACCAGGTTCGCAGCCGAGATGTCCGTCGACTGGTCGGTATCTCCGTCGACGATGGCCCCGGCCGCGGTCAGAGTCACGTTGTTTTGCAGTGCCGTGGTCGAGCCAACGAGCCGGATGTCGCCTGAGGTGGTCGTCGTGTAGACGATGTCGCCTTCGCCCGCGGCCGTGGTCGAATTGCCGGCGATGATCAGATCGCCACTGTCGTTGGTCAGCGTGATGTCATCTTCGCCGTCGGTGGGCGAGGTGTCGCTGGTCGTCGTGACGCTCATGAAGCTGACGTTGCCGCCGCCCGTTTGATCAAAATTGATCGTGCCGCCACCTGTGAGCGACAGAACGTCGACGGTCACGGCGGTGCCCAGCGTGTTGTCGATGTCGATGTTGCCGTTGGCACGGTTGATAATGTCGTCGAAATCGGCCACGGACATGGACAGAGGAGCGCTGTTTCCGATGCCTGTCGCGGCATTCAGGTCGGCCGTCCCCGCCGCCAATGTGCCAGTTGCCTCGATCGACCCGCTATCGGCATTGATGTCCAGCAAATTGGTAATAGTCGTCGACACCACTGTCACGTTGTTTGCCGCGTTGAGTTCCAATTCCGCTGGCGTGCCGCTGTCGATAACGGCTTCCTGCAGATCGACATTTCCAGTGACCGACGAAACCATGTTGATTCCGTTCGTTCCGCTTAAATCAATCGGGCCGTCAACGGTTGTGTTGCCAACCGTCGCGGACAAATCAACACCCGCTGCCAAATCGATTTCTGTTGCAACCTCAACAATCAGCAAAGTATTCGCGGCAGTCACGTCGCCATCGAAATCAACCATGTTGGCCTGTTGAATCGTGACGCCAGCCGTTGTAGACGTGACGGTTGAACCAAAGTTAAACGTGTCGTCATCCGTGCCCGTCGTCTGCGCACCATCGACTGTGATCATGCTCGCACTCCACGCACCGCTGGCATTCAACACGCTTGCCCCCGCGTCGACCAAATTCACGTCTAACACGTTCGTGATCGCGATGGACGACGTCGTGATGTTTGTGTCCGCGTTGATTTCGAATTCGTCTGGCGAACTGTCCGCGACCGAAGCCAATGTCACGGAACCGCCCGCCGCACCAACGGCATTCGCCGTCACCACCGTTTTCGTCCCCGCGGCACCACTCAGAAGAATCTGCGTGACATCCGTCGCGACGTCCACATCGCCGGCGTTCGATGTCAGGTCCACGTTGTCGTCCAGGTCGACTCGCGTGACGTCTGTGACCACGATGGACGTGGCGGCCGTTACATCGCCGTCGAGGTCCAGCACATCGATGTCGTTGATGCTGATATCGGCCGTATCGGTGGTCAGCGTCATGGCAAACGTTGCGTCATCGTTGTTGTTGTCATCGCCGCCGTCAACGTTCAACTCGTTGGCCAAAATCGTTTGCGGTGCCGAAAGCTGAGCGTCCGTCGTATCGTTGTCGTTGTCGAAGTTGACGTTGAAAATGGAATTGAGGTTGACCGAATCCAGCGTGATGTTGCCTTCGGAATTGACTGTGGCTGAAGTCGGGCTGGTGCTGACAATCGGAGCCAGTTGCACGAGCGCGTCGCCGTTGCCGTCGATCACATTGTGCGCTGCGGTTGTGCCGACGAAATTGATCTGTGTCACACCGCTGACGATCATTAGCGCCCCGTTCTCGGCCGTCAAATCCGCGTTGTTGTTCAGTGCCACTTGCGTTGCCACGTTCGACACCGTCAGTGACGTCTCGGCTGTCACATCATCGTCGCTGCCCGTGCCGTCGCCGAAATTGACGCTGGCGGCGTTGTTGATCACCAGCGTTCCGGTCGTCACGTCGGTCGTTTCCACGCGGTCGTTGAAGTTGAACGTGTCGTTCGTGCCCGTGCCATCGAACGTCATTTGACCTGCTTGCAGCGCGTTCGCGGAGAACATCCCGATGCCACCGTTTTCGTCGAGATTGATATCCAGCAGCACGTTGGCTTGATCGCCCAGTGTGACTGAATCCAGCGTGATGTTGTCGTCGGCATTCAACCGCAATTCGTCGATGATGCTGGAATCACTGATTGCGGCCAGTTCGATGTCGCTGCCTCGCGCGGAGATGATGTTCGTTCCCGTTCCGGCCAAGTCGATCAGCGTCACCGAGTTGTTGATGTCCACATCGCCCGTTTCGGCGGTCAGGTCAACGTTCGTGCCCAGTTGCACTTCGGTGCCAACATTTTGAATTGTCAAGTCAGTCTCGGCCGTGACGTCCATGTAGCCAGCGAAATTCACATTGCCCGCTTGCGTAACGACGATCGTTCCGGTGGCTGCGTCGGTCGTTTCGACCGTGCCGTTGAAGTTAAACGTGTCATCCGTGCCCGTGCCATCGAATGTCATTTGCCCCGCTTGCAACATGTTAGCCGCAAACGTCGCACCGCCACCGTTTTCGTCCAGATCGATGTCCAACAGCGCGCCGGCCAATCTGTCGAGCACAACCGTGTCGACCGTGATGCCGCCGTCGGCGTTGAGTTCCAATTCGACCACCTCCATCGAATCGCTGACCGCGGCCAGTTCGATTTCACTGCCGCGAGCGGTGATGATGTTTGTGCCCGTGCTGGCCAAGTCGATCAACGTGACACTGTTGTTCAAGTCGACATTGCCCGCTTCGGCCAGTAGGTCAACGCCAGTGGCGAGTTGCACTTCGGTGTTGACGTTCTGGACGGTCAGGTTCGTCTCGGCGGTAACGTCTGCGTTGAAATCGACGCGGTTCGCTTGCGTGATGGTAGCGGCGGTGGTGTTGGTTTCCAGCGTGCCGTTGAACGTGAACGTGTCGTTCGTGCCGTTACCATCCAAAGCAAACGAGCCAGACGTGATCGTGCTGTTGGCCGTGAACGTCGCGGCGACTCCGTCGGTCACGTCGACGTCGATGTCGGTCGTGCCGTTGACCGTCAAGGCACCGTCGAGCGTGACGCTGTTGGTTGCATCTTGAATGTCAAGCGCCGTGACAGTCACGGCTTGGAACGACTGAACGCTACCGTCTCGCACCGTCAAATTGCCGCCGCCCGTGAGCGAATCGGCCGCCGTGACATCGCCCGCGGTGCCGGCATCCAGTGTCAAGTTGTTGCCGCCCGTAGCGACAGTCCCAACAAAGTGAATATTGCCGGCAGTTGTGCCAGTCGTGTCGAAGTCGACGTTGTCGGTCAGCGTCAGGGCGTTGTTGAACGTCACGTTGTCGTTCGTCGTGTCGATGTCGCTGCCAAAGTCGACGCTCGTAAAATCACCTTCGGTGAAAGAGCCATCGAGGTTGAAATCGCCCGTGCCAATGACCAGCGTCGACGAGGCATCGCCGTCCAAGCTCACCGCGCCGGAATTAGCCGTCGTCACGGACGCCGCGTTGGCGAACGTAACGCTCGCCTTGTTGTTCACGTCCAGCACATCGCCCGCCGCACCGTTGTCCAAGTCGATCGCATTGTTCAGCATCACTACGCCACCACTGGCCGCCGATGCGATGAACGTCTCGGCCATCATGCGATTCGCTGTGATCGTGCCCGTCGTTGTTACGTCTACATCACCGAAACGGTTGCTCGTCGCCGTGTCGCCGATTTCGTCCGACGTCTGGTCGCCAAGTGCGGCGCTTCCCGAACCAGCGGTCACGGTTAGATTGCCTGTGTCGATGGTGTCACGAATGTTGCCGTCGACGGCGACGTTGCCAGCGCCTGCAAACGTGTCGAGCGTCAACGTGAACGACTCGACATCCACGTCGCCATCGCCGAACAACAGGCTGTCGTTGATATCGATATCGCCCGTGGTGGTTTCGATTTCGAGCGTGTTTTGAATGTTGGTCGTCGAGCCGCTGCCGTCGATAATGAAATCGCTGCCCGAATTCGTGATCTGCACGTCGCTCGCCAGGTTGACGCTTGCCGCACCGGCACGTAATCGCAAGGTCGTATTGACCGCGGTCAAACCGCCCGCATCGTTGATCGAAATATCGCCCGTTTGACCAGCACCGGCGAGACCAACCGCGATTTCTGTCAAAGTGTTGTCGACCGCACGAATCAAGTTCTCGCTGATGTCGACGTCGGCCATCGTCGCACCGTCGCCGATACCGATCGATTGCGAACCAGTCAGCGGCAGCAGGAAGACTTCATCTTCAGCCGTCGCGCCGGTCGAGGTGATCGACGCGCTGGCGTTGGCATCCATCGAGCCGTTGACGGTTAGCGTGATGTCGTTGCCGTTGGAATCCAGCGTTGGATCGGTCACGCCGCTGCCGTCGCCGCTGCCGATTTGCAGCGATGCACCGGTCGAAGTCGCCGTGATCGTAATGCCGGTCGCTTCCAGATTTCCGTCGATGTTGACTTCATCCGCGAGCACGGTGAACAAGCCGAGTTGTCCTGCACCCCCGAGCGAACGATTGACATCGACGTCGCTCATCGCGCCGGTGCCGGCCGTTGTGCCATCGCCTGCCCGCAGGGTAAGCGCCTCGCTTGCCATTGCGTTCAGCGGAGCGTCGATCGTAATTGACTGGTCGGACGTGCCCACAACGTCCGTGCGGAATGTCACAGCCGCGCCGGCGTTGTTGAGCAGCATCTGTCCGCCCGCGGTCGTCAATTTAATCGAACCCGCTGCGTTGGCTCCGCCGTTGGTGCTGTCGATCGCCGAGCCGTTGAATGTGATCGCCGTTCCGGTCGATGCAGTTGCGTTGAGATCAATGTTGGCGTTGCCCGTGTTTCCGCCGCCTCGCGTGGTGATTGAGCCGACCGTGATTCGGCCCGCGTCGAAATCGATGCTGGCGGCAACAACCGGCAAATTCAACACGATGTCCCCGTCCGCGTCAGCGCCTGTTCCAGTTGTGTTAAAGACCAGATCGACGTTCGATCCGTTGACCGCTGTGAGCCCGATCGTGTCGAACAGAATGTCGCCAGCAGCCACGCCATCCGTCGCGCCATCGGTATCGAT
>CAYFJO010000520.1:0-7277 GCA_964343305.1 uncultured Pirellulaceae bacterium | reverse complement strand
TAAAACTCCAGACGCAACCGGCGACCCCCGACTACTTTTATCACCATTCCCTGTTCATACAGGAAGGGCAAGGCTGGCCCTGGGTCTGTGCCTCTGGCGCACAAGGCATAGAGTCTTTGCGTCTGACGGAACTGAAGTCCGGAATGTTTACCGTGCGGCTCTACTTTGTCGAACCACAACACACCGCGGCCGGGGCCCGCGTGTTCGATGTCGCTCTGCAGGGAAAACCTGTGCTATCGAATTTCGATATCTTCGTCGCGGCCCAGGGCAGGATGAAGTGCCTGGTCAAAGAATTCACCGGTGTCCAACTCGATGGCGACTGCACGCTTACCTTTACCACGCACCAGGGCCAGAGCCTGCTCAGCGGGATCGAGCTCGTATCGACGGGTCTGCCGCTCGACCCGCTGCCGAAAAATGGACCGGGTACACCAAAGTAGCACGCCGGTTGTAGAGCCGGCGATTCGACGCGACGCTGCGGATTGCGATGCTTGAACTGGCGCTGCAACTTCTATCCATAACGGAGAGATCCCAATGCCCCTTTCGATCGATTCTTATCTGTCCCGATGCGACGTTTCTCGCCGCGCGTTTCTGGGCTCTTCGCTGACGTGTTTCTCGATTCTCTCCGCCATCACTTTCAGCGAGGCGGAAGAACGCAAGCCAACCAGAATTCATCACTCGTCGGACTTCGGTTGGAAGGCGGATCAGGATGTCACCAAAGCGTTCCAGCAGTTGCTGGAAAGCGGCAAGCTGAAGACGGGCGATGAATTGCGCTTGCAGCGCACCTACCGCATCGCCGGTAGCCATAATCTGCCGGACAACTTCACGCTCTCCGCGGTGAAGGGAGGCGGGTTCGACGTTACCGACGCAGCCGAGCCGAAGAACAATCGCGCGTTGTTGGAACCTGGCAACGGGACCGTCTTGCGGAACCTCGCGATCACCTATCTGAACACGCCGCCGCTGGGCCCGACTGGCGAAAAACATGAAGTGAACTTCACGAGACGGCTCGGCATTCAGGCTCGCGGCAAGCGCGATATCCGGATCGAGAACTGCCGGCTGACGGGTTCCATCGGCCATCATCTCAAGCTCACGGATTGCAACGGGATCGAGGTCATCGGCACGCACGTGGCTGGCGGTCATTGGTCGGTGTTGCTGACGGGTTGCGACAAACTGGTCTTTCGGCGCTGCCTGATCGAGAAATGTCAGGGCGATGGCATCAAGACCGGCGGCGGCGCGACCGGAGCCGTGCGGCGAGTGCTAGTGGAGAACTGCGTTTTTCAGGACAACCTGCGCGACGGCATCGACACGACGGGCGGCTTCAACGACTCAGTTATTAGAAACTGCATTTTCCGCCGCCTTGGCGTTTCCGGCCTTGATCTGAAGTCTCACTACGAGTCACGAACCGGACGAATCGAGGATCTGGCGCCGGAGAACATCGGCATCCTTGTTGAGAAATGCCTCTTCCACGACATGCCGAACGCCGTTGTATTGACGACGCTCGACTGCGGGCGTCGCGCGGGGCCGGGGAATGAGCTTTTGAACGCCGCCAACATGAAGAAATACGCGCCGCACGATATCGACCTGAATGACTGCATTATTGGACATGCCGAGAAGCCCCTTCGATCTGCCAAGGAAGGCGGATACGGAGTGAACTATCCCAGCAAAGATGGCGAGCACATGCGAATGATCCTACTCAAGGATGCTTATTCCGTGCGTTACCGAAATGCCCGGTTCTTCGGCGAGCGGATCAAGCCCGTACATATCAGCAGTATCGGTGGATCGAGTCATCTCTCCAAGGAAGCCGCACAGGCCATTAAGCCCACCGTGAGTGGCAACGTTCTCGACAAGCCAGCACCGCAGGTTAAGCCGGGGATCATCAAGGTTGCCTTTGAATACGGACCGCAATAGTGCGCGGCAGGATGAAAACCGTTGGTAGCAAACGCCGAACTTATTTTTTCCACGGTCCTAACGATGTAACAACCTTTGAGGTGTTGAGATGAACCGTTCGATTCTTATCGTCGTGAGTTTGATATTCCTTATGCCGCTGGGCTTCTGCCGCGCGCAATCACTCGATGTTCTTCCGGATGAACTCGCCCCTGGTGTTCCCAAGACGGAAATGATGACCGCGTGGCTAAAGAAACAGGCGGTCGCTGCCATCGATCGCCGCGATGCCGCTTTTGAGAAGCTGGCTGACGAAGAGTTGAAAATCTGGCAGCAGGATCGCCGTGAGTTTTTTCGGCGTCAACTTGGCGGCTTTCCTGAACGCACTCCGCTTAACGCAAAAGTCACGGGCCGACTAACGATAGACGACAGCTGAAGTCGTGAGACTTCAGAAGACCGAACTCTCACGAGTTCGGCTACATGACATTAGTCTAAGTGAGCGGCAAGGCGCTAGCCGCCGGTAAGATACAATTGGCATCACAAACCGGCGGCTAGCGCTTTGCCGCTCACAAAATCGGAAACACGATGACTACACGCAGACATTTCCTGACGAGGTCGGCTGGCCTACCGGTTCTCATCACGCTCATACTTTCTTCGATCGTCGGCCGTGCGAGAGCTCAGGACGATGCGATCTTCTTTCGCGCGGGATTCAACGGCGCCGCTCAGGGAATGCTCGAAGGGGAGTCGCTTGATCCAACAGCGTCGCAAGGTCTTCGCTTCGCACGCAGTGACAATTCGCAGGCGCTGAAGGTCGAGGCTGGGAAATCGATTGGGTATGAACTGGGCGACACGTTTCCCAGCAAGGTAGGCGCGATGGAGATCCGATTCCGCCCCGACTTTCCGCAAACAGCCGACTCGCCAGAGCGTGATGTGCTGCGTCTTAAGGGCAAAAGCGACTTCGAGGCCGTGCTCACCTTTAAGCCAGTGGGCTTGCGTTGGGTCATCACGATTGCGGGCAAGAGTTGGCGCAAAGAACTGACTCTCTGGCATGGACGTGTGAAGGCGGGACAGTGGAACCACGTACTCTTCGTCTGGAACAAGGAAGAACACAGCTTCGCGATTTACCACAACGGCAAATGGGCGGAGACCATCGGTTCCGACAATCGGTTCGGCGGACCCACGCGGCTCGACATCGGCGGCGAGCACGACGCCGGGATCAGCGTGGATGAAATCGCAATTTACAAGAGAGCGTTCACTCATTCTCAAGCCGCATTCCTAGCCGAGTCGTTCAGCATTAAAGGCGACCGGTTCGCTGCGCTAACAAAACGACTTGCCATCGACGATCAGGCATTGGCCGAGCGGCGCGCGTTGCTTTCCAAGCTTGAAGGCAAAGTAGGGCGGGTCTACCCAATTCGAGGCGTCGAGCCATCGCAGGGAACCTACCCCGAAGGCGTCACCAGTGTGGGAATTCGCCCAGAGGACATTGGCAGGATTGATCTCAGCCAATTCTCAGTCATCCACTTCCCTCAAGGTCCGCGTTTTCAGATCGATTCCGAACAATTCCAGCACATCGTCGACTACGTGAAAAACGGCGGTGGATATGTGGGGTGTTGTCAGGGCGCATATTTCGCCGAGAAGCTGAAACTGGTGGACGTCAAGTGCTACGCCATGGATGTCTGGGGGCTCTACAACATCGCCTTGAACGCGGAGCCACATTTCGTGAAGGGCGGCCGCGACGGAACGATTCGAATGCATTTCGGGAATGGCCCGATCATGGTGGCTGGCAAAGACTGCGAAGTTCTCGGCACCTATGCATTGGGTTTTCCGACCGGTAAGCCAGCGGCGATCGTGACCGGCAAGTGTGGCAAGGGCAAGGTCGTTCTGTTCGGTACGCATCCACTTGGTGAGAAGGTCAGCTACAAGGGAACACGAGCATGGTTCAGCGGCAAGCTCATGGGGACGGATAAGATGTTTATCAACGCGCTGTTGTACGCCGCTAAATTGGTCGATCGCGAAGGCGTTGCGCTTGATTCGGAACGAAGATAGAATCCGAGGCGCAGTGCAGCCGTGCTGGTACGTGACTATGCTACAGTGAATTGTTTAGCGGCAAGCCGAAGGCGTCGGTGTTTGATGCGACGCGCTGTCGCCTTCGGCTTGCCCTTGAACAAACCAGTCAATGAAATGAACCTTATGAAAAGACGCCTTCTTCTCTCCGTTGTCGGCCTGTTCATCACCGCCCTGGACTCGACATTGTCAGCGCAAGCGCCTGCCAAACCGGTTAAACCGACGCCGACCGAGCGCGTGGCCCTCTGGTCCGGCAAGGCACCCGTTGGCGACGGCAAGTTTGAGGATTGTAACCTGGAACTCGAAGTGTTCCTGCCGCCTTCCGACAAGGCCAACGGTAACGCCATCGTGCTTTGTCCGGGCGGTGGCTACATCCGCCATGTTACTGATCGTGAGGGCTATCCGATCGCGCAATGGCTCAACGAGAACGGCATTGCGACAATTATCCTGGAGTATCGCCTGCCAAAGCTGCGACATCAGGTGCCGCTGCTCGACGCCCAGCGCGCCATCCGACTCACCCGCGCCAACGCCGGCCGACGGAATTGATGTATCGATCCTGGCACTTGATGGACCACGAGGGGGACGGGTTGTTGCTGCGGCAGATGGGCGATCACGACGATGCGGGCCTGCCGTTGACAGGGGATGAGTTGCAAGCCGCGGCGAAAGAGGTTGCGCTGCCGGGAACGGAAGAAGTACTCCCGTTATTCCGACAACCGTTTTGCCAGCAAGTTGCCAATGGGGATGAGATCGCGATGTCGCTGGTACAGGAAGCGGGACTGAAGATTGCTGGGTTGTTGACCAACGAGCAATGGCAGGACAGGAAGAGTGAGCAAGAGTGTAATTTTGCTCGCTGCCCATCGGCTGGCCAAACCAAGCAGTTTTCGATGGGTGGATCGGACGACGACGCATCGAGAAACGAAGGGCCTGTCCATCCAATCCGTGTTCGCCAGCCGTTTTGGCTGCAGGCCGGTCAGGTGACGAAAGAGCAGTTTTCGCTTTTTGATGCTGAATACTTGTCGGCAACCAAGGAGATGTTGGACCAATACGCGAAACATCCCAACTGTCCGGCGATCGAAGTTACTTGGTACGACGCTTTTTGTTTTGCCAAATGGATCGGTGGTCGGCTGCCGACGGAAACGGAATGGGAGTATGCCTGTCGAGCGGGTACAACAGGGCCGTGGTGTTGTGCAGTAGAGAAGTTAAAAGAATACGCTTGGATTAGAAAGCCCAAAACTAACCCGACTCGGCAACTCCAACCGAACAGTTGGCAACTGTACGACATGCACGGCAACGTGGCGGAGTGGTGCTGGGACTGGTACAACGTTTCGCATTATCAAACGCGAGTCGACAGGGACCGACAAGACGACGAGGGTGGCCCCCGTTCCGGCTCTTCGCGGGTGTTGCGCGGCGGCAACTTCCGCGACTTCCCGAGGTTCTGCCGTTCATCGTTCCGCGACGTCGACGGTCCCGTGTACCATGGCTACGGCATTGGTTTTCGAGTGGTTCGCGATTGAGTTTCCGAGTCGTCTTCTTTCTTTCTGATCTCTGTCCCTCTGAACCTCTGTCCTCTGAACTGGGGGTGCAGGGGGCGGAGCCCCCGCTCTCGCAAAAAATTTGATTTGCACAACTCCACACAATTGTCGCCAACAACGCAGCAAAAACGACGCCAGCAATCGCACGGCGGCATTGAGCTCTTTTGCGGTTTTGGCTTACGGCTGGTCCAGCGTCAGTCGACTTTGGGACGCGGGTAGCCAATGGATCAAGTGGGAACCAACATGGCCCCCGCCAATCAACTTCAATTCGCCAGTCGATTTGTTGTAGACCACCACACCAATGTTATCCAACGTGGTCCGCAACGAGTTGTCGAGCAATGCGAGGCCACAAATCTCCCATTTTGACAATCGATAGCCAGGATGCTTTTCGCCATCTCGTCCGTTGGAGACCGACAGTGTCGACTCGCCAACAGAAAACCTCACCGTGATTCCATTGGAGTTGGATGACAGTCACGTCTTCAGATACTTCTTACATCGGTAGCACTTAGGCTTCGCAGACCGAGTATTCCACTTGTGGCCGCACGGGCATGTGACACGACGAAGGGGCAGTGTCGTCTTCTGTTCAGCTTTGAGCCCGAGTGCCTTCTGCACGATGGTGACCACGTAGTTGTTTTCGGTCATCTTGAGTCGCTTGGCTTCGCTCTTCAGTGCCTTGAGCGTTGACTCTGGGAATCGAATGCCCTTGGAAACAGTTTTCTCAACTTTTTTTGTCGTCATAACACCGTTCATTTTATGGAATTTGTGCACAAGAGCAAGAATTGAAGACAAGATCTGTCATTGACAGTTGAATTGTCTTGGGTAGACTTTGTGCACACTTCTATTTCTCAACTCAAAGGAGAACGGTCATGTTGGAATTCTTCAAAACAATGTTTGGTCTGAATGCGAATGCCAAGGAACTTCGCGAGCAATCACAACGCATGGTCTCGTCGGCCTCGTCGATTGCCGACGACTTCGAAGCCATCGCCAGTGCGTCACGCCAATTCCGTCAGCACGTGCTGCCGCATGACATGGGCGAGTTCATTGACTTGCCCTCGCTTGGAGTCGTCGATGAACCGGCGATCACTAAACCGGCCAAGTCGAATGGCAAATCTCGGCGGAGCCGCAAACGGGCGAAATCCCGATAAGCCACCTGCCTAGCCCAGCGGATCGCCGCTGGGTCTGGTTGGTTGCTCACGGGAGTGCCATTTAGGGTCCATCTATTGTCGAGCGGAAAACATCGGCAATTCGATGGCAAACACAATCCATCAAGGCGTGCCATTTAGGGTTTATCGAAGCGGCGGGGCGTTGGCCGGTTGCTGGTGGAATCCAAAGGCGGAACAACTCTGCCCCGACCTGTCGCCACAAGGTTATTTGATCTATCGCGTGATGGGGATCGCGACCGCGAGTTTCTCGGTCTGCTTCCTGCTGGCGGTCGCATCGGCCCGCCCGCTTGAAGAGATTTCCCTAAGGCGCAGCGGTGTCACATCTTGAACAAAACCTCTGAGCTTGGCCCGATTTGTCTGGCCGCCGAAGGTTGTCCAACCGACCGCACGAAGAAGAGCCACGAACTGCGAGAGGTCTATTTCACCAACCGCAATTCTGACCGTTTGGTGGCAAATCTACGCCAGCCGCGGCACCCGGCGCTTTGAGCTTCTGCCCTCCATGCAAATCCCACATTATATAACCCCACAGTCACTGGTTCGAATCCCATTCCCTCAACTTGAATCCTGGAAAGCGAACAAAAGCTATCGCCAGCATGCAAAACGAAGGCTGGGGCTGCCTGCCGGAACTTTACGACGACGG
>CAYFJO010000519.1:0-7299 GCA_964343305.1 uncultured Pirellulaceae bacterium | reverse complement strand
TGCGCGGCTCGGCGAGTCGAATCTTGTCATGTGCTGTCGCCGTCGCATGCTCGTCGTCGAGGTACAATTCCTCAGTGAGTTTCTCACCGGGACGAATACCGGTGTACGTAATATCGATGGCGCTGGGTGGCAGCCCAGATAGGCGGATCAGGTCGCGTGCAAGATCCGCGATCCTC
This sequence comes from uncultured Pirellulaceae bacterium, assembly GCA_964343305.1. Lineage (GTDB taxonomy): Bacteria > Planctomycetota > Planctomycetia > Pirellulales > Pirellulaceae > CAYFJO01. The sequence goes on along the minus strand of CAYFJO010000519.1, from coordinate 7,123 downwards.
ACAGGCTGGCCCATGTCCAGGACAAAAATCTCACCCCCTCGGCCCATAGCCGCGGCTTGAAGCACCAACTGGGCCGCTTCGGGAATGGTCATGAAATAACGAGTCATCTCAGGATCGGTCACTGTGATCGGGCCGCCGCGGCGTATCTGTTCCTGGAAGATGGGCACTACGCTACCGGCCGAACCAAGTACGTTGCCGAAGCGAACGACGCCGAAACGTGTGGACGATTCGCAGGAAAGGGCTTGGACATAACGTTCGGCCAAATGCTTTGTGGCGCCCATCACGCTGGACGGGTTGACCGCCTTGTCGGACGAAATCAGCACGAGATTCTTGACGCCATACTCGTTTGCCAGATCGGCCAAGCATTTCGTGCCGAGCACATTATTATTGATCGACTCGCCCACATTGGCTTCCATCAGCGGAACGTGTTTATGCGCCGCGGCGTGCAACACGACATCGGGCCGATACTGCTCGAAGACCTGCCGCATGCGATCCACATCGGTAATGTTTGCGATCACCGGACGCAGCGTCGTCGGAGTTTTCTGGGCCCGCAATTCATGTTCGACAAAGAAGATTCGGTTCTCGCCCCGGCCGAGCAGCACCAACTCCGCCGGCTTGAACTTCAGCACCTGCCTGCAGATCTCCGAACCGATACTGCCGCCAGCTCCGGTGACCAAGACCCGGCGGTATTGGAGCAGTTCGCCAATCGCGTCGCAGTCGAGTTCTGTGGGGGAGCGTGCCAACAGGTCGTCGATTTTCAGGTCCCGTAGCGGTATCAAACGACTGCCGCCAAACAGATCTTCCACCGGCGGAATAATTTTCAGCCTCAAACTGCTCTCTTCGCAAACGTCCATCAGCCATCGCATCCGGCGTCCGGGCAGTGAACCGGCGACGACAAACACATCTTTGATGTGACGTACGCCCGCGATTTCCCGCACGTCGGAAAGGTCACCCACAACGGGGATCTGCCCAAGCCGTTTGCTCGGCTTGCGACCGTTGGTGGCCAGGAAACCCCGGATTCGATATCCAAGTTCGGCGTAGGAATTGATTTGATGTGCCAAGAGACCTGTCGAACGATCTTCGCCAATGAGCAGGGCCGAACTGAATCTCTTTTGCCACAAAGTCGGCCAGACATGCTCGACAAACACCCGGCCACTCGCCCACACGGCTCCAAACAGCACAATCGTCATCATGCAATCCAGCAGTAGAACGGCGCGCGGAATCTGTTTTGGAAAAACGAAATAGTCGATCATGGCGACGACTCCCAGCGACAAGACCGCGGCTCGCACGAGCGCCACCAAATCGGCAAACGTCACATGAGACCACCAGCTATGTTGCTGGCCGATGGCGTAGAAAACGGCCAGTTTGAGTCCTATAACAAACGGTGCCGTCATCACCAGCAGAAGCATCCATTCGGAAGGAATCCGAAAATCGAAACGTAAAACGAAGGCCAGCCAGTAGACCATCGCGAAGAGCGCGAGGTTTACAAGTACCAGACACAGCTGTTTGCCTGCCGAACGAACACGCCGACTCAAAACAACTCGACGTTTCGAGCAAGACTGGCGGCCTTGCGTTCGCTCGGCCTCGTCCTTCGATCCAACGGCCTGCTCAGCCGAAAGCGGTCGTTGCAGTAAGTCGCGCACGGGTCGTATCATGATCCCCTCTCACAGCAGCAAGCTCATAGATGTCAGGTTTCTCGGACGAACGTTTTCAAGCCAGAACTTCAAGGCACGTCCGTGCTGTGTGTAAACTCCGTTCCCGCGGATAGCATGAGAAAGGCCCACCAGCCGAACGACTGGCCTTCAGTCCGCACATCCGCACTCCGTGCAACCGATAGTCGGAGAAGTGATCTGTCATTGCCGACACGGATACTCACACATCGCAGCCCTCGTCGAGTGACTCAATGGCACTGCATAACAGCTATTCTAGTTACGCCCGAAACGAACAAGATAGGAAAACTGTCAAACCTATGACAGAAATGACGCCCAACGTATTGGTTCTGACGTTCGCACCCAAGAAGTGGATCAAGCCGGGATTTGTCGGCAGACTCACCCCGCCAAAGCGTCTGAAAGTACACACCCGCTTCGATAGAGAGTTGCTGGCCGATGTACAGCGTCTCGCAGGTACAAAAAGAATGGTGCAGCTTGATTTGTACACGTTCGAACGAGGTTACCCGAATCCCATTCGCACTTATGAAGCGAACTGAAGCAATTAGTATTGGAAGTATCGAAGCTTGTGCGGACCATTCGTGACGGCGACTTTCACCGAATTCCGATGTTCCGTTCTTCGCGAACGGTCCTGGTTGGCGCCACGACAATGAATTGCTGGTTGTGATTGTGAACACACATCGCGAGCGCACTTTGAAAATCGATCTGCCGCTGCCCGATGACCGTATGCGACTGGCCCAAAGCCAATTCGGCCAACCGCGTTATGCGACGGATCTCCGTGTCGACTACTTGCTCAGTGGCAACGTTTTTCATAGAATACACCCTGTTCCTCATTCTTCGCGTGCTCCCCAAAAGAGCTGTGCAACAGTTCGACGCTTTCATCTGTGGATTCAATCGGGCGAGGATTCAATCGGGCGACAATCGAATAAGTCCTGGCCCATGCGTATCGGAAAGTCGTTATCGTCCGCAGTGAAAACGGTGTTGCTTCTTGCTGCATGGGTGGAATCGACCGGGTGCAGAAAGTGTGCGCGAGCGGAAGCTCCCAACTGCTTTGGGGCACATCGACCCGGAGCCGTGCACGTAACCAGTTTCGGTCAATAGACGATTCAGATTGATGGCGCGAGACAGTCAGTTTTCAGATCTGAAGACCACATCCCGTTAGTGACCAAGGTCGAACCGTCCGCGCCCAGAAGCCCCATGTCGCCTGCGCGCTCATGACAGTGTGCCGTGAAAGGCTTTTTGATTCTAGCGGGTGCGAATCCCGCCCGGTAACTGGTCGCTCCAACCGGTAGCACCTGGAGCGGTTCAAGGAGGTAACGAATTGGACTGAAGCACTCTAGGAGAAGGCTCCTTTAGGGAGTCAGCGAACATGCAGGCCGTAACGTGAGTGAACGCTGAGCAATCCTCGAAACGCGCAATGCGAGAGCCGACCCAAATGTCATATGGGGAAGGCCGCCGCTGGTCGAGCGGCACGAGCGACAGGACTCGACCGGACTCGCCGGGGTATTGGCGATGGCATGTGTGGAAGAAGAATCGACAAGCAACACGGGAAGCCCCGGCGGTGAGGGCGCGTGACCCTCAACGAGAACTCGGTGACGAGCAGGCTCGGCCGTGCGGGGTGGCGGAGAGGCCCGTAGTAGTGTTGACGCCGGGTAATGCCGGTCGAGCGAAGGGGCCTTAGTTCAAGGTCAACGCACGAAGCGGCGTGAGAGCTGTGAGATTGGCAATGAGCCTACCAACTCTACCAAAGGTTCAGAAACTGCAGGATGCGTTGCACGCCAAAGCGAAGGGATCGCCCGAGTTTCGCTTCTACTCACTGTACGACAAGGTGTACCGAGACGATGTGCTGTGGCTCGCTTACCGACGCTGCCTGATTAATGGCGGTGCGGCGGGCGTCGACGGTCAAACGTTCGAGGACATCGAGGAGTATGGCGTGACGAAGTGGTTGGGCGAACTGTCGGAAGAACTCAGGAGGAAGACATATCGTCCGAGTCCGGTGCGGCGAGTTTACATTCCCAAACCGGACGGCAAGCAGAGACCGTTGGGTATCTCGACAATCAAAGACCGCGTGGTGATGACGGCGGCGGTGTTGGTCTTGGAGCCGATCTTCGAGGCTGACCTGCAACCGGAGCAACACGCGTACCGGCCCGGACGCAGTGCGTTGGATGCGGTTCACCAAGTCCACTCGCTGCTCAATACTGGCTATACGGAGGTCGTGGACGCAGATTTATCTGGCTACTTTGATTCGATCCCGCATCCAGAACTCTTAAAGTCGGTCTCCCGTCGCATCAGTGATCGGCACGTACTGCGTCTGATCAAGATGTGGCTGGAATCACCGGTGGAAGAGGTCGATCATCGCGGGCGTCGTCATCGAACGACCCAGAATAAGGATGAACGTCGGGGTTGCCCACAAGGGCGAGCAACAGGGAACACCAACTTCAACCTAAACCACCGCGCCAGATCTCGACTCTACAAACGTCCGCAGTCATTAACGCGAATCGCCGAAAACAACCAGGGCATGTCCTGAGCGTCGAAACACAGTCTCCGAAACTGCGTCGGATTCATCGGCCGTTGTGCTTACGGCGTTTCACACCGATGCCAGTTATCCGATGTGGTTTAAGTGCGGAGACGGTCGACTCCGACGTTTGCTGCCGTAAATCGCGCGTCGCAGGGGGCATCCGGGCTTAGTCATTCTTGCCTGTTTCCAGATCCCACAGCTTTATGGACCTGTCGTGGCTGCCCGACGCCAGCGTCTTGCCGTCGGGGCTGAACGCGACGGATTGGACCCATCCGGTGTGCCCTTTGAGTGTGGCCGTGACCTTGCCGCTGTCCACATCCCACAGTTTGATGCTCCTGTCACAACTACCCGAGGCAAGGGTCTTGCCGTCCGGGCTGAACACTACGGAAAGGACAGCGTCGGTGTATCCTCTCAGCGTAGCGATGTTCTTGCCGCTGGCCACGTCCCACAGCCTGATGCAGAAAGTGCTCCCGGACGCCAGGGTATTGCCGCCCGGTTTGAATGCCAGGGAAGTGACGATGCCACTCTTGAGCGTGGCGGCGTTTGTGCCGCTGGTCACGTCCCACACCTTGATGCTCTCGTGGTGGCTGCCCGACGCCAGAGTCTTGCCGTCCGGGCTGAATGCAACGGAATTGACAATGGTGGCGTGCCTGAGAGTGGCGGTATTCTTGCCGCTAGCCACGTCCCACAGCCTGATGGTCGCGTTCCCGTTTGCCGAAGCCACCGTCCTTCCGTCCGGGTTGAACGCCACGGACCAGACGCTGCCGGTGCGCCCTTTCAACGTGGCGGTGTTCTTGCCGCTGGCCACGTGCCACAACTTGATACTCTTGTCTTTGCTGCCCGAGGCCAGAGTCTTGCCGTCCGGGCTGAACGCTACGGAAGAGACAGGACCGGTGTGTCCTTTCAGCGTAGCGGTCGTCTTGCCGCTGGTCACGTCCCACAGCTTGATGCTCTTGTCCACGCTCCCCGAGGCCAGCGTCTTACCATCTGGGCTGAATGCTATCGACCAGACGAGATCGGCGTGCCCTCCTTCCAAAGTTTTTCGGAGCTTTGGCTGGGCGGCTGACGTGGCGGTGAGCGTGGCCGTTAGGACCAGGGCCAGCACGAGCCTCGCTGGTCCGCTTCTCGACAAGCTGGTGGGCATGTTGGAGCCTTTGCTAGAACCGAAAACCTATGACCGTGGTCACGACAGTAATCATATGTCGTTCAAGCCGATCGTTCCACACGCGACCGCGACCGGCAGCTAGGTGTATGAAGTCAGCAAAGAATTGCCGTTTCCAAATTGAGAATAATTCGGTGCGGAGACGCCTTCAGCCCGCAACGTCCTATAGGCAAGTGCACCGGATTCATCGTCCGTCGTGCCCACGGCGTTTCACTCCGACGCAGGCTAGCAAGTTCGGTTTGAAGCGTCGGTCTCGGACCCAAGGCGGGTTTCCCACCCGCTCGTCTATCAGACCTTGCCAGTCCGCACGTTCACCGATTTGTTCGCCGCTTTCGATTGTCTGTGCCACCAGTTTCCGTGAGTTTGACTTTAGCGAGATAGATCAGCGTCCGCGACTTCGAGCTATTCAACTCATGGCTTGAATTGTAGCTAATCCACAAATGATCGTCGTACCAGACAAGGCCGGGACTCCCACAGGTAAACAGGTCGCTTCCGGACCGAAGCGAAAGCATTTCAGTCAGTTTGCCGGAAACCGGCTCTAGCGACCAGAGTGTTATTTGCGAGAGCTTCCGAAACGCCAGCGAGGTGCTTGGATCGTATTTTCGCCCCGCGACAACCAAGCGGTTGTCGGGCAACACAATCATGTTTGGGTCGACAAGCCATTCGTCCAGTTGTTTCCACGACCATTTGCGGTAGGGGGACACAGCAGAGCCGACCTGGGCGTGTGGCTTAATTTGTTCGGCGTTTCGCCACATCGATAACAAGCAAAAGGCAGTGTCCCGTTGTGAGAAAACAATCGACGGCTCGTAAAAAAGACCGGTCGGGAAGTCTGGCACGTGTGTTTTGAATGTCTTTCCATCCGTAGTCGTGACCAGCGACGTAGTGCTCCGGCGAGTTTTGTGGCCTTCAGCAACGCCAAACCATCGGTCCTCATGCCACGCCATTCGACTGAGCCGGAAATCGCCTTCAATTGTCGGTTCGTATGCCGTCCAGTCGAAGCCATCTTGGGAGGACCAGCCGATTGATCGATCTTTGGCTTTCGGATCGCCAGAGCGGACCGCCGAAAATAGCATCAAATGTTCATTCGATTTCACAGTGAAGCGGCTGCTAGGAAACCCAGCTTTGGACAGCATCGCCGCAGATTTCCAGGATCGTCCATCCTTTGAATGGATGATAGAAATCTGCGTCTCGCCAAGCGAAGGGTTTCTGTTCTGGAAACGGCAAAACCACTGACCTCGATATCGGACGAGATCTGTACTCATGCAGTGTCTGTCCGGCGTCCAAATCTTGTGAACTTCCACCAACTGCGCCTGAAACAGCGACGTTTCAGTCCCCTCGTCTTTAGAAGCGGACGGGGATTCCTGAGCACTAGTTGACAGTGCGCATAGCAAGACGAGAGCGATGGTTGTGAGCGTTTTGATCATCAATCATTTCGGGGTGCGAGTACCAATCACCAGCGTCCTGTCATCAATAGCTTTGTGTTTCGGCGAACTTTAATACTTCACCCTCGACGACCGGGGTAAGACGGTTATCAGGATTATCCCTGGTCGGCAACCCTGTGGCAAGAGTTTTACCGCAAGGTCTGCCATCCTGTGGTAAACGTACCAGTCCGATTCGATAAGTCTCTAGAATCCATTTATGGTCCGTCGACGTAGATGTAGTGTCCATCGGGATATGCTGCTTCGATTTTTTCTTTGCCCGATTTTGTGATGCGCGTGTTTTGTAAGCGCGCACCAGAACCATCGTTGACGCGTGGTTTAGGTTGGAGATTTTGGA
>CAYFJO010000518.1:0-7303 GCA_964343305.1 uncultured Pirellulaceae bacterium | reverse complement strand
TCCTTTTCACAGAGAACATTACGTCGTTTGGACGGCGGTTCATGAATAATCCGGGATACCGTTGTTCGTGCATAAGCTGATCGGTCTCGCTGCAGGCCGACGCGTATCATGCCTTGGCCTTCTGTCATTGGCGACCGTTTACCGTTGGACTTCCAGCAGTTGTTTCATTGCGTTCATCAACACCTGTTCGACATGGGGCGCGACCCGCGACACTCGACCGGTTTCATAGCCGCCCTGGCCGTAGGCGATCTTCGTGCCGATGTAGCCGGGACCGTAATCGCCGTAGGCAGCCATCGCGACAAAGTCGTCCGGACGCATCTGCTGCGCTGCGAGCTGGTATTCAACAAACAACTCGCCTGGCATGTGCAGTACCCGTGCACCGCCTAGCTTCAAGCAGCTCAGCGGGATGCGGTGACCGCTTTTCATGCGACGGACAAACGTGAGATCGCGTGCGGCTCGAAGTCGCTCTCTTGTCGTCTGCTTTTCATCCTGAAGCTTCGCCAGCAGATCTTCTTCAACCAGTGTGTCCCGTACCGGCAGCGACACGGGTTTGACGGACCACCGGACGTCTTTCGAGGCGATTGGCGATTTCTTCTGCGATTGCCAGGCCAGCTTTATCCCGTCGGCCAGTCGCCGAGCGAGCAGCGGACGTTTTTCTTTCGTTCCGTCGTTGTACTTTCCCGCGGCAACGTTTCCGCCTGCGCCGTCGAAGTGAACATGCTGCAGACCGGGCAAGGCGTCCTCGCGCATCTTTCGAGCCATTCCTACGAAGTCCCAGTTGACGCCGCCGCGACCGTAATAGCTTTGCGGATGCGTCGCATAGTAAGTCAGGACAGCGAGCGGTTTGTCTTCGTTCCAGAACGAAACCAGCCGGACTAGCGGATCGATGATCCCTTCCGGCGCCTCACGGGCAGCCGCGTTCCGACCGCCACTGCTTTGACGCTGAAGTACGACTCGCCCATTCGAGCCGAGGATTCGTCGATTGGATGCGACTTTTTCCACTTTACCCGAACCCAGACCGACATGCGTCACGGGCTGAGCCTTGGCCAAGGATTGCTTCGCGGCTGCTGATACTCGCTCCATTACTTCCGCGTCAAAGTCGGCATTTGAAAACTGACGGCTCAAGCCGTGCGTGGCAAGCAGCTTTTCGGTCGCGAAATCGCTTCCCGGAGCGTCGTGTTGATGCAGCACGTGCACCGCCACTCGGTCGGTTGTCGTCCCAACGGATTCGGCAATTGACTTTCGGAATTCATCGTAGCTACCGTTTCCAATCCCCACCCAGTCGAATGCGCACAGGACGATCGGTTCGCCAGCGCCGAGCAGCACAATGCCTCGCGCCGTCAGCGGCGACACGATTTCCATCGCTGACTTAACATTGCCGTTACACAGCGGCGAACCAAGCGGTGGCGTCGCGTCTGCTTGAAAAACTGCCAGGCGCAGTGAAGCCTCAGCGGCATCCGTTACCCGAATCGCCAGGGACGGCAGAACAAACGACATAATAAGGAGGTACTTCATAATTGACTTTCCATGTTAATTGAACATGATCGCAACCACGCGCGAATTATCAGGCGTGGGACTTATACTGTCGGGTTGTCAATCCATCAGCCGCGGATTGTATTGCCGCGGGCCGTGATTGTACTTCGGACGCAGCGACTTGTTCAGCGGCTTCGGCGTGAAGAGATAGACGTGAGCGGCCGTCGGATCCCAGACGACGAGCTCCTCGCGCTGGTCTCCCACGAGATTAGCAGGAATGACGTGGTAGAAACCCATGCGATGCACTTTCCCGCCGTTCGGTGGCGGCAGATCGGGGAGTTGCCAGCCTTTCCCCATCTGCATGTCCCAGAGCCAGCCGCCGTTGAACAACAACGCCAGCTCGTCTGAGCCGCTCCAGAAAACTGGCTCCATGCCGACGTTGGTGGGTGAGAATTGCAATTCGATGGTGTTGATGATCTTGTTCGTTTCGCTACTGACAAGATGCACGGTCGGTTTGTGTCCAAAGGCTCGTAGCACCATTTCGTTGCCTGCGTGACCGGAGTGGAAATCGGCGACGCGAACTTCCTGACCGTGCGGAACCAACTCCCCGCCAAGCGACAGCACCACTTCGCCGCCCGCCGTCAACACGTGGCCAAAGCCTGAGCAGATCGCCCGCGGTTTGCCCTGCCAGCGATCGATCGTTACCGAGTCCATGTTCGCGCCCAGATTTTTCTTCCAGAGCAACCGCCCGTTACTGTCGACCAGGTGATAGCCGGTCAGGAGTTCGTCGCGGTCGTCGCCATCGATGTCGCCGATTGCCGGAATGTAAGCGGGACATTGGCTGTATTTGACCCACTCCGTCTTCTGCGTCCACAGCACGTTGAAATGCTCATCCAGCGCCGCGTAGGTGTCACCGAGTTTGACCGCGATGTCGCGCGGCTCCGGCACTCCGCGGAAGTTCGCGATCAGCAGCCGCTGATGGACCCAATTCGCCCCCACGGGATCTTTGCGTCGCCGCTCGGTAATGGCTTTGGGAGCGGCTTCACGAAGCACTTTTCCGGTGCGCCCGTCACGAAGTTGAACGACAACGTCGGCAAGAGATTGCCAGTCGGTCTTGAGCGCCGTCCGCGGCTTGTGCCAAAAACAAATCACGTCATCCGCACCGTCGCCCGTCCAGTCCTTAATGGCAACGGACATCGGCCGGGAAGGCTGATTGCCGCCTTCGCCGACTTGCCAGAGCGGCCGGCCATCGAGATCGAAGGCGCCCAAAAAAGTCGGCTTCATCCCACCCATGTGTGCCCCGCTCGGCGCTCCGTGATTACAGCGATAAACGAGAAAGTCGCAACGGCCGTCCCCGTTCAGATCGCCGATGCGAAGATCACCGCCAAAGACGCGCCCCTTCGCCATCGTCAGGAATTCGTGAGGGATCGCCAGTTTCCGATACAGCATCGCCGACTCCGCGTCGCCCGTTCAACGAACGGTATCTCGTTTGTCTGCGTGGTTTCTCTGCTTCAGGAACTCCGTCAGCTTAGGGGTGTCGAGCGCACGCGTCAGACGGAACACGCCGGCCGGTCCGCCGGGGTGGCCGCTGTAGAAGAAGATATGCTGCACTCCGCGTTTCGCGTCGATGACAGCACCGCCGGTGTGGAAGCCATCGGCCGTGCTATAAAAGCTGCCTGCACGTTTGAAGAGCCGACCTTCAAAACGCCACTTTGCCGTGCCCCAGTCTTCCGGCGCGATGCTGAAGAGGTTGATGCTCATGTCTTCGCGCTTCGATTGCACGACGTCGTATCGTTTCGTGACTGGGTTAAAACAGATGGCGGACGTATCGACCGAGCGCCGCGTCTTCATGTTGGTATTGGCAACATCCTCGATCTTCGTGTCGTTGAATTGAAATCGCATCTGCGCGAGGATGTTGGCCGGCGCCTGATTGCGGACGATGGCCACAAACTGATCGTCATGAAGGATGACGTCGGGCTCGGCCGGCTTGCACCAGTTGGGCAATGCAAGCCGGGTTTTCTCCCAACTCTCTCCACGGTCGCGCGAACGGTAGACGGCAAGTTCGCGGGCGATGTCGTGAGGACGATGGTCCTTGAAAATCGTGTGGTGTGCAAACAGCAGCAGACCGTGTTGTGGATGGTCGATGATTCGCGGGCCGACGTAGACGAACGGGCCATCGTGATGGTCTTCGCGAAAGGCCAGCCGCAGATGTTTCCATGTCTTGCCTTTGTCTTCACTGCGGAATACACCGTGGTCGCTGACGAGGATGACGGCTCCGTCGCGCGTCGTTCCGATCGCGTTGAGATGCAGCTCGTAACCGAGTGGGCTGTGATTATCGGGATCGAACTTGTAGCGATGGACGAGCGGAACTGACCCGCCACGATTCCGATCTTCTTCGGTCATGCAGCGTCGCACGTCATAAGGCTCGGACCAAGTTCGACCGCCGTCGGTTGAGCGGACGATAGTGGAATACGTTGTGTCTTGATCGGCGCTGCCGGAAAGCTTGCGGTTGTGTCCCGGCATGGCTCGATGGACGACGATCAGTGTGTCATCCACTGTCGCAGCAACGGGCCAGCCAAAGTGATCGTTCTCGCCTCTCGGGCTGGTCGGCAAATTGACCGGAGCCAGTTCGACCAGCCCGGCTTTCTCGCCAACATTCAGCTCTGCTATCTGTTCGTCGGATGTGTCGAGGAGCCGTCTTGCAAAGGCCGCATCGATTTCACGTGGTTTGAACCGGACGCTGACGATCGAGTGTTTGTTGGGACCGGGGCGATACTTGATGTACGTGGTGGCGACCATCGTTCCATCCGGCAGCCGTTCAAGACCGGAGTAACCGCAATCGGCACCGGCGTGGTTGTGGAGCAGCTTGATGCGGTACTGTCCGGAGCGACCGTGGCGAATATCGTCGTAGGTTCCCATCCAGGCGACATAGTGGCCATAAGTGGGACTGCCAACCGCACGGTCACGGAAGACCACGACCAGGCGTCCGTCGTCCGTGTAACAGGACATGTGACGATCGCCGGTCAGACTGGCGGGCAGCTCGCGCGCCCGCGACCACGTCTGGCCCTCGTCATCGCTGAACATAACCAGCGAATTAAACCGCCGCGAATTCTCACGCATCAGGCAGGTGATTTGCCGGCCGTCGGGTGAGCGGATCAAATCCGGTTCACACGGAACGGCTCCCTGGACTTCACAGACTCTCCGGTAGTCGTTCCACGTGAGCCCGCCGTCAGATGAGATGGCCTGCCAGACAGCCTGCGTCGATTCATTCTGAGGGGCATCGACGGGCCCGCGTTGCACGAGCATTAGATGTCGCCGTCCCTTGTTGATGGGAATAATCGCCGTGTTGCCGCCGGGCTTGAACAAGCCGGTCTCTTCCATCGGCGTCCACGTCTTTCCGCCATCGGTGGACATTGAGCTGTGATGTTTCCCACGCCCCGCGAACACGAACAAACGCTCCACGCCCTTAGCATCGGTCAGCCGGAAAATGCAGGGACAGCTTGATATTTCACCCCAGTTCTTCGGCGTTGGCAGCGGGTCGCTCCAGGTGAGGCCGCCGTCAACGCTCTTCTTCAACGGCCCGCACCTGCCGCCGTGGCCGATCGACCAGGTTGCAAACATCGTCTTGCCATCCGCCATCAGCACGGTGTTAACCTGACCGCGATAGTCGGTTTCCGTGCCAGCGGCGACGATCACATGACGGTCGGTTTCTCCGGAAATGTCGATGATCGGAACCGGCAGTTTCTTTGCCTCGCTTGGTTGCGGCTGCCGAGCGGCTTCAATCAGATTCCCCGACGCTGCGAAGTCGTAGATTCGCATTGTCGCCCGCCACGGACGTAGACCGATCATGCGAATCTGCTCCGGCTCGTAGCGAGTTGTCCAAACCTCTTTCGCATCGATAAGAAACGTCAGCTCGCGACCACGACGAGTGACTTGCAACTGGAACGGTTGCCCCGCTGTGATGAAGTCCTGCGGTTTGGCAATTGGACGACTCTTTCCAAAGTGCGGCCCCTGGACAAACATCCGACCGTGCGCTCCTTCGAATCCGAATTGGTTTCCGTCCAGCACGAGTGCTGCCGCAGTTCTTTCGAGCTTTTCGAGGCTCACCGTCGCAGTGATGGTGAAGTCCCCCGCGCCCAGGCCACGTGTCGAATACAGGTAGTGCGTGCCAGTCGAGAACACGTATCCGTTGCCACGTTTCCACTTTCCTTCACTGACGTGCGCTGACTCGATTCGGCCTTCGGCGACAAACGCCATCGTGTCCGGTGTCTCGCGATTTTTAGCCTGACCAATTGAGGTCGCGACGATGATTAAGAGTAACAAGGTGCAATTCACTTGTCGCATGCTCATTTCGATGGTCCTTGTTTCCTGGTCGTCGGCTTCGTTTGATGTGTGTCGGGAGTCCAGCGTGGCTTTCCGCGATAGATCGTGCCGATCGGGTATCGGTCGCTGGGTGTGGGAGCCTTCTCCATCACGCGAGCGATCTGCTGCACAATCCTGGGATATTGCAATGCGACGTTTCTGGTTTCGCTGGCATCCGTTGCCAGATCATAAAGCTGGATTTCGCCATCGCGTCCTAGGCGAATCCCCTTCCAGTTCTTCCATCGAACAGCCTGGTCGTAACGACGACGGCAGTGGCCGTAGTCCCAATAAAGGTATTCGCGCCGAGGAGCGAGCTTGCCGCCTTTCAGCGCATTCACGGCGGATACGCCGTCGATGTCCGTCGGCGGAATCGCTCCGGCAAGTTCCGCAAAGGTCGGCAGCATGTCCTGGAAGGCGATGACTTCGTCACTCGTTTGACCTGCCGGAATCGTCCCTTGCCAGCGGGCAATCAACGGTACGCGAATTCCGCCTTCGGTGAGATCTCTTTTGTAGCCTCGCAACGATCCATTGGGGTCGAACTGTTTGGCCACAGCGGCGTGACCACCATTGTCGCTGGTAAAGATGATGAGTGTATCATCAGTCGCTCCGCTGCTATCAACCCGTTGCATGACCCGGCCCACATCGCGATCCAACATGTGAATCATGGCAGCATACTTCTTCGCTCGCTCATCCCAATCTCGATCAGAATAGGGCTGTGTGGAAGGGACCGTCAGGCCATGTGGGTCTTCGACTTTTGCTGAGAAGTGCGGCAGCGTGTACGCGGTGTACAGGAAAAACGGGCGCTTATCTTTCTGACAGTCGCCAATGAACTTCAATGCCCGCTGTGTCAGCAGATCGTGGCTGTAATTCTCTCGAGACCGTCGGTTGCCGCGGAGATCCAGGCGTCCTTCGTCGTCATCGAGATACTCTGTGTAGTAGTAATGCGCATGGTCTTGATTGAGGTACCCCAGCCATGTGTCGAAACCCTGATTCGTCGCGCGCCCGACGGTTCCCGCATCACCGAGCGACCATTTGCCGACTCCGCCAGTGCGATAGCCCGCCTGCTTCAGAACCTCCGCCATCGTGACGTCGCCATCCTGAAGATAAGTGGCGTAGTGCGGAATATTGTCACGCGCCGGTGCGTGTCCGTTGTGCAGCCCGGTCATTAACACGGCTCGAGACGCTGCACACACGGGCCCGCCCGCATACGCTTGCGCAAAACGTATCCCTTGCTCCGCCAGGCGATCGATGTTCGGTGTGAGAATCAGCTTTTGCCCGTAACACCCAAGGTCTCCGTAGCCGAGATCATCAGCCATTATCAAAATGATGTTCGGCTGTGGCGAGTCGTCAGCACGGACTGATGCAAGACCCAGTAGCCATGCAATGAAAAGTAATTCGATGCCTACTCTCATGGGGTGCGATCTGTTGAGTCCTAAGGTTTACTGGTAGTTTTTCTCTGTTTCATTAT
>CAYFJO010000517.1:0-7333 GCA_964343305.1 uncultured Pirellulaceae bacterium | reverse complement strand
GGGACGCAATAAAAAGATGCCCACCAAGGTATTACCTATCCGCTAATCAAACACGGTTGTTCTTCCCGACCCAGCCAGGGTTCTCGTCGAACGAAAGCGTTTGCCCGTCGAGCGTCAAGTCGTCAAAGAATGCCACGAGTGCCCCACCCGGTTCAGCCCTCGAATTGACAATTCCGAAGCTGTCGTACAGGGCGCCGGTTTTACGGAGCTTGGGATTTACGTCTACGATGATATCCTTCACTGTGTGCGGTCCGTCTCCTCCCAGCGAAAAGATGATCCGGCCGCTTCCGTTGTTCCCCTTGGGATCGTATCGCAAGTCGTAGGTGTAGAGGGTGTTGATGGGAATCCTGTTGAAGTCGCGGACTTTCGCCCCCTTGGGACCGACGCCCGTTGCACGCACATCGTGACCCTGGCCCTGGCTGGTCGTGAAACCGACGCCTACCTCGCAGCCGTTGGATTCGCCGATGAGACGAATCCGTAGCGCATTGGTTGCAAAAGAAGTTTCGCCGATGGTTTTGGAATTGAACCAACCGAAGTGGAGCGAACTCATGCCTCCGGTTTGCTTGACGACGAACCGGCCCGATGAGTGCAGTGGATCATTCAGCGTCAGCACCCTTTCCAACGGCTTCAAGTAAGCCGCGGACCGGCTGCTGCGCACGACACGCCCGCCGATCTCACCGGCAGACTTTCCCCCGGAATGACGAGTCAGGCTGTAGCCGAAGTCCTCGATCACCGTCACCGCCTTTTTTTCAGCAGGCCGATTGTTGTGGCCGTCCCAGCCGGGATTGCGATCAAAGCGTCGCGTGCGCGAGTATTCTTGGCCCAGCGCAGATGCCGCGGCCAGACAAGCGATCAGCAAGGTCTTGAAGAGGATGGGCGCGTTGCGCATGTCGGATTCCCTGACCTGTGCATTAGATTGTGGAGTGCCAAACAACCGTCTCAAACAGCGCGAGTGATGTAGCGATGTAAAAGAAAGCTCGTGCCGAAAGCGAGACGCAGCACTGCAATGAGGACGGCTTTCTTTAGCTTCATTTACCGGACGCGAGGAATCGCCTAATAATCAACTCGGGTATATCTTATCACCAAGTCGCGCGCGAACGAGTGGTTCGTAGCTGGCAAGCGTCAATTCCCTACAAGAAACTGGGCAGCGTGCCGAAGATCGGAGAAACCTCGGCACACGCACCTGCCCGGCGGCGCGTCGAGGGGGCAATCGCGGCGGAGTCAATATCCCAACTCTCACGAGCACCGGAACAGCGGAACCCGTCAATTCCCATTCTGGCCGACCTCCGCGAGTCCGGTTCCATCGAGCAGGATGCCGACAGCGTGCTGATGCTCTATCGGGACGATTACTACAACGGGGACACAGACAACGCCGGAGTGATGGACGTGTATGTGCGGAAGAACCGGCACGACAAGACTGGCCGCATCGAACTCCGCTTCGACGCGGACAAAGCGCTCGCTGATGAATCGCCGGGATAGAACGACTTGTGAAGCTCGCGGATTCCCGTAATTCGGTCCATCTTCAGGATGTCTCACGCCGCACGAGTTTCTGAAACAAACCGGGCGGTCAATCGCGGCGGCTATTGGCTAATCACGCAGTTCGGCAATCCCTGTTGGAGTTTCTCGATGCCGTCGTCGGTGACTTTCGTCCCAACCAAACGCGATGATTCCAGGCTCGTCAAACCTTTCAGGTGCTCGATCCCCAGGTCGGTGACGTGCGTACTCCATATCTCTAGGTCTTTAAGGCTGGTCAGCCCTTGCAGGTGAGCGAGTCCCTTGTCCGTAATTGGGGTGCGGCTACCTCCAAGCCATAACTTTTCCAGGTTGGTCATTCCTTGCAGATGCTCCAGGCCGGCGTCAGTGATTGCGTCTCCCCTCAAATCAAGTTTGCGCAGCTCAGCCAATCCTTTGAGATGCACGAGATCGTTGTCGGTCAAACGCGTCGGCTTAACTATTTGACCAAGCCAACGGAATTGACCACCGGACGAACTGAGATGCAGAGCATTAATGTTGGCGTGCTCTTTCAGGTACTCCAACCCGATGCTGTGCAGAGCTTCCCCGACGCATTTCTGATGAAAACTGCTCGAACTCGCGAGGCCGTAATCTGTCGGGTTGTCTGCGATATCAATCAGCACAGGAATAGCTGATTTCGCATCGGGACCAATCTGCGCCAGTGCCTCAATGATGTCGCTTTTCCGGTTCTTGACTCTCTCGGGTTCTTGAAGTAAATGGATCAGAACCGGTACGGCCTCCCTTGCTTCCGGACCGTGTTGGCCGAGGGCGGGAACCGGCCAAAGAGGATTTGGGTAGAGAGGAGGCTCGTAATCCAATATCGCGATGAGTGCTCGAACAGTGCCGATCTTACTCAAAGCCGTCGCGTAGTCGTATTGATAATGATCGTTCATCGCATCGATAAGTGCCGGAACAGCCGTTTCGGCGTCTGATCCCATTTCACCCAACGCGACTGCGGCACTCCCTCTTACGGTCGCTGCGCCATACCCCAGCTTGAACAGCTCCCGGTCTAGGGGGTGATTTAACCACCATCCGATCTGGGCCAAAACTGCGCACACCACACCAACTGCAATGAGGACGTGCCAGAGACGGAATCGAAGGCGCAATGGCTGCTGATCCGCCATATCTGATTCACCTGGGCGGTCCAACCGCAACTCCGTGGCGTAGCGCAGCATGCCTACGAGTAATATGACGGGATAAACGACATACCACCACAAAGAGAAAGGTGGACCAGAAAAACTACCTACGTGTTTATTGCATATCAAGAGGAAGACAAGTATGCCCACGCCATACCCAATGGAAAGAGAACGGCCCCACGGCCTTTTGAGCAACAGCCCGATACCGGCAGCAACGAGTACAGCGACGGCTACGATGCGCACATTCAGTGACAGCACGAACAACGTATCGATAGGTGCCCACGGCAAGAATCCGATTGCGGATGTCGGCGGAACCGAAAACATGCCCAGCGTCAATGCATCGATGCACGCGATGAAGTTCAAGACGGCGAAGAGTGTTACAACGGATGGATATTTCCACCGTTTCGAAACCTCTGTCGATGCGGAATGCGGAGTGTTCATCGTCACTTGCTGGGAGGTGCCCGGCAACCACCAGCCAACATATCATTGTGCTGAACTTTGCGACATCGACGGCCGCGCGGCAGAAAAATGCAAACGACTGCGATCTCTCATCAGTATACCAAGCAGACCGTCCCGAGAATCCTTCGTTTCTCGACGATCTGCCGAGAAATCGTGAAAACATGATAACTCGGGGCCAAGGAGTTCTGAAAACTCATTAGCGAAATCAAATAAACGGAAACTCGTGGGAATCGAGGTTTTCGACGCACACCGAATGGGTCTGCGATACGCCCTCCAAGATCCCTACGTTGGTGACTCTTAGCGCGCGTACTGAGACACACTGATGCACTTCAGCCTCGCCCCAAACCTGCGTCGGTGTCGCACACCCGGTTCACTAACAATTTGATCTCCCGGTCGCCAGAATTCACCCTCGGCGCGCAGTCACAATGACACCTCGTCGATTTCGCTTCGTGCACCTGGGCGTGACATGTGTCGGCAGCGTCAAAGCCGTTCGTGACTCATGACGACAACTCCTTGGTCATCTCGGCGCTTGGCGTTGGCGACCAAGGTCGTTTTGACCTGTGCGCGCAAGCGTCACGCAGCTTCTTGACCCTGACGGACATATGCGCGCCACGAGGTTTGAGAATCTGAGGTGGATTTTGTCGCCCGACAACGGAACGGACCGAGTCTTACCTGCATGGGTCCCGCCCACCCGGTGCACGAGGCGAATTCGCGATGTGTCATTTTGACCGCGCGCCAAAGCCGGCGATCGCATGGCATTTGGGGCATGAGGAAATTCCGTTGGTTAATGGACAATCGGTTACTGTCGGAGGGGATTACAGCGTATGACCACGGGTTTAGGCTGTATAGGATAGTGTCAATTACCGGCGCGCCAGGCTACTATTCACCCAACGCCGCTCCGCAACTGTGGCGCGGATGCCGACCCGTCCATCATATCAACACGTGACGCTTAGAGAACGATGACTGGCGCTAATCTCCTCATCCAATGCCTGAAAGCCCAAGGGGTCAACACGGTCTTTGGCATGCCGGGCACGCAGAACTTGGCAATCTACGACGCGTTGTATCGGGCCAGCCAGGAGGTCTGCCACATTTTGATTCGCAACGAGCAAGCAGCCACGATGATGGCCGGAGGGTGGGCACGGACTACGGGAACGGTTGGGGTTACGCTGACCGTCCCTGGGCCAGGTGCGTCCAACGCGAGTACCGGAATTGCCGATGCTTACACGGACTGCCAGCCGATGCTGCTCGTCACCGGCGGTGTCGAGCGAGCAATGCAGCGGCGCGACCGCAGCAAAATGTTTCACGGTCTGGATCAAGAGGCGTTCTTTCGTCCGATCACGCGCTACTATGGTTGCCCGCAGTCGGTGTCCCAGATCCCGGAGATGGTTCACGCGGCGTTCTCTGCGATCTGGGCGAGTCGACCTGGGCCGGCGGTGTTGGAAATCCCACCCGATTTGGCGGCCGAGCTGTGTGATTCGTTGCCCATCCCGCCCGCAGTTCGAGCCGATTTGAATCGCTCGCCGGAGTCCGACGAAGTAGCGGCCGCGGCCAAGCTGATTCGCGCATGGCAGAAGCCGCTCGTCCTGGTCGGCGGCGATGCCATCGCGTCGCAGGCAACGTTGGAAACCCGAAAGCTCGCCGAGTGCTTGCGTGCGCCATTGATCCACACACGACTGGGAAAATGCGCCGTCCCGAGCGGATTCGCTTTGAACTTTGGCAACGTCTACTCTCGGCGGGCCAAACAGTTGCTCCACGAAGCCGACGGGTTGATTGCCATCGGAGTCCGGTTCACGCAAATCGACACGCGGAACTGGTCGATTCCGATCCCGCCACAGTTGATTCAACTTGACCGCGACGACAAGGAGATCGGCCGGGAGTATCCCGTGACCGCCGGCATCGTCGGCGACTTGCGGCCGTCACTGCGGAGTTTGCTCGGCGAATTGACGGACGTCCAACCATCCAGCAGATGGGACGAAACAACTTCCAAGCTTGACCATGACGTTGGTCCGGGGCCCGTCTTGCGCGAAGTACGAGAAGCGTTGGGTGCCACGGGGATCGTGGTTTCGGATGTAACTTCGCTAACGTATCGGGCCTTCGACGAGTACCCGATCTTTGGCACACGCGATTTTTTGTATCCGTGCCACTACGTCACGCTGGGTTACGGGCTGCCCGCGGCGATGGGTGCCAAGGTTGCCTGTCCTGATCGCCAAGTGGTGGCGATTTGTGGTGATGGCGGCGTGATGATGAGTATCGGAGAACTAGCGACAGCGGTTCAGCACCGAATCAACGTCGTTGTGGTGGTCATCTCTGACAGCGCGCTGTTGGCGATCAAGGCTTCCCAGATCAAGGGCTACGAGAAACGGGTTTTTGGAACCGAGCTTTTGAATCCCGATTTCGTTGCGCTCGCGACGTCGATGGGCGTCCATGCCCACCGCACCAGCGACCTGGAACAATTCCAACAGATTCTCTCCGATGAGCTGGCTCAAGATCGCCCCTCACTAATCGAGATTTCCATGGACGGCCGGCAGCAGGAGATCATGAATCAGATTCCTTGGTTGTAACGAGCGATGCGGACATCTTACACTTGTTACCACATAACTCGTCCGGAGATACGTACCGTGAAACAACCCAACCGAGTCAAGGCCGCCATTCGTGACGGGCGGGTCGCTCAGGGCTATAACCTCACGTTTCCGTCCGTGCACGTTGTTGAGATTCTGGCACCGTTCGATTTCGACTACGTCTGGTTCGATGGCGAACACGGTCCCTTTGAACTCGAACAAATCGAACACCTTTGCCGGGCCGCGGAATCGGTCGGCGTCACGCCGATAGCGCGCGTGCCGAACATCGGTTCTTCGACGATTCTTCAATACTTGGATCGCGGCATTCAGGGCATCATGGGACCGCACATCGCGTCCAAGGCGGATGCCGAACAACTTGTCGCCGCTTGTTTGTTCGGGCCGGAAGGCCGGCGCTCATTCGGCGGCCATCGTGGTTGCGACTACGACTTTGAACTTGGCGACAAGGCGGCCTACTACAAGAAATGCAACGACAATTTGATCGTGGCGGCGTTGCTCGAGGACGACGGAGTGCTCGAAAACCTGGACGAGATTCTGTCTGTTCCAGGGATCGACTATTTCAGCATCGGGCCGAACGATTTTGCCCAGGGACTCGGTTTTCCCGGCGAATCCAATCGGCCCGAAGTGATCGAGGCGATGAACGAGATTCACGCGCGCATTCGCGAATCAGGATACAACGTTGGGAGCGATGTTACGAAGGCCGTCCAGGTAAAGGAAATGCTTACGAACGGCGCGCGGGCGTTTTTTGAGAATAGCGCAGAATCCGCGGCACCGCGCTAGCGGCCGGTTCACAGCCCCCAGATCGCGCCCAGTGGCTGATCGTTTTGAGACGGAGCGTCTTGAGGAACTCAAAACGCTTGAAGCAACTCCAGGTTCTCCAGTGACGGCGCGAGTTCTCCCGACTCGACTCTGCGCATCACCCGGAGAACGGCTTCGTTCACCGGCGTCGCGACTCCTAGTTCACGGCCCTTGCGAATCACGTAACCGTTCAGTTCGTTCACTTCGGTTTTGCGAAACTTGAGCACATCCTGCGCGAGCGACGGGCGACCCGTGCCAACGTCTCTGGCCATCTCCGTCATCGCCTGCTCGACCTGTTCTCGGATTGCCGTGTCTTGCTGCGCTTTTCGATAGTGCTCCGCCGGCAATCCCACGATGGACTCGAGCTCAACTCCCACCGCCGCCGCCACGTCGAGCAACTCGTTTGCGATCATGATGGCTAGAGAGCGCGTTCGCTCGTTCATCCAGAAACCGTCCGCGGCTAGTCCCGTCATCCCGCACAGCGCGTTGCCCATGCAGTTGGACGCAAGTTTGGTCCAACGTTCGCCCCACAGGTTTGTGGTCGTCTTCGTCGCGCCGGCGGCAGCGATGATCTCCGCCAGCGATTGCAGTCGCTGCGTCACCAAGCCGCTGGGTTCACCGACCGTGAAGCAATGGCGATCGAACTTGTTGGTCCGCTCGACATGGCCGGGTTCGTACATGCCCGCGCCAATGGTCACGATGCATCCCACGACGCGGGGCCAGCCAACCACTTCCGCGATGGTCTCCTCGTTGATCCCGTTTTGCGCCGACACAACGAAGCCGCTGGTCGTGAGGTAGGGTTCAACAAACGCGGCTGCCCAACGCGTGTCATACGATTTGACGCACACGATG
>CAYFJO010000516.1:0-7339 GCA_964343305.1 uncultured Pirellulaceae bacterium | reverse complement strand
GAGGGCGGATCGTTCCTCTCACTCGAGCTGAGCTTCGACGGACGGACGGCCCTGTTTGCCTGGACGCAAGCGACTGCACCCGCCGATCTTCATGGCAAGTGGCCGACGATCCGAAAAGATTGCTACAACGAACTCTGGACCGAAGACGCCGCGTTCCATATCTTCTCGTTCGATCTAAAGACGAAGCGTTTAACGCAACTGACCGACGGCAAGCACAACGACTTCGATCCGTGCTTCCTGCCGAATGGTCGGATCGCTTTCATCTCGGAGCGTCGAGGCGGCTATGGCCGATGTCATCCGCGGCCTGTGCCTACGTACACGCTATACAGCATGAGAGCGGATGGAAGCGACATCATTCCGCTCAGCTACCACGAGACGAACGAATGGCACCCGAGCGTCGACAACGCGGGGATGATCGTCTATAGCCGGTGGGATTATGTCGATCGCGACTCGGACGCGGCGCATCATATCTGGCTCGCGTATCCCGATGGTCGCGACCCGCGTAGCTACCATGGCAACTACCCGATAAGCCGCAACAGCCGCCCCTGGGCGGAGCAATCGTGCCGTGCGATTCCTGGCTCGCATCGCTACATCGCCGTCGCCACAGCGCACCATGGCCAAAACTATGGTCCGCTGATTCAGATCGACCACCAGGTGCCCGATGACCGAGCGTACAGTCAAGTGAAACGGATCACGCCCGAGACGCCGTTCCCCGAGTCCGAGCGACGCAAACGCGATCCGAAGGCGCAGCGTTACAGTACGCCTTGGCCTTTGAGCGAGGATTTCTACCTCTGCGTTTACGATGGCGGTGGCAAGCACTTCGGGCTCTACCTCGTCGACAGCTTCGGGAACCGCGAGCTGCTCCATCGCGATCCGAACGTACCGTGCCTCGATCCGATTCCCGTTCGCGCGCGTCCCGTTCCGCCGAACATCTTAGCGAAGACCAAGCAGGCGGCGGAAGATCGAACCGATAACGATGATCCTCGCGCGACGGTCTCCGTCGTGAACGTATACGATGCGGACCAACCTTGGCCTGAGGGGACGAAGATTGAGTCGCTGCGGATCGTGGAGCTGTTTCCGAAAACGACGCCGATGCGCGATTCACCGCGCATCGGAGTTGCCTCGCAATCGCTGGCCCGAGGCGTCTTGGGGACGGTGCCGGTCGAGTCCGATGGGAGTGTCTACTTCGAGACGCCCGTCGGTCTGCCGTTCTACTTCCAGGCGCTCGACGAGCGAGGCTTGGCCGTCCAGACGATGCGTAGCGCTACGTATGTGCACCGAGGCGAGCAGATGACTTGCCAGGGCTGCCATGAGCCGAAGCATCGCGCGATGGCGCCCCGTCCCACGGTTTCACTGGCGCCCCGTCCCACGGTTCCACTGGCGATGCGTCGCGAGCCGTCGAAGATCGTGCCCGAGATGAGCGGCTCGAATCCCGTCTCGTTCCCGATCCTCGTGCAGGGCGTGCTCGACAAGAAGTGTGTCGCCTGTCATGAGAAAGAGGAGAAGGCGCCAAGCCTGAGCGGTGAGAAGTTCACCAGCAACGGTTGGTCGCAATCGTACGCCGCGCTCCATCAATTCGGCTGGTACAAGCAGGGCGGTAACGGAGCGATCCGAGGTAACAAGACGTCGTACTCGATTCCCGGTCAGATCGGCGCTCGCGCATCGAAGCTCTTCGCCCTCTTAGAAAAAGGCCATCACGACGTGAAGCTGACGCCCGAGGAGCTTCGCAGGATCACGCTCTGGATCGATTGCAACAGCAACTTCTACGGCGCGTACTACAAAACGGGCGACCAAGCCCGCGGCAAACTCGTGATCCCGAAGGTTTCCGACCAGTATGGAAACAACTAACTAAATAAAGGGGACGGGGACATTATTTCTGACTGCAGAACCCAAACAAAGGTCCCCGTCCCCTTTAATTAGTTCGAGTAATTCCTCGAAGTAATCCTGCCCAAACGTCGTTTCCGCGGCCTTCAGACGCTCGTCATCCAAGGTGAATCCTTTGATGAGAAACTCGCTCAGTGTTTCGGTTGCCCAGCGACGAAACTGAGTGCCGCGCGGACTGCGAACTCGATACCCAATCGCCAGAATCATCTGGAGGTTATAGTGTTTCGTCTCATAGTCTTTGCCGTCGGCGGCAGTTGTAAAGTAATCCTTTACAACTGAAGACTGCTGTAACTCGTTGTCGTCCAAGATGTTACGTATATGTTGTCCGACATTCTGTTTCGTTACCTCGAAGAGTTCCGCGATGGCAGCTTGCGGCATCCAGACGGTCTGCCCATCGACCCGCAGACGGACACGGGTCGTGCCATCCTCAGTCGCGTAGAACAGAAAATCCCCCTCAGGGGGCTGTTCAGCAGGAAGATTTTCGTCGGTCATCCGCGGACCTCTATCGGACAGGGCAACTGGCTTACATTCAAAACCCTACCAATAGGGGCATCGAACTGCAAGGACTCCTCTCGTCTTGGGAGGCCTGATGGCTTTAAGTCGCCGGCAGACGATGCTCGTTTGGGGTCGATTTCCGCCGCCACGTTGATCGTTGATAAGAGCCCGCTCAGCTTGTGGCTGAGCAGGGCTTTTTGTCGTTAACTTTGGTGCCACTGGCCTTGCCAGTGCAGGTGCTCGTTATAATCGTCCATTCCAAACGTCTCTCCAGCGCTGTCGTGGTGGTGAATCGGCACTGCGGGGATGTCGAAATCAACTGCAGCACTGGCATGGCCAGTGGCACACGTTTCATCTTGCGGCAGCGAGGGACCAACGCGGGAAAACTTCCCAGCTGAAAACACTCCCTGTTGAGGCAACAGCATTCGCAGAATGCGAGTCTCGGGTGGCGGTGGTCGCCTCAATATGAAATTTTCCAAGCCCGGAAATCGTGGACGTTTGTCCCTCGCTCACACTTCGCACTTGGTATGACTCGCTTCGCTCGTCGGGGTGGGGTGGCGTGTCGTAAATGTGCAGTATTTTGTCGCGAATGGGGATTTCGCATGTGGTATAATTGGTAATTGCGAAATACGACTGATCGTCCGCTCGTGTATTCCACTAGCCGCCATTTGAATCGTGGTCCCGCCTAGAACCCCAAGTGTCGTTCTTTCCCCTGCTTCGGAAAAGGAAAGAACGAGTTAAAACCAAAATGGCGTCTGTCGAACACTGTGCCTTCGATATGTCGATTCGGGCAGTGAAAGAATAATAGGAGTTGAAGATAATGAGGTTTCTCCCTGTATTTGTATTGATGGCATTTCTGGGATTGGTGTCGGTTTCGACAGCTCAGGATCCAGAGTGGTTCGTGCGCAAAAACACCAAGATCGAGACCTATATCGCGTCCGTCAACAAGATCATCGAGCTTGACAAGAAGGCCGGTATCAACATTCCTGCGTGTCGCAACGAGACCACGCTCCCGCTGATCAGCTATCCTATAAATCTCCAGGGCGTGCCCAAGGGTGAATTCCGAATCGATGTGTCGGGCGTCGAGAAACTGTATATCGGAAGTCCCCGCAGTGTTCGCCTGCGCGGCGTCATGCTGGACAGCGGCGACGGCGTCGCGCAGCCGATACGGTCAGCGGATGGAAAGACAGAGCTTGTGAAGCTGACGCCGATCGAAGAGCGCCGGATGAGCTTGGAGAACGGCGGAGATTTGCACCTCCGAGACTCTGAGGTCGCCATAGAACTCAACGGCAAGTACAAATGGATCTCGGGCAATTTTTATGCCGGTCATGAACTGGTCTGGATGGACACCGTTTCTCGATTCGAAACTTACGGCAAAGCAGGCCAGTTGCGTTACGGCCTCACAGCACGGATAGGGTGGAGGGGTCGTGAGTTCGCCCACGACATAGAGCTGCTGCCGTCGGTCTATCAGCCGCTTACGCTCAAGAAAGCATCTACGGTGATGGGGCAAGCCATCAGCCAAGCAAAGCACGCTCGCGATTGCGATCCCGTCATCCTCAGCGCGATGGAGAAAGCCGTGGCCGACGTTAATACGGCCGCGGACTACGATCGGGCGAAGAAGATGTGCTACGCCGCGATCAACTTCAAGAGTTTCTCGGGGCTGCGCAGGAGCGCCGGTGGCGTGAAGGAGGTCCCCGGCTTGCTGACGAAGTTCGATGCGACACTAAAGAAGGACTATTACCAACTCGACCCGGCCAAGTTCGACTACCAGAAGACTTTCCCGATAAAGCAAGAAGAATGGAAGGATCTGATCAACCAAGTCAAGCTGATGTCCACGTACATCGAGATCGTCAACAAGACGATTGACCTGGTCAGCAAGACCGATCCATCCGTCGCGTCGGCCAAAGAAGAAGCGGCCGAACTTCAGAAAAAGCTGTTGGCCTCCGGCAGCGACTTGGACAAATACATCGCTGTTCACGAACAGATGCAGGCGCTTCGCCGCGAGGTCTTCTACAGACTTCCCATCTTTAACTTCGACAGCATCCTTATCAACCGCAATCCCCCCACGACTCTAAGCCATAACAGCGACCAACACCTCGGCCGGCACAGCCGAATCGGCAAAGGCCTGGCGATCGTAAGCGGGTGGAAGACCGGCAAGCCGCAGGTCAAAACCATTTTGGAAGGCAAGCTTCCTCCCGGCGCATACCGCAACCCTGACCTCAGCTACGATGGCAAACGCGTCGTGTTCGCGTTCTGCGATCACACAGTGGAAGATCCCAACCTCCGCCGCTTCTTCCTCTACGAAGCTGCCATTGACGGATCGTGGGTTCGCCAGCTGACCGGTACGAAGCGCGATAGCTTCAAGACCTGGGACAACCGCGTAACGGTTCTGATCGAGGACAACGATCCGTGCTATCTGCCCGATGGCGGCATCGTCTTTATCTCCACCCGTTGTCAGTCGTTTGGGCGTTGTCACAACGGCCGATACAGCCCGGCCTGGAACCTTCACCGGTGCGACAAGGACGGCAGCAACATCAAGCAGCTATCATTTGCTAATGAGAACGAGGTCGAACCTTCCGTGCTGAACGACGGCCGGATCGTTTTCACGCGCTGGGAATACACGAACCGAAGCGAGGTGGCCTTCCACAAGCTCTGGTGGTGCCGTCCCGATGGGTCGAACGTCTCGCATTTCTTCGGCAACGACATGGTCGCCCCGCATCAATTCCTGGAGGCCAAGGCCATTCCGGGAACCCACAAAGTCGTCTGCACGGGCCAGGGCCATCACTTTCACACCTCGGGAACGACTGTGGTTATCGACACGAATATCGATGAGAATGGCGAGCACGCCATCACTCACATCACGCCCGAGACGCCCTATTCCGAGACCCACGGTTCGCCGATGATTCACTACAGCCATCCCTATGGCCTTAGCGAGGATGTCTTCCTCGCATCACGGGCAGATCATCGTGTCCACAGCCATGTAGCGCCGCCGCCTCCGGTTGCGGGCCGAGGGATTTATCTCGTCGATACGATGGGCGGACGCGACCTGATTTACGAAGACGCCGAGGTCGCGTCGGTCTCGCCCATCCCACTCAGGCCGCGCACACGTCCGCCGGTGCTCCCGAGCATGGTGAAGGCAAATGCCAAACCGTACGGCATCCTGTCCCTACAGAACGTTTACCTCACGCGCAAAGAGAACGACCCCAATGGTGTCATTAAGCCCGGCATGATCAAAGCGCTTCGAGTCAATGCTCTGGGCGTCCAGCCGCGTGCGCACCGAGTGTCGTGCACGATGACTGCCCCCAACTCGATCCCGAAGAAGGTACTGGGTACAGTCCCGATCAACGCCGATGGCTCCGTGATCCTCCGAGTGCCGGCCAATGTTTCTCTGCAGGTCCAAACACTCGACGAGAACGGCATGGCGATCTTGACGGAGAAGAGTCTTTTCTATCTACAGCCGGGCGAGCGCAGGAGCTGCGTGGGTTGCCACGAACCGGTGGGCGCAGCACCCAATCAGGCGCAGGTCGTGAAGATGAGCCTGATGGAGCCCCTGGACCTCAAACCGGCGGCAGGTCCCCAATACGAAGGCGGCATGAGCTTTGCCCGAACCGTCCAGCCCGTCCTCGATAGGCACTGCATCAAATGCCACGGCCTGGAAAAGAAGGAGAAGAATGTCGACCTGACCTACATCACAAAGGGCAAAGGCCGATATCCGCAGTCGCTCATCGAAATTGTCAACCGAGGCAAGCATCAGCTTGGTCAAGTGGTTTACATGAGAGAGAAGTATGCAGGTACCGACGTCACCTATAACATCAGCCACCCCCGTAAGTTCTTCGCTTATGAGAATAAGGTCGCACAGATGCTGGCTAAGGGAGACAAGAACCACGAGAAGCTGATCGATGTTGACCGTGAAAGTTATATGCGGATTATTGAATGGCTTGACCTGAACGGTCAGTGTTATGGCGACCTGTTTCCGAACAAGATTGAAGATCGATCGTTTGATGCCGCGGGTCTTACGGCATTGAGAAGTTATGCCGAAGAGCTGTTCGGTGAGAAGATATCCGGCCAGCCGTCTTATGCGCTTGTTAATCTTGCCCAGCCGGATGAGAGCAGGATACTCATGATGCCGCTTCCTGTTGACCAAGGTGGATGGGGACAAGGGGAAGAGCTTAGCGGGGCGGTTGGCTTCAAGAGCAAGGATGATCCCGCCTACAAGAAGATGGCCGATCTGGTCGAGGGTTGTATTGTTCGCCAAGCGAACGAAAACACCAATGGCTGGAATCCGACCTGGGAGATGGGCGCAAGCGAGAGATGGGTAAAGGAAGCCAGAGCCGAATATCTTGATCGCTTGAAGGAAAAGGCGGGTGAATAGCGTGATAAGTAAACAAAAAACAAGAGAATGATTAGTATGACAAGACAAATGACAATTCGAACGGAGAGCAGTTGGCGCGTGAGTGCAATAAGCGTGATTTTAGTATTGGCGCTTGCATGGCCGGTCTCCTGGCCGAGGAGCCAAACGCCGTGGCAGGAGAACCAAAGGGCAGACCCAATGTCATCTTTGTCTTAACGGATGATCAGGGATACGGCGATCTTTCGTGTCACGGAAATCCTATTCTGAAGACCCCGAACCTGGATAAACTTCATAGCGAAAGCATCCGCTTCACTGATTTTCATGTAGCTCCCATGTGTACACCCAGCAGGGGAGAACTACTTACAGGGACACAGGCATTCCGTAACGGGGCGGTGTTTGTATGCCAAGGTAAATCGATGATCCGTCGCCGAATCCCCACCATGGCCGATATGTTTCGAGCTGCTGGATACACGACCGGTCATTTCGGAAAATGGCATCTGGGCGATAACAATCCGTACCGTCCGCAGGATCGTGGTTTCATGGAACTAAATAAAGAACTAAATAAAGGGGACGGGGACATTATTTCTGACTGCAGAACCCAAACAAAGG
>CAYFJO010000515.1:2662-7349 GCA_964343305.1 uncultured Pirellulaceae bacterium | reverse complement strand
TACCAGATGGGAAACCTGCGCAGCGTACAAAAAGGCTTCGAAAAGGTCGGCCATGAAGCGACCGTCACCAGCGATCCGCGGGTCTTGGCCCAAGCCGAAAGAATTGTCCTCCCCGGCGTCGGTGCCTTTGCCGATGCGATCGCCGAGATCAAAAAACGCGACCTCGTCGCCCCGATCAAAGACCATATTGAGGCGGACAGGCCTTTCCTGGGTATCTGCCTCGGTCTGCAGCTGCTGATGGACATCAGCTACGAAGACGGTGAACACGAGGGCCTCGGCGTGTTGGCTGGCGAAGTGAAACGTTTTGAATTGCCCAGTGAATACAAGGTCCCACATATGGGATGGAACGAGGCACTTTTCCGCCAACGGCCCGCATTGTTCGAAGGCATCGAGGAAGAAACGCACTTCTATTTCGTGCACTCTTATTATGTGCTGCCGCAAGACCCTACGGTCATTGCCATCGAGGCGGACTATGGGCATCCATTCTGTGCCGCAATCGCCCGCGACAATCTGTTCGCAACACAGTTCCACCCAGAAAAGAGCCAAGCGAATGGCCTGCGAATTCTGAAGAACTTTGCCGAGCTATCCTGTCCGGCTGCGACGGCTTAGTTTTTCGCTTTGCCAATTGATGCGGCAAGACTTTAAAATTGGATGGTCCTCTTTTCTAACGATTGGAAACGTCATGCGATTCTCTATTTCGTTACTCGCCGCGTTTGGATTCTTGATTCACACATCGCACGTTTTTGCAAATCCAGAAGATGGACGCCCAGCGAAGATCCCCACGTTTGACGAAACGGGAGTCCAGCCGGGTGATCAAGTCGATTCCTTGCAACTGCACAAGTTGGACAGCAAACAGGTCGATTTGGCTTTGTCATGGCGCGACCGGCCCGTGCTGCTTGTGTTGTCATCGATCAGTTGTCCCGTGTCGCGCGACAATTGCGCCGCCGTTGATCGAATTGCGAAGAAGTTTGCGGGCCAAATTCATGTCGTCGTCATTTACACCATCGAAGCCCATCCGGTCGACGCAGTTTCTCCGTACAGCGACCGCCCGTGGCTAACCGAACGAAATGCTCGCGACCGAGTGCTTGTCAAGGAACCTAAAAAGATTGACGAGCGCATCCAGCTAGCCAAGGATTATCGCGAATTGAAATCCATCAAGGCGACGATGGTCGTCGATGCGATGGACGATCGCGCGTGGAAACACATTGGCCCCGGCCCCAACACTGCGGTTTTCGTAGACAATGGCGGCCAGGTGATTAAGCGGCAAGGTTGGCTCGATACTGCCGTGATGGAATCGTCGATCCGGTGGACGTTGCTCGATGCCAGCAACAAAGTTCTCGTTGCGAAGGCCAACGCGTTGAGCAAGAAGCTGGGTTTCGATGCATTTCGATCGCTTAATTACATGGGGCAGGAAGAATACCGCGACAAGGCCGACCGTGTTCTTCGCGAAGCGCCTGAGTTAGTCAATTTGATGTTTGGTAGTGGTCGCGGCGACACACGCGGCGACACACTTCTTCATGAGGCAGCGGAATACGGAAACGCAAAAAAGGTCGACTACCTGTTGCAATTCATGCCCAGCCGAAATGCGATCAACCAAAACGGGCGCACGCCACTTTATCTCGCGGCGGCACGAGGGCATGAGAAGGTTGTAACGACGCTTCTCAGTCATGGCGGCGATCCAAACGCGTTTGACAATCAAGGCCTCTCGCCAACACACGCGGCACTTTTGGCGGGACACGACTCGACGGTCAGGAATTTGATCGACGCAGGCGGCGCGATGGATATTCGTATCGCTGCTGGAATTGGTGACCTGGCGGCTTTGAAACGTTATATCGATGTTTATCGCGCGACAGAAATCTATTTGAAGATGCGCGGCGGCGCTGCATTATCCTTTGCCGCCGCCAACAATCAAACGAAAGCAATCGAATTGCTCCTGGATGCAGGTGTGATTCAGTCAAAAGAAGTCGATGGCCAGTTGGCCTTTTATTACGCCGTTCACAATCAACAACACGCCGCCGTTGAGTTGCTACTCGAGAAAAAGGTCAAGAGCGATGTGACGATGGACACCTACCTCGGCAGTCCTTTGCACTTCGCCGCATACAAGAAGGACGACGCGTTGATTAACTTGTTGCTCAAACACGGCGCCGATGTCGAAGAACTGAACCTCGACGAAGAATCGCCGTTACATCTCGCCGCGCAAGTTGGCGGGGCTGAGGCAGTCTCCGCACTCTTGGATGCTGGCGCGAAAATCGATGCTCGCACGGGTAAGGAAGCTCCAAGACCATGTGGCCCACCCGGCGAAGACAATCGCTCGCGTCTGGACACGCCACTCCACTTGGCCGCACACCGAGGCCATCACGAGGTTGTTGCAATGTTGCTGAATCGCGGAGCTTCGCCGAGCTTAAAAAACCGCAACGGCCAAACGCCGTTGAATTGCGCCGAAGAAGCACACCAAAGTTTTCCCAGAAAGGAAACAAACGAAGTCGTGCGGCTGCTAAAAGCGAAAGCAGGGGGTCAGTAGTTTTAGAATCGCAACGCGAGTTGTTGAAGCAAAGAAACCGCGCCGGCTTGTTGGCTCGTAGCGATCGCGAGCGCCGAGGCGATGTTGTCGGCTAGCAGTTGATTTTGCACGACCAGCGCGGTTTCCAATGCCGCGTCGGCGTCCTCGATGGACGATAGCGCTTCGGCCATGTTGGCTTCTTGATTGGCCAACATGCTACCGGCGCTCCCCAGGATTTGTTTTGAAAACGAGCCGACTCGTGCCTGTTGGTGTTGCACTTGCGCCAGAGCTTCATCCGTGATCGCGACGATGGCGGCCGCTCCGCCTGTGTCATAGAGACTTTTTCCACTGCCGGTCGACGCTTCGCTCAAGCGGCCGGTCTGACCGCCCAACAATGCCGAGTGGATGCTCTGCAAACTCAAAACGGCTGGCTGGCCAAGTGACGGATCGATTTGAAATGATAGACCGTCGCCGGAAACGGTAATCGTGTTCAACGCGCCCGTGCCCAGCGACGATTCGAGTTCCACGTCGAACTTCAGATTGCTCGCGCGGTAGCGGAACTTCAATCCGTCCGCGGTATAGTTGCTGCCGTTGATGGTGGCCTGGGCATCCACGCCGTTGGCCGTGCCGTTTCCGTTCCCACCCGTGACGGCAAATGTGCCCGACGAAACTTGAACCGCGGCGGATGATTTGCTGCCGTGACCGGTGCTGGAAAACACGAGATCGTTGCCGTTGACTGACGCGGTAACGCCGGTCAGCCCGCTGTCTTGATTGACACGATCGCGAACCGCCGTGATTTGCTCGCCGGACGTCACCGAGATGGTCGACGTTCCGTTGTTTCCTGTCAGTGTAAAGGTCGCGTTGTTGGCGATTGTGCCGCCACCGGTGGAGTGAGTCAACGTCGCCTGTTGGGCATCGACCGTCACATTGAGATCGATCGTCTGCGATGTCGTGCTTGTATCCCGGCCATGAACAGTCAACTGTTCAACTTGCGCCGTGTCGACGCCGGTTGTCCGAAAATCTTGCGAGCCGTCCAGCAACCGTTTGCCGTTGTGTGACGTACGCGTGATGTTGTTGATCGCTTCGATGGCGGCGTCAATGTCTGCCTGGCCAGCGTCGATTTCCGCTTGAGTCAACGTGCCGCCTGCCGCCGATAGAGCTTGCTCCCGAATGGTCGTCAAATGTGTGACAACGTCCCCCAGTGCCGCGTCGGCGGTGTCGACCAACGCTTTGGATCGATCAACGTTTTTGCCTGCTTGCTGCGTCGCATAGAGTTCGCTGCGCAACTGTGACGCGGCGACGATACCCGACGGATCATCGGCCGCGGAATTGATACGTTTGCCGGTGGTCAGGCGCAGGTTGCTGGTGGCGATCGCCTGATTGACATTCGACAGGCGACGAATCATCCGCAACTGAAATGCACTTAGTGACGCACCGATGCGTAACATAGCGTGTCTGCTCCTGAACAATCCGGACGCGCGAGCGTTCGCCGGAATGCCGAAACCACGGTGAAGTGGAAACTGGTTGAACAACCAACAGAAAGAAGGGGAATTCCTGTTGTTCAAATCTACTTTGCAGTTCGCGAAAAGTCGGCTGCTACGCCGAATTATCCAACAAACTGCCCAGCCCACTTTGAGCTGCTTGGGCTGCCTTCAGAACATTTTGGACGCGACTAACCTTTCCTGGATCGCTAAACCCAGAACTAAACTGTCCCTGCTGCTGCAGACTGTTGGTTGCGGCTGAGAATGTTTTGCCGATATTGCCGAAACTACCGTTTTGTCCGACGGGCCCGTGGAGCATCTGGAGGACCTGATATCCCTTGCGGGCAAAATTCGTTGCGGCTCCGGCATTGGCCAGAATGACGTTCGTATCTCCGCCGCCGAAACCATTGTCGATGAGTTCCGAGAATTTGGCCGCCAGCTTTTCGAAACTCTCGACGACCTTCGTCAAATCGCTGACCTGCTCGGAAAGGTCCCCCAGCCTGGCCGTCAACTCGTCGATTTGCTTGCTGACGTCCGTCGTGGGCGAGGGAGAAGGAATCGGCGTGGGTAGCGGTTCAGGCACCGGAATTGGTGTAGGATCTGGTGAGATCGGATCTGGGATTGGTGCCGGTGTGGGATCTGGTGTCAGCTTGGGATCTGGTGTCAGCTTGGGATCTGGTGTCAGCTTGGGATCTGGTGTCAGCTT
>CAYFJO010000515.1:0-2562 GCA_964343305.1 uncultured Pirellulaceae bacterium | reverse complement strand
GGGATCCGGCACCACTTCTGGACTCGGCTTGGGCGTAGGTTGCGGTGTCAGTCCTGGCTTAGATTTCGAGGTTGGATTTTTACCGCCTTGAACCTTCAGATTCACTTCGACCTTGTGTCCCTTTTTGTGATCGTGAGCCTTGCCTGACTCTTCTTCCTTACGATCAATCTTGCCAGCGTCCTTGGATTGACTCACGAAGTGGGCCAACACCTTGCCAAACCGCTTGACCGCATTCGCCGCGGTCTCTTTAGACTCACTTTGATTGTCGTCGTTCGAGACGCTCTTCGCGGATGGTTCCTTCGAACGTGCCTTATGGCTTTTCTCTTCTCCCCGTGATTTCACCGAACGGCGATCATTCTCCCCAACGCGATTCTTGAAACTTTGTAGCGATACACTCCGATGTGCCCCGATGCGCATGGTGCTGTCTCCTCGGGGCGCAAGCGATCGTCCGGACGCTCCTTGCCAGATCAGCGACGGAGTATCCGACGATCAATTGACGATTTGCCTGTGCTTGGCTGCCCCAGAAATGGTTGAAAACCAGAAAAAGATGTAACAGAGAAGTTGTAGGACGAGTGTGACCTATCGAAAACGTACGTTACGATTGGGCGAGAGTCAAAGAAAAGTTGGAAGAGCGAATTAAGAAGCGTTCTAACCTTTACGCCAGAGAATTGATATTGGATCCGGCACGTGGAACGCCAAAAGAAAAATTGGAATTACCGAACGCGACACCGATGCCCGACGAAAAGCTCTGTCCACCGACCTGACCAGCAGCAGCCAAGAGGCTGCGTAAGAGCCTGGTATGGTCGTTCTGATTTTGATTGTCGAACGCGTTAAGCATCATGCTGGTCTTGGTGGCAAACTTCAATGCATATTGCAGATTTCGCGTAAAGATTGCGTTGTGAAATCGACTTTGGCTCGAGAAAACGCCTTTCAAGACATCTCCAAACTTATTCGTCAACGACTCCATTTCGCCAACAACCAGTTTCAAATTGTCGTACCTTTTTTGCAGCGCGTCGAGCTTGTCGTTGAGCGCCGCGAGTTTGTCTGAGAGACCGATCGAGTCCTCAGCCGGCTTCACGACATCGGTCTTCGGGGTCGTTTGCGACGGGTCTTGCTTCGCCAGCTCATTGGCCTTCTTTAATTGATCGACCAACTTCTTCGCCGCGTCCTGGGCATCTTTGAGCGTCAAATTGAGTTTGTCCGCCGACGCCGTGCTCGTTTGGCCAGTGGCCTTGGCCTGTCGATCGACGAGCTTTTTCAACGATTTTTCTAACTTCGCGATCTTGCTGTCCAACTTGCCATCCGTATTCTTCTGGCGTAGCTGGCCAATGCGATTTTCCAATTTCGTAATCTGTTCGCCACGCAAATCGTTCTGGATGGATTTGATTTCGTCCTTGACGTTTGCAATTTGTTGACTGTTGGAGCCGTTTTTGTTGTTCTTGCGTAACTGGCGAAGTTCCTTTTTCAGCCCGGCGAGTTGCTTTCTTCTCGGATCCACGGGCTTTTTTTGTAGGTTTTTTTGCAGTTTTGCAACGTTCTTTTCGAGCTTGGCAATCTTGTCGTCATAACGGCCGTCCGCATTTTTTGCCTGCATCTGGCCGATTCGTTCTTCGATTTCGCCGATTCGTTCCTTGGTCAACTGTTTACGAATGCTGCCGATTCGTTTCTTGACCACGGCGATCTGCCCGTTATGCGAACCGTCCTTGTTGTTGCTTTTGAGATACTTCAGGCGTTTGTTCAACTGTGACAACTGCTGCTTCCGCGGATCGACCTTCTTTTTCGGCGGATTTTGCAACCGCTCGATCTTGTTCTTGAGATTCGAGATGCGTTTGTCGAAACGGCCGCTGGTGTTGTTCCTTTCCAGCTTCGAAAGATTGTTTTTTAGCCGCTCGACCCGTTCTTGACGCGAAAGTTCTACACGCGGGGCGTTCTGTGCTTTGGCGTTCTGCTCACGTTGCGGCTTGCCACTGGTCGACGGAGCGGGTTGCTGCGGATGGCGCAAGCTCTTGAGTTTCGGCAAGTGCACTCGGTGAGCGTCAAGAACGCGCATGAGAAACTCTCCTGGAAATAGTCACCAATTGCTGCCCCGAATCGTTTCGGTTTGCCCCAAAAACTTTCGGTAGCCTGGCGATCTCCGAGGAGACCCATAGCTTTGCGCAAACGGCCTCACGACCGTCTTGCCGTTTCGAGATGGATTCAGCGAACGCTGAGAAAGTGGAAAAGTGTTTTGATGTGTCTAATCAAAAACGTAGTTCGAAAATGGCCGCGAGTCAAAAAAGCATTGTGAACTGGAGAAATCATCATCATTTTGATCGCCTGTTTAGGAATTCCGAGTTGCGGTGTCGAATATCGCTTTCAAGCAAAGACTGGAAGGGGAACTCATGGCACTTTTTTTCACTGCGTTCATTTCTTAAACCGCCATCTTGATTCCAGCAACCGCGTTAATGATGGGTTGCGGGGGCACGGCCAGTACCTGTGATGAAGCAGCAAAGCAAGAGTTGTACAATCAACTATTGAGACCGGCGCAGTTAATGGAACGCTTTAGAATTTGAGCCCTGCGAA
>CAYFJO010000514.1:0-7432 GCA_964343305.1 uncultured Pirellulaceae bacterium | reverse complement strand
GGGCCGACTTCATCATCAGCCGCATCAGGCTGTTGAGGTCGTCGGCCGTTTCAGCCTGGCTTGCCATTTCACGGGCCAATTGTTCTGCGCGGTCTTGCAAAGAAGCGTCCATGCTTCGGTCTCCTGTGTTAGAAAAAAAAGGAAAGGTTTCTACCAATTTCTGCTAGCTGACACAAGATTTCTTACAGGCTCTCGACTTGGCATTTCTTCTCGTTGTTGCCTTGCAGATCTCTTCGAGGAATTCCTCGAATACTTGTTTTGATGCTTCTATTGCCTCAGCAGTGATCTGTGTGTCTCCTGACTTCATACGACGTTCCCAAGCGACTGTCGGGGAACGCTTTATTAATGCTTCAACTTCTGGAATGCGATCGGGAAGAATGTTCTTCTTTTGTTTTGTTAGGTTGTCGAGCAGGTCTAGTTTCTGACGTACTTTTCGCTTCAACGCCATGATCTTGAAACATCGCACTTCCTCGCCATCAGCGTTGAAGATAATCAAAAGCTTGAACCCGTCGTTATAGAAAGTCCAGACCGGTTCGTTTGCAAAGTTCTTTGTTTTACTGAACGGCTTTCTTCCCAACGCACCAACAACGCTATCCGCAGTTGCTGGAAAGCTCAGCCCGAACGGCAGTGTTGCCTTGTCTAAACCGTCCGGTGTTAAACGCACTTCGTACAGTACCACTTCCTTACTGTCATCTGGTTCTACCGTGCCAAGCGGCTCACCAATCTGATCACGGTAGTATCCCTTCCACCAGAACCAAAAGTCCACGCCAAGAGTTTTGCTCTTGATTGAATCGTATCGTTTGAGTTCCGCTTTACTGTTGCACGAAGCGTTGCATTGCCGGAGCAAGGCGTCAATCTGCGGGTCGTGAACAGAGCGGCCGAACAAGTCCAAGATGCCGGAAAGGTCCATACGTCGTCTTTCTTTCGTCCGATTGGGTACTTTCCTTCAACGAGGTATCTTTCCACTGCGGTAAAAGTCAAGTAATTCGGTTGCGTAAGGATCGTTGAGACCCAGGGCAAGGGACTTGCTGATGAGTTCAAAATCATCTGAGACATAAGATGCGATTTCGTGCTGTCCCGTTGCTCGGCTAACCACCAGGAATGACTCTTTGCGAATTTCGTCCATGGTCTTCACCGTGGCTTCATCAATCGATTCGCTCTCCCAAGCGGCCTTGATCCGTTCGGAGCAATCCAACCAAGGTTGCTCGAATTCTGTCTGATCTCGTTCGTCAAGGATGTCATCCAAGTCGTCACGAATGAACATCTCTTTCGGAATGAGTTTCCCTTGGCGGATTTCATCAAGTACCATCTGCAATGTCGTCATTTTTGGATGTCTTTTATTTGGCGTGAAACTCGAATCGCTTCGTGCCGTGCATTGTCGTGTCAAATGAAAAAGCCCGGCACGGTTCGGTGCCGGGCTCAGTGATTCTCTTGGTTACTTCTACTCAGCTTTCTTCTCGGCAGGTTTCTCTTTCTTCTGGGCAGGTTTCTCTTTCTTCAACGCTGGCTTCTTATCGGCCCCTTTCTTGGAAGGTCGAATCTTCGCCCGTTGCTCGTCGGTCAACAACGCCATCACTTCCTTGTTGTACGCTCCGAATGCTTCCTTCATTTCCTTCTGGGCGGCTTGTTGAGCTTCCTGTTGTTCGGGAGTCAACTTCAGCGCCGTGACAACCTCGTCTGGTTTCTTGCCAGCCTTCTTGGCAGCAGCAAATGCTTCCCGGCGTTGTTGCTTTTGCTCATCGGTGAGGATCGAAGCCAACTTCTTTCGGGCTTCCTCGACCCTTGGCGTATACTTATCGGACAAACCCTTGATGGCGGCAATCTGGTCATCCGTCAGTTCTGCCTTGGCCAACTGCTTGATGCTACGATCCGCAAGCGACAATGCTTTGGCTGGCTGCTTCGGCCCTTTCTTGGTTTCCTTCTTTTCTTTTTCTTTGTCGCCTGCCAACAGCGGCGCTGCAACAAGCAGGGCGAGCAGCAAGGTCATCAGGGTTCGGGCGTTCATAATAGTTCTCCTGTGAAGCGTGCGGCGGACTGCATCCATCACCAGAGACGCCGCTGATTGGATTGGGGCATCCATGAACCGGTCATTAAACCTATTCCCGAAGCAGCGCCAAGCACACCAGCGGGTGGTCCATTAAACTTGGGAGAGTCTCAGTCGGGTCATCGCATACCTCTATTTCGGGTTGCTGGGCCGAGAGCTACTTCAGGCAGTTTCGATCTAACGGAGCAATCACGGCAGACCGAATTCGTTCAAGTAACTTTCCCAAATTCGATCGGCGTACGCCAATGCGTAGCGCTCGGCGTAGCCTTCACCACGACTCGCCGTGCGCTTTGACTTGGTTGTCATGCGATCGTGATGGTGGCCTAGCTCGTGAAGCAAAACGTGAACAAGTTGATAAGCTCGAATGGTGGTATCCGTGAATTCGCAGACAAAGCCATCGTCATGTGGCTCACAAGGGACGCCGATTTGTGCAAAGACTTTTCGGTGTTTTTGGTAATACCATGATTCAACGGTGATTGCTTGATCGATTTCCCATGCACAAACGGCCACAACACCGGGGCTGTGCCAACCATCACAAGTGAATTGCCTGGTGCAAGTACGATCGCATCCAAGCCTTTCGAGAGCACGACCCAGTCGGGAAGCGAAACGGTGCAGTGTCGGTCACCATCAGCGCTGGGTAGCGCTCTTGCCAGAACGGCCAATGATCGGAACGACCAATGTCGGACATCACATTGGGGAGTGCTCCTGCCTGGGAAGGAAACTGTTCATTTTGGCGAAATGTCCGCACAACCTGACGAACCAGTTGACCGTAGCGAGTGTTGCCGACAAAGGTGATGAAATTGCCAGTCGACGGATAGATGAATCCGAGAGGTGTTGGGTATTTCTGACTCCCCGGTTCGTCACGGTAATAACCGATCGTTTCCAAGCTCAACATGGCTGTAACGTTCTCATCTCGTTCCCGGGAGCGCCGGGCATATACCCAAGAACCCATTTGTTCGGTGTGGGCATAGGGTTCTTCTTCATTGACAAACGCCACAAATCGAAGTGTTCGATCGTTCTGCGAATTTGAAAACGTGCGGGCGAGGCTAAGAAGCGCCGCTACTCCACTACCGTTGTCATTCGCTGCCGGGCAGTTCGATACGGAATCGTAATGTGCTCCAATGATAACGATTTCATCCGCCTTGCCATTTCCCTCGATCTCTACTTCGAGGTTAACGCACGTTTGTCCGTCCACGTCGTACTCTTGGCGTTGGACGTTATAGCCAGCATCGCCGAATTCAGCCGTGATGAATTCAGCCGTTTGAGCCAATTCATGAGGGCGAAATCGCACATTCCGCTCGCCTATTTCATCGGCTAGGACAGCGACATAGCGGCGAAGCTCCGAAGCGAGCTCGAGGAGAAAATCATCTGCTTTTGGCAACGGCCCCTTGTAACTTTTCCCTGGCATTCGGAACATATTCCAACCTGCCGAGAAGCAATCACAAATCAACCGCCACTTACTCGTTCTTCTTGCCGTCATAGTTAATCTTGCGAAGATGGTCGTGCGAATGCAGCGAGCAAAGATTGGATAACGCAATCAGGTTGGCAAAGTTGATCTGCGCTTAATCCTTTTGCGTTCCCAGCCACTGAGCCAGTTCCTTCAAGTCGGCTGTGCCCATTCCTAAGACCAATTCTTCCCGGTGAACGCCGTGAACGGCCAAGATGTGGTCCTCATGGAAAACGATCACATCACCTTGATTCAATTCATGAAGGCGAGATTCGACCAATGGATTGTCCACCACAGCGACGAAGTAGTCTCCATCACGCTCTTTCACTTGTGCCCAAAAGTCTTCACCCCATCCCCGTGATGGTACGTCTTGTTTTGGTAGCGGCACCAATGAAGCCGGGTGGTCATGACTCAAGATTGGTTTTGTGGCCTCTCCGTTGCAGGTTGGGCAATAGCATTCCTCGACAGCATCTTCGTGAACTGAAAACCTGGGCGAATCGATCCGTAGCTCAACGAAATGGCTTGCCTGAACGTGTCGCTTGATGACAGCAGGTGGAATCAAAAAGTTCTCGGGATTCTCGGCGTTCATTTTGACGCCGTTGACTAACTCGTAGCCATTGGCGAATTGCCGGGATTGAAATCGTTGTTGTATTGACATCATTCAATCTTGCAGGGCAGTTATAACGAACGGCCACATCAAATCTACGTAGAAGCGGTGACCAGCAGCGCCCCAGCGATGTTCAAATCGATCAGGATATCCCGCCGCCTTATAGATTGCTTTTGTTTCGGTGGCCGCCCGTTCGATTGCGGCCTCAGAAAAGAGCGAATCGGTGCGACCATTCACAGCAAGCAAGTGCCGAGGAGCTATCAATCCGGCAACACCGGGAAGCCCTCCCAATTCAATCAGGCCGGGCACCATGTTGCAATCGCAGTGAAAAACGTAACCAGACCTGCTGATCGTTGGTGCAAACGAACAACTGGGAATGGCGATTCTAATCCGCTCATCGCAGGCAGCAGTGAACAGCGTGACCATGCCGCCACCAGAGTTGCCCATCATGAGCACATGTCGGGAGTCCACGCCTTGAAGTTTCATGGCCCAGTTGAGAATCTGCTGCATGTCCCAAACTCGCTCACCGATTGCAGTGCGGCCCGCCAGCAAACAGTGCATGGCCTGACTGCGACACGCACGCTTGCCATGCCGACCGTGAAGATCGGGGACTCCATTTGTAGAAAGCCCACGAACTGCCGGTGCTACGGTAATGAAGCCGAGTTTGACAGCCTGCACGGCGACATCCCGATCTTCGGCAAGTGATTTCCGTTTGTGCTCTTCATCGGAATACACGCCCGCCGTGGTGTTGTGGCCGACACGATCATGGCCGTGAGGAAAGACGCCCAGCGGCCACGTCCCCTTGCCCTTGGGCTTCAAAAACCAGAAGGGAATCTTGACATCGGGCTCGGTCTCGATCACCCCCTTTTGCCGCAAATACTCACCAAGGTCTTCTGGAGCGTCCAGCTTGACAACCGGTTGGTGATCGCCCACCGAAGCGGCAATCTTTTGGAGGCCGATTTTCTGGCGCAGCGCCCTGCGAGCATTTTGTTGCCACTTGTCGAATCCGCCAGCGTAGTCCTTTCGATAGGCCAGCGGTTGCTGCTTATCGCCGTAAATCCGCTCCAGGAATTTGGCGACCTCTTGGGGATAGGCGTTGAAGTCTTTCTCCTGAGTCAAAGCTGTTCGATCGCACAAGAAAGTTACCAAGCAGACCAGTGATGTCGTCAGAAGAATGTGTTGGTTCATGGCGTGGTTCTCTGGTTGCCTATTTCTCAATGGGAGCATCAGAATCCGTTCCCCACTGCGACCATCCTCGCACAAATACTTTGACCTTGGGATAACCGGCAAGTTCCAGAGCAAAAGCCTCGACCGAGGCTCGTCCACCGGTCTGTCAGTAACACACCGCCGTCTCGGATTGCAGGATTCCGTGTTTGCGGAAAAGCTCCTGCAATTGCGACTTCGTTTTGAAGCGACCATCCTCAGCCACTAAATGCGTCCACTCCAAATGAACTGATTCAGGGATACGACCACCTGCGAATTCGCTGTCGCTACGAGTATCAACAACTTTCACTTTTTCTGCCTTTATCGTCTTCTTCACCGAGTCGATCTCGGCCAGCCGATCCGCCTGAAGCTTGGGTTTGAATTCGGTGACACGGACCTGTGGTGTCGAAGTTTCAATTGGCCGATCCTTCTTTGTCCACCACTGCCATCCGCCATTCAGAATCGAAGCGTTGCTTACGCCGAGGTACTTTAAGAGCCACCAGATTCGTGCCGTGTTGGAAAGACGATCGCCATACACGACAACATGAGTATTCTCCGTGATGCCCAATGAACCGACCTTTTTGGCCCACCTTTTTGCATCGTGCAGGCCACCGTCTGCCGTTGCCAAAGTCTTCCACTCGCCGACATCCACATGCACAGCGCCAGGAATATGCCCTTGGCTGTACTCGTTCGAGGAGCGCAC
This sequence comes from uncultured Pirellulaceae bacterium, assembly GCA_964343305.1. GTDB lineage: Bacteria > Planctomycetota > Planctomycetia > Pirellulales > Pirellulaceae > CAYFJO01. The sequence goes on along the minus strand of CAYFJO010000514.1, from coordinate 1,428 downwards.
ATCGATAATCCGCAGGTTCGAATCACGCATTTGTTCCTGCAATTGCGCCGATTCAACCAATAATTGTGGCTTCGCCGACTTCTCCAGTTCAGCAGTGACGGTTTGCGCTGTGCAAATCAACAAAATCCCCAACCAGATCCAAAGCCTTGCATTCATCGTTGTATCCTCCACAGGTCGTTTGACTCCCACTTTATTGTGATGGTAGCAAAACTGGATTAGCAAACCCAGACTGCGACTGGTGGGGCCAATGCTATTCAGTCTCGTTTTCTTCTTTCTCTTGCACCGGCAAAACGTCTGCGAAGATGGCTTCAAGTTCTCGCAAATGATCGCCAGTTGCCGTATGAAAAATCACGGCCTTGTTTCGGTCAGCACTTTCGACCTTTCGTACGCCGTAGCCAAGACCCTTTAGCCGTCGCCTTGTTTGCGAGGCGCTCAGATTTACGAAGAGTTTGTTCATGTGCGTCACACGATCATCGTTTCCCGTTGTTTTCCAACTCCAAACTTCGCCAACAGTACCAGCAAGCAACGGTCGCATAGGGTTCCCACGGCTTGGCGATTTTGATGCTGGTTTCCTTGTCTGGCAATTCACCCAGTTCGTAAAGGTTGCGAATTGCCGATCTTATTCCCAGGTCATCATGGGGAAATACATTTGGCCGCCCCAAGCAAAACATAAGAAACATCTGTGCCGTCCAGCGTCCGATGCCTTTGACTTGAACCAACTTCTCGATCACTCGCTCGTCAGACAAGCGGCCGATCTGATTCAAGTGTAACTCACCATTTTGGGATTTGGCGGCGAGGTTTTGGATGTAGTTGGCCTTTTGTTTGGACAACCCAACGGATCGAAGTTGTCGCTGTGTAAGTTTGCTAAGGCTTTCTGACGTCACAGGATCAGGCGCAACTTTGTCTATCAAACGTTGCCTGATCGTACGAGCGGCGCTGGTGGAGATTTGCTGAGATAAGATCGACCGAACGAGAACATGGAACCGATTGCGTTGAAGTTTGAGCGTGAATGGGCCGACCTGTTTGATGACTTGATTCAAGACTGGATCGGCGGCACGAAGGTGCTTGAGGGCGGCTCGAATGATGGCAGTCGGAAAGGACATGCGAGTAATTGTCCAGCCGCACAGTCGGTTGTGACAAGTGGGGCTGAAGCAAATGCAAACTAGGGAGGTATCCGCCTCTTTAGGAGTCGAATTGAACAAAATGATCACCTATTTTGACGGCGAATCCACCATCGAACCTGAATGGTATTTGAAGCGTCAATGTTAATATTGGTGACATAATATCGAATGCAACACTGCGAAAGATGAAAAATGCGAAGGCTCTTTGGAATGAACTCGCCGGCCAGCGAATTCAAAACGGCGTCGACGCCCGTTTTTGCATCACTAACCAATCCGGAGATGCTTTGCGGCATTTTCAGATAAAGAT
>CAYFJO010000513.1:0-7458 GCA_964343305.1 uncultured Pirellulaceae bacterium | reverse complement strand
CGTCGCCCTCATGGGGACCGGGCGAGAAGTCGTGGAAGGCGTCCTTGAACGCAATTTTCTATTCCAACTCCGGCACGCCTCTTTCGATGAAAGAGGCGACCAACTTTTACAAAAAGAATATTGAGCTGGTGCAGTTGGAAGTTGTCTCGGTTCGCATCTCGACGAAGGACAAGGATTCACGCCCCGTCACACCGCTGGGTTGGCTGCGCAAGATCTTTCTCCAAAGAAAACGTGGCGAAAACTATGTGCCGCCGGAAGTTGACCAACATTTCGACGAGAACCGCCAGCCTGGAAAAGTCTATGTCGAAGCCACGGTCGATACCGAGTCGAACATCGGCAAATTCAGTCGCAGCACGACCGCGATGCAGTGGGAAGACGAAGAGTACGTTTACGCCAAGCTTCGCTTTCGCTGGATCGATTGGCCTAGTGCCGAGAAGATCGACAAGCCGGTTAAAGTGCAAATCCAATTCGTTTGGGAAAGCAGCCCATTCGTTTCAGTCGGAAGGCAACGCATTGTAACCACCACGCAAACGGCCGAGCTAATGCCGGGCGAAGAAATCACCATCGTCGATCGCATGGAAAAATCGAAAGTCGACGAATTCCGCCTGCAACCAAAACTGATCGCCATGGCCGATCTGTCATCCGAACACAAAGCATCGGCGGACGAGAATCCGCTAGCCGATTACGCCGAAGAAGAACGACAACGCATCGCCCGCATAGAAGCCGAACGCCTGGCAGAACAGAAAGCGAAGGAGGAAGCGGAAAGATTGGCGCGAATGCGAAGAGCAAAGGAAGAAGCCGAACGATTGGCCCGAATACGGAAAGCGAAGGAGGAAGCGGCGCGTCTCGCAGAACAAAAGGCGAAAGAGGAAGCCGACCGATTGGCAAAGCTGAAAGCGCAGGAGGAACCCGCTTGGAAGGCCGAAGCCAGAAGGGCATTGGCCAGGAAAAAGGCATACTTTGAAATGCTGAAGAATCTACCTGACATACCCGATCGCAGTGCACAGGGACGGCGGCCAGGCCCCCAAACGAAGCCCAAGAGAACGAAGGGGCACGTTATGTATGTGTTCGTGTTGCGAAAGATGTACGACTCCCAGATATCAGGCGTAAAAAACATCCGTGGTACACCGCTCTACATTGAGGACTCGCAGGTGTTTCGTGCCGAAAGAGCTCGTCGCGAAGCGACCTCGGACATCCATAGAGTTGAGCTACCTGACGCGATACCATTTGACCATGTCCGTTTTGTACCCGAATGCAACGATATACTTAAAAAATGGGCGGATGCATTTGGTGATGAAAAACCTCCGGTACAGCCAAAGGATTCACGCCGAAAGTTCACGTACATCAAACATTCCCAAAATTTCCCAACGCTTGAGAAAGCACAAGCTTACAAAAGGCAGCACTACAAAGCCCTGCCTGAGCTGAAATACGAACCGCCGCCAGCCGAGAAGATCTTGAGGATTAAACGGAATCGATGATCACCGATGCACGTGAGCAGATCATCGCATCACACTCTTTCTCGCACTACACCTCCTAGTCTTTATTCACGTGATCGACCAATGACGAAAACATCCGGCACTCTCTTGCTATTTCTCTTCACAGCTCCGCTTGCGACTACGCCCCCTCGAAGTTTTACGACGGCGGCCCTGGCTTTCGTGTTGTGTGTGAGTTGGAGTAGTTTTCCCGCTCATCCTTCATACGTTACTTTCGCGCATTGTCCATTGATCTCACTACGTGTGAATCACCGATACACAGGAATTTGGTTGGCAAGAAACTCGTGAATTCTCTCTCCGAATTGAGCCCCTCAAGAAACATGGCGAAAACAACGAAACCGATCGTTTTAATAAGCATCTGCGGTTTGCTACTCTTGGTCGCAACGCAAGCAGAAGCGAATCCCTTTGCCAAGCACGTCAAGTCGCTACACGAAGGCTATTTTGCCGGCAAGGATATTGGCTTGCTTTGCTTTGCCGACGGCAAGTTTTACAAGGGGCAGTTCTTGATCAAAGACGAAGCGTTTCCCATGGAAGCTCAACTGGTCGACGGTGCGCTGCAAGGACGCTTTCGAAAAGGGGATTCGTATTTCTATTTCACCGCCAAGGTCGAAAAGGACGAACTGCATTTTTCAAACGATAAATGGTCTGGGACACTCACACGCAAGCCGCTTCAAGGTCTAACCGGGCGTTGGGTTAGCGACGACCTGAAGGTGATGATCTATAAGCAGGGCGACACGTACGAGGGAACGATGTTGTTCAAAGACAAGCTGATGCCCTTCCTTGCGACCCTTGAGTCCGGCAATTTACGTGGCAAGTTTTTCGACGAGGGAGAGCAAATCCCGTTTGAGCTTCTTCGTCGAGCCGACCGTTTGTTGTTCGTCATCGGCGATTTTGACACGCGTCTGACGAAAGTTGATTCCTGGAAGTTGTGGTTGCCTTCGAGCGAGACTCGTTCCTGGTACGCTGTAACAGTGGGGCAACGCGGGCCTCTGAAAGACTTTGAAGGAGTCGATCTCGACGGGAAAACGGTTCGCCGTTCAGACTACGCCGGAAAAGTGCTGCTCATGGTTGCCTGCAACAGCGACGGGGAGACGTTGTTAGGAAAAAATGGATTGGATCGAATTCGAGATATGTTTCTAGAGCTAAAAGGGCTTCCAGTCGAATTTCTGGGGGTGAGCAAAGAAGTTGGGAAAGTTGCTCGCTTAGCGAGCAAAGACTACTGGACTGAAAAGCAACTTCCCGGTCGTTCCCTCTTCTTTCGCGACAAAAATGAAAGAGCCGCGTTTGCGGATACAATGAATTTCGTGTTGTCTGACAGTGCAGGCCTTTTCCCGACTCACATGGTCGTCGGTCCGGACGGATCTGTTTGGCGTACTAGCGACGACGTCATTCGTGAATTTATCACGGTCTTGCTTGATTTTCACGGACATACCTACTCCCAAACACTTGCTTTTGAAGCAATTCATCCTCTCGTATTCCATCCTCGGTATTTGTTGGGACGTAAAGCACCAGATAAGCAAATGGTTGGTTTTTGGCTGCGACGTGCCGTACGACATGACCTCATGGGATACGCGCGGAAGCAGGATAATGTTGATTTTCAACTAGGCGTCCTTAACGCCATGAACTTCCTGGATCACGGGCTATACACATCCTCGCTCGCCGACTTCATCGACGTTCACAAGGAACATGCCGTAATCCTCTCCAAAGCCGCCCAAACCTGGGTGGCGTTTAGTGAAACAAAGGATGCCGCAGGCGAACAAGCCAAACGAGCGTCCACTCTTGCCTTGAAGCTGGAACCAAACAACGAAGACTGCCTGTCCGTGCACGCCCAAGTCGTTGCAATCATGGACAAAGATATCGACCAAGCAATCGAAACCACCGAACGTGCCATCCAAATTGTTGAAGGCAAAAGCGGCGACAACGACTCGGACGACAATAAGAAGAAGCTTGATGAGTTACGCCGGCAACTAGAAGAATTCAAGCGACAAAAGAACTAAGCGCTATAAAGGCGTTGCTAAAACTACGCGATCAGGGCAACTCCCAAAAATAGACTCGTTTAGATCGAGCGAAATAGTCGCCGCCATCAACGACCCCTTTACTGTCCCAAAGTGAAATATGCCCCGTGCCGCTGAAGTTTGTGATTTCATCAAAAAAGATGACTCCTCTCTTCCCAGCGATACTTTTTCGATCAGTAACCTGCTTTGCTCTTCCCATCTTCTTGTTAAGTATGATTGCCAGGTCAGACGCACGCGTCGGTAGTCCAAACCATTCGACACCAGATTTAGCCTTTACATCTTTGAAATAGTTTTTGTCCATCTGAAAGAGTGAATACGCCAATCGAACAGCGCAGGTATTGGGATTTGGATTTCCGTTCTTTGCGGTAAACTCTTTAAAGCCCTTAGGAGCCTGCGTCGGGCTATATTTTGCGTTGATGGATTTGAATTCGATTTGATTTGAAGTTCCGGCGGGAGATCTTGTAGCGCTTGCTTTCAATATCTCGATATCTTTGATTCCAGCTTTCTTCGTTCCTGCGTGGACAAACGACGCTTTGCCTGACTTTGATCCGCCATCCACCTTGGCATAGACTTTGCGTGTATCGCCCGTGTTCAGGTTCACCTGAATTCGGAATTCCAGTTTCTGCGTCGTGGTGTTTTCAATGATCGCATACCCACTTTCGCCATCAGCGCGAGAGTAGAACCGAATTGATCCCAGTTTTTTGTTGTTCCGCGTTAACGAAAACGCGGCGACCTCTTTGTCCGCAGCTTTTGCTTCCGTCACCCACGCTGTACAAGCTAAAGCCGCAGAGACGTATGTAAGTACTTGAGCCGCGCGAGCGTTTTGCTGAACTTTAAATGCAAGTTTCATATTCGATTCTCGTTACGATGTTTTGAAGGAAGGAGAAATGAAATCGCTTTGGAAGCGACGAGTTGTATCCTCACGTACCCGGAGATTTGCTTGGTGAATGGTATGTTGGTGTTTGCGCGACGACATCCGCTTTGGGGTCAACTCGTGATTATGATTATAGATCAACCGGGCGGCTATGGTTTGAGGAAAGGTTTAGGTTTGAGGATTCTTAAGGGGCATTTGCGTACAAATACGAGTGCCGATTCTCTTCGTGGCAGGAAAGTCGTGAATCCTCAGTTGCGACTTCATCAGCGGTATTCCTCGACCAAGAAGGCAGCCCGCTGACATATGGATCAACGGGCTGCCCCCACGAAGTCGCCGAATCTACTCACCGGTCCATATTGGGCCAATTGGATATGGCACGACGCGAGGTGTCAACGCACCCCGTGACACTTGCGAACAACGTCGCTCAGGAATTTCCACAAGCGGATCAGGAATTTCCCCGTCGGTAACTTCTTAATCCAATTCTAGAGTTTCTCATATTCGGCGCATTACGCCCATGGCTCGCGGATGCAGGCAGTTTGCGCGCCATCGGACAACGAAAATCGAAAGACGGGGCAAGACAAATGGGCACAGCAACAAACGACGAACTGGCGTGCAGAGTTCTGCTAGTCGAGGATAATCCGGGCGACGCAGACCTGATTCTGATGGCGCTTCGCGCCACGGGCAACAGTCAATTCGCGCTGGAACATGTCGGCCGGCTTTCGACGGCGCTATCGCGCCTCGCGGAAGATCAAACGGACGTGGTCTTACTCGATCTATCGCTTCCCGACGAAAGCGGAATCGAAACATTTCGCAAAATTCATTTTGCGGCACCGACCCTTCCCGTTGTCGTCCTCACTGGTTCGGATGACCAGCAGATGGCGAAAGAAACGCTGATGCTCGGCGCTCAAGACTATCTCGTCAAGGGTAACGCCGACTCCAAGCTGCTCGACCGATCGATACGTTATGCGATCGAGCGCAACCGTGTGGCTCTGGAGAAAGCCTCGTTGGTCGGAGAACTCCAAAGAACCGCCGAGGATCTGGCGAATTCGAAAGAGCAGCTTGAACACGCAAAAGAAGCTGCCGAGGCGGCGAATCACGCCAAGAGTGAGTTTTTGGCCAACATGTCTCACGAATTGAGAACGCCACTGCACGCCATTCTTAGTTTTGCTCGTTTCGGAATCACCAAACATTCCACGGCAGCTCCCGAGAAACTCCTGAAGTTCTTTCAACAAATCGAAACCAGCGGTAGCACGTTGCTGACGTTGCTGAACGACCTGCTTGATCTCGCCAAGCTCGAAGCAGGACAAATGAAGTTCGACTTTCAGCGGGCTGATCTGGTGGCTCAGGTACGTTGCGTGGTGATGGAGTTTCGACCGCTGGCCGCCGAGCGCAACGTTACGCTGGACCTACGGGCATCTCACGACGAAATTGAGTTTAAGTTTGACCGTGACCGGATTATCCAGGTAGTGCGCAACCTGCTGAGCAACGCCATCAAGTTTGCACGATCGGAAACGGCGGTGGAGATTGATCTTCGACAATCTGACTTAACGGTGCGCGTCAGCGTCAGCGATCGCGGCACCGGGATTCCGGATGACGAAGCGGAATCCGTGTTCGACAAATTCGTACAGTCCAGCAAGACCAAGTCCTCAAATGGTGGCACAGGATTGGGTCTTTCGATTTGCCGTGAAATCATCCAGGCGCACGACGGGCGAATTTGGGCTGAAAACAACCGACACGGCGGTGCAACTTTCGTTTTCGAATTGCCATTTCGACGATTTGATCCTGCACACCCGACCACACTTAAGCCCAGCGAAACCGATTCTGAAACCGCAGCAACGTTGCTGCCAGCGTGATGAACCGAGTGACATGCACTTCTAGTTTTGAACCCGAATCACGCCAATCTGGTATGTCTACTAAAGGAACAGAAATGAACATCCAAAATCGCATCCTGGCGGTCGATGATAACCTGACCAATCTCTCTATTCTCGATACATTACTAGACGACGATTACTGCTTGAAAACAGCAGAGTCCGGGGAAGAGGCGTTGGAAATCGCCACCTCTTTTCGGCCGGACCTGGTGCTGTTGGACATCATGATGCCTGGAATCGACGGCTACGAAACCTGTCGACGTTTGCGCCGAGACCCGGCCCTGCGGCACACAAAAATCATTATGGTTTCCGCCAAAGCAATGCTCAACGAACGCTTAGAAGGCTACGACGTGGGAGCCGATGATTATGTGACCAAACCGTTCGATCACGACGAATTGCTCGCCAAGGTCCGCGTGTATCTTCGGCTGAAGTCCGCCGAGGAAGTCGAGCAAGTCAAGGGCAAGGTGATTGAGATTCTACAGCATTCAACCCGCGCGCCGCTGACCACGGTTATCTCATACGCAGAAATGCTCTGTGAGATGCCCGATATCGACGAGTCGAAGCGAACGGAATTCTGTAAGGGAATTCTGCGCAGTTCTCGCCGCCTTCATCTTCTGTTGGAAAAAGGTGAAACGCTGGCCGCAATGAAGGCCCATAAATTCACGTATGAATTCGAGTCGCGTGACTTCTGCTCTTTGGTCGAAAACACCATTAATGTCTTACAGCCGGAGTTGTTCGATCGTGACTTGACATTTCGATTGGATGTACCAAATGAGGGACGGGCTACGTTCGACTACGTACAAATGCAATTTGTGGTGCGAGCGCTACTTGATAACGCGATTCGCTTCAGTCCAGACGGCGGCACAATCGACGTTTCGGTCACGTTGTCCGATGGTGAGATTTCACTACAAGTTGCGGACCAAGGCGAGGGAATATCGCCCGAACTAATCGCGCGCGTCTTTGAAGAGTTTGGCGATCCTGATTCGCCACTTCACAATCAAGGCGATGGTTTAAGTCTGGCCATTGTGCGGGAAATCATCACCGCCCATGGCGGCCACGTTTCTGTGGAAAGCGAACCAGGAGCCGGAGCAGCGTTTACCGTGCAATTTGACTCATCAGTGTCTGAGACTTGTCAATTAAGTCCGGCATTTGCTTGAACGGTTGTCAGTTCGGTACTTTTGGTCCATCACCGGCATCAGTTTCTGGAC
>CAYFJO010000512.1:0-7463 GCA_964343305.1 uncultured Pirellulaceae bacterium | reverse complement strand
CGCGATCTTCCGGGATCGTTATCCGTTCGGACAGCTCGGTTGGGATTTCCGCGTCTTGCTGATTGTTCAAGTGACATTCTCCTCTGGCCGGCGGACCAACGATTCTCGTGTTCTTCAGCTCCGCAACACCAATTATACTGCAGACTGCATTTCAAATTCCCCCCGACGTAGCGAATCGGTTCTGCAAGCCGATGCTCTTCAACTTCTAAAGGCTACCTTGATGTTAAATCGCTTGTTGTCGCTTGACACGCCCATCCGCGTCGTCATCACTGGAATGGGCGCCATGGGCAAAGGCTTGCTTTACCAATCGCACACAACGCCAGGAATTGAATGCGTGGCGGTTGCGGATCTCGATGTCGACAAGGCGATGGCGGCTGTCAAGGATTTAAGCCTGGTGCCCCGCGCCGCAGATTCCAGCGCCGAGATCCATGAGGCGGTGAGGCGCGGGGAAGTGGCCGTGTGCGAAGACGGCATGTCGTTGTCCAAGATGGACGGCGCGGACGTGCTGATTGAATCGACCAGCGCGATTGCCGCCGCCGGACAATTTGCCTTACAGGCTCTGGAGCATGGCAAACATTTGATCTTGATGAATGCGGAAATCGACTTGATTTTCGGACCCTATTTGATGCAACGGGCACACGAGTTGGATCTGACCTACGCGAGCTGTGACGGGGACCAGCATGGTGTCATCAAACGGATGATCGACGAAATGGAATTATGGGGATTCGAGCCGGTGATGGGCGGAAATGTGAAAGGATTCCTGGACCGCTACTCCAATCCAACAAAGATTATCCCCGAAGCCGACAGGCGTAATCTCGACTATCGGATGTGCACCGCGTACACCGACGGGACAAAACTGAACATCGAAATGGCGCTGCTAGCCAATTCGATGGGCATGAAAACAGACAAGCCTGGTATGCATGGTCCGCAAGCGGAATACGTGTGCGATTCTTTCGAATTGTTTGATTTCGCTTCGATGTGGGATGGGCACACTCCCGTTGTGGATTATCTGCTTGGCGCGCAACCAGACGGCGGCGTGTTCGCGATCGGTCATTGCGACCACCCGTATCAACGTTCGCTAATGAAGTACTACAAAATGGGCGAAGGACCGTTCTATTTGTTTTATCGCCCGTATCATTTGTGTCACGTCGAGGCGATGCGGTGCGTGGCGGAAGCTGTGTTGGACGGCGAGTCCTTGCTGGAACCGACGTCGGGATTTCGAACCAATGTTTTCGCTTATGCCAAAGACGATTGGAAGGCGGGAACCAAGTTAGACGGGCTCGGGGGCCATTGTTGTTACGGGTTGATCGAAAACTGTCCCGACCAGGCGGCTGCCAACGGTTTGCCCATTTGTCTGGCCGAGGGCATTTGCCTCAAACGTGACGTGCGCCGCGATCGCCCAATACTGATGAGCGACGTCGAATACGATCCCCAGCGAGATGACTTTGCCATGCATCAAAAAGCCCTTGTCGCGGCGGGAAATGCCTAATCGTGATTTCGAAAAGCAACAACCATATTCGACCCAGTTGGAAACAAATAACCTGCGAACATATACCACCACAACCGTGGAGACATCAGCGCTCGCCATCGCGGCGGTTCACATAGGCCATCGATAACACCTCCCACTCGACGATAGTATTCCGCGACGAATCGCATGTTCACCGTCGGGTACAAGGTATCTTTCCAGTGGCGCCGCATGAACATGATTGTGTCGAGGCCGGCTTGCTCACCCATGTTCAAGAGTGCCTTTTCGGAAGGGATGTGAAGGTGATACGGCTGGTGAAGTTCCATGGCATCAGCAACCAATTCGATCTTCTCGGCACGTGGTGTCGCGATGACGTACAACCCGTTCGTGTCGACACACTCCAGCACTTCCTTGAAAACGGCGCGAGGATCTTCGACATGTTCGATGACCGTTAGCATGAGGACGCAATCGTATCTTTCAGCTAACACGCTCTCAGAAGCAAATTCATCCACGTACGGATCATATCCAACTACATGCGGAAAGCCGTTTTGCTCTAGATATCGGATCACTGTTCCATTGCTGCAGCCATAGTCCAGAATCTTTGAGTCCTTCGTCATTCCGATGCGTCGCAGGATACGCAATAGGTTCTGAAGGTGGCAGCGCGCGTAAAAGTCCATTGTTTGTTGATGGGGCAAATAATGCGCGTAATACCGATCGAGATCCAAATCGTCCGCCAAACAGTGCAAAGAAGAGCAATGATTGCATCGCCAAACAGTAAATTGTTCATGTTGAAACTTGCGCATACAGCCGGGAATTTGAGCGACATCCAGCGAGTCCTCAAAACACCCGGGTGAATCACACAGATTACAGACCGACCCGTATAGATGTTGTTTCATCGGATTTCGCTGCGGCAAGACAAGTTCATTTCGCCCTTAATATGTACTTTCACGTTTCAAACTAGAATTATGAGTGGTTGCAACTTAATTCGGATAAAAGTAGGACGATTTCCGTGAGATTTCTGCTGGTCACACTCGGGACGTTTGGTGATGTATATCCATTTATACATATCGGCTCAGAACTGCGCCGACGCGGCCACGATGTCAGAATTATCGCTAATCCATACTTTCAGAATGTGATTCAAGCCGAGGGGTTTGATTTCGAGCCACTGGGCACGATCGAGCAGGCGGAAAGATACTATAACGATCCCGAAATGTGGCATTCGAAAAGATTTTGGAAGGCCGGCGCAGAATATATGACCCTCGGCCCAATGCGACCAACTTACGAGATTATTTCGCGGCTGTATGTTCCGAACGAGACCGTCGTTGCGGCGGTGGAAAGCGCCATCGGTGCACGAATTGCTCATGAAAAACTAGGAGTCCCACTGGCAACGATTCATCCTGCCGCCGACAAAATTCGTAGCGTCTTTCGAGCGCCTGTGATTCCTGGTCTTTGGATGCCCCAATGGATGCCCCGGTGGTTCAAAAGCTTACTGTTTTGGATCGCAGACCGTTTGGTTGTTGATCCGGTATACTGTCCCACCATCAACGCGTTTCGCGCGGAACTTGGCCTGCCACCGATCAGCCGCCCATACCATGGTTGGTGGAACTCTCCGCAACGCGTCATCGGGTTGTATCCAAAGTGGTTCAATCCGCCTCAACCTGATTGGCCAAAACAGACTGTGCTTACGGGGTTTCCTATCATGGCATCCAAGGACGAGGAACCGCTAAGCAACGAATTACTCAACTTCTTATCGTCGGGAACTCACCCAGTTGTATTTTCATTTGGATCGATCAATCGGCACTCGAAGCCTTTGCTGAAAATCGCAGTCGACACTTGCGGGCTTATCAACCAACCAGCGGTCATCCTTGCCAAAGACCGAAGCGTTTTGCCCAACCCGCTCCCTGCAAACGTCTTTCACACAAGTTATGTTCCGTTCAACTCCTTGTTTTCTCGGACATCGCTTTTGGTTCACAATGGTGGACTAGGAACGACCTCCATCGCTATGCGAGCGGGTATCCCACAAATCATCATCCCGCTCGCGTTTGGCAATGCGAACACAGCCGCACTAACAGCAGACCTGAAGGTTGCCACGGCGATGTCCCCGGCCAAGGTGACACCAAAACGATTGGCGGAGTGCATCAAAGCAACTCTTCAATCCAAAGAACTGACGTACGCTTGTAAAGAAATCGCGAACAAGTTTGATGTTGCCCCAATCCAGCGTACCTGCGATTTACTTCAAGAGCTTGCAGGACAAGACTGCTGCGCGTGAAGCGTTTGAGCAATGCCCAGAAACCCACTGATGTCGCCGATCGTGCCGACCGCTGCAACGAGAAACTTCATGGCGACTATCCCGTCGTCGAGATCTCATCGACACGCTCGATCAGATAGTTCCCGTAGTCGTTGTTCATGGATTCGGCGAGTGAACGGATTTGCTCCGCACTGGCAAATCCCTTCAACAACGCGATCTCCTCGATGCACGCCACCTTCAGCCCCTGACGCGACTCCACGGTTTCAATAAAGTTGCCCGCTTGGATCAACGATTCGTGCGTGCCAGTATCTAGCCAGGCGAAGCCGCGACCCAGCGAAACGCAACGAAGCTGTCCGCGGCTCAAGTACTCGCGGTTGACGTCAGTAATTTCGATTTCGTCGCGGGCCGAGGGTTTCAAATTGGCCGCGATTTCCACAACCTGGTTGTCGTAAAAATACAACCCCACCACCGCCAAGTTCGACTTGGGCTGTTGGGGTTTCTCTTCCAACGACAAAACGTTTCCTGAATCATCGATCTCCGCCACGCCAAATTGCCTTGCGTCCTTCACCGGATAGGCAAACACAGTGGCCCCGCTTGGGCTTTTTGCCGCTTCCGCCAACTTGCCCTGGAAACCTTGCCCGTAAAAAATGTTGTCGCCCAACACCAAAGCCACGTTGTCATCGCCCACAAAATCGCGTCCCACGATGAACGCATCGGCCAAGCCGCGCGGTTCCGCTTGCGTTGCGTACTCAATCGTCAGCCCAATGTGGCTCCCATCACCGAGCAGACGGTGGAAAGAATCGACGTCGGCGGGCGTCGAAATCAACAGGATTTCACGAATGCCCGCTAGCATCAAGGTTGACAGCGGATAGTAGACCATTGGCTTGTTGTAGATGGGCAAAAGCTGTTTGCTCACCGCACGGGTCACTGGATACAGGCGAGTGCCCGCTCCGCCAGCTAAAATGATCCCTTTTTGAAAGTTGCCTTCGCTTTCCATGGCCGCATGACTTGTTCTTTGGTCACTTCGAAAGTTTTAGCACTTCGCACGTCTGAGATTGAAGCCATGTAGGTTAATTTGACGACGCTAAGTTCACAAGCCGGACAGTGACAAGGCGCCAGACGCCGCCTCTGTTTGCCGCCGTCACGGTGAGTACACGCCCGCCCGCAAAGTTGCCGGACAAAACCCCGCAATTTGGCTGAAAATGTAAGGATTGCGCAAAGCATGACGGTTGATTGTCGATGCACCTGCGAATTCATCCTTTGATTTGGTAGGCTAAACGGTTTCCACACTCGACACTTGGCGATTCAGGCACTTGTGATGAGCGAAACGAATTTTGGCAAACGCACGATTTACGTCGTCGCGCTGCTGTGCTTGATGGTGCCGCTCGTTGCGTGGGGTGTGGTGGCAACTCTGAGTCGGGTCAACAATGCTCCATATACTTGGCTGCCGCCGACTTTCCAAGCACGCGCGGAATACGATTCCTTCATCAGTTCGTTCAAGACGCTCGAGTCGCTCACTGTCACCTGGCCGGGTTGCACCTTGCAAGATGATCGGCTTACCAAGTTCTCGGCAATCTTGGCGTCTAACGAGCAGGTCTCGGCAGACGAGCGGATTTCCGACTTTGTCACCAATGTTGTCACTGTCGACGGTTTGGTTCATATGCTTGCAGCCGACCGGCGGGACATCACACTCAGGCAAATCGAAAAGCAACTCCACGGCCGCTTAAAGGGCACGCTCATTGGCCCAGACGGCAAGACAACGTGCGTGTTGGTGATTCTGACTTTGGAAGGCAGCGAAAAACCGACGCGTTCCATCGCGGCAATCCAACATGCGGGTAAAAAAGTTGGACTCAGTGAGCAGGAGATTCGGATCACCGGAACGCCGATCGATGGTGTTGCGATCAACGTGGCAAACAGCGAAGCGATGATCTATTTTGCGTTGCCCTCGATGCTTCTCTCGGTTTTGATTTGTCGTTTCTGCTTGCGGTCTACCCTGCTGACGATTTTGGTTGGTTTGGTATCGGCGTTCGGAGCGGCGATGGTGCTTGCCCTGGTCTCGGCCATCGGCGCAACGATGAATGCAATTTTGATGGTGATGGCTCCGCTGATCTTCGTGCTCACGATTTCCGGTGGCGTTCACCTGGTCAATTATTTTCACGACGAAGTGCGTGCGCACGGCCCGCAAGGAGCCACACGGCGAGCGATCGCGATTGGCTGGTATCCCTGCACTCTGGCTGCCACCACGACGGGCATCGGCCTGGCATCGCTCACCGTGAGCAACGTTTCTCCGGTTTGGTTCTTTGGACTCTTGTCGACCGTGGGAATCCTCGTCACGCTGATTCTCCTCTTAATGGTGCTTCCCGGAGCCATGCAGCGGATCGAACTTTTTTCGAGTCGGCGCGACGATCGAATTGTCGAGAAACCAGCCCTCGTGGTTGCGGAACACCGGTTGTCCAAATCCTTCACTTCGTTCTACCACCGATACTGGGCGCTGTTGACGATTGTCTTCATGGGACTTGTTTTTTTTGCCGCTGCCGGACTTCCGCGGCTCACCACGTCGGTGGCTGTGACCGATCTGCTTCATCCGAAAAGCAAGCTGGTCCAGGATTATAGCTGGATGGAAGAAAACCTCGGTTCGTTGATACCCATCGAGTTGATGGTCCGATTTGATCCCAAGTGTACATTGGACCTGCTGGAGCGAGTCGAATTGATTCGCGACATCGAGATGCACGTGCAAAACGACATCGGAGTGTTTGTCGACCCGTCGCCGGAAGCGAAAGGTGCGATTCAATACGTCACGCCTGGCGGGCAAGCTAGTGGAGAGGACGGACCCAAACCAGGCGATCGTCTCGTCGATGTGAATTACGACGATCTCAACGTGGAACTTGTTGTGCGGCGTCCGGGCGAAGAAGAGGACCGCCATTTCACTTATCATCGTGACCGAATTGGGACTTTTTCTGCTTACACTTTTGTCCCAGACATCTCAAGGTCGCACGGATTTCTGCAACAATCACGGCGCGTCGTGATGCGAGTCAACCTCGAAAAACAAGTTCCGTTTTTCGAGAAGGCCGGTCTACTGCGAGAAGATGACGAAGGCGAGGTGTGGCGCATCACGACTCGCGCGCCGGCACTGGGCAATGTCAATTACGGCCGGTACATCAACGATTTGAAGTCGCGTGTGGATTACTTCTTGCATGTCATCCAAGGCCATCACCACGATGTACACGTGACCTATACCGGTCTGACGCCTGTGATTTATCAGGTCCAGCAGGCTTTGTTGGCCGACCTGATGAAGAGTTTTATGGCCACCTCGATTCTGGTTTTGGTGGTCATGATCTTGGTGCTGCGAAACATCCCGGGCGGCGTTCTGATCATGCTGCCGAACTTGTTTCCCGCGGTCGTTTTGTTCGGCATGATGGCGTGGCTCCGGCAGCCGGTTGATATCGGCACCATGATGACGGCCAGCGTGGCATTTGGCATCGCCGTCGATGACACGCTGCATTTCTTGATGTGGTTTCGACGAGAGTTAGACGCTGGGAATCCTCCCAAAACGGCCGTTCAAAAGACCTTGCAACACTGCGCCAAAGCCATGATTCAAACGACTGCGATCTGTGGAATTGGCATGTTCATTTTGGCGTTTTGCGAATTCGTTCCCACGCAACGGTTTGGAATGATGATGGCCGCGTTGCTGGTCTTGGCCTTGGTCGGCGATTTGATCTTGCTTCCGGCCATGCTGGTGGGACCCTTCGG
>CAYFJO010000511.1:0-7478 GCA_964343305.1 uncultured Pirellulaceae bacterium | reverse complement strand
GCCAAAAACTCTTACAGAAAAAGTCATGAACCTGTTGGTTCAGTTTATTCAAATTAGATTCTTCTCGCCAGTGAATCCTACTAATCGGGTAAGTATGTACTGGGCACCAGTAATAGTCGCGTTGCAGCGACACAAATCCACGCATCAATTGGCGCGACATTGTGTCAAAAAGGCGACTGAGAAAAGACGAAGACTACGAAGGAGAAACCACCGTTCGCGTCCTTTTGGTCTTTCTTGGGATGATTGGGCGAAGTTTGGGATTCAATATTTGATTTGTAGCGTCGCAGCAATCGCTGCGGCTTCGTCCCGGTAATTTGAGATGCCTTCAAGGATGAAGTTCCGTTTGTTTAAGTCCTTGTCAAGCCAGCCGAGAATGTTGTAAAAGTCCAGGCGAGCTGTTACGCACTTATTGTGTCGATAATTAAGAGCGTAGTTAAGGAAGTAGCTTTCTTTGAACGATTCGAGAAACCCTGGATCCGATCTCCTATTGGCGCTGCCCTGTGCGATAAATCGTGCGTTCCTAAACGCGACGACGTCCGCGTCGCCGGGACGCGTCCAGTAAATGCGCAGCGACATATCGGAACTCCAGTGGCAACAGTGGTCATAGTGGAGAGCGAACTTTGTGAGTTGCGGGGATTGGTTGGCCAAATCGTTGCCGAAGCCATAGGGAGCAGCGCTTATCTCTTGGACAAAGAGATTTGGGTCCGCCACATTGAAAGGGGCGGATAACGCAAAATTATCCACCAGGTCAAAGTTGATTAGTTTTGTGATGCTGTGGGACGCGATGAAGCGGGCATTCCTAGTTCGGTACATCGCTTCTATCTCCGCGCCCCACATGTTTACATCCGCGAAGCTCTTTTGATCGGAATTAGCAAACCCCGAGAGTCCGACGAATTCCGACTCTTGATAGAAGCCGGAGAGCGCCCAAGACCAAGCATCCGACGGCCGCTGCTCGTAACGTAACTCAAGCGACTCGATCGACTCGACGTCCGTGCGCCCGCGGTTGTTACGGTCGTCGCCAAACAGAACATCCTCAGGGAGCCGTCGTACCGATTCCGTGGCGATGAATTTCAGCGTGTTCACTTCATCGGGTGTATAGGCGATAGCTCCGCGCGGTGAGAAGAGCGTCTTCGTATAGGTATGATTGTCAAACCGACCGGTGGCGAAGAAAGTCCAAGTGTCATTGATTTTCCACTGGTGTTCACCAATGAAGGCGTAGCCAGTCGTCCACCAAGGGCCCGCAGTTCCATTGATGATCGTGCGTCCTGGATCGTTTGGAAAGCTCCAAGTCTTCAGCCCAAAGATTCCATGGGACACCTCGACGCCGAAAGCGCTGGCATGGGATTCATTGGGAGTCCAATTGAACATCACCCGGGCATAGTATTCTTCTTCCCGATGAGGATTTCCGGAGGTCGGCGGATTGGCTGGAGAGTCAAAATATCGCGAAAAGTCCATCGAGTCCCAACTGAGTCGAAACTCGGCACTGAAGGTATCGCTCATTTCCCAAAGATACTGGCCAAAGACCGTGAGCTGTGCGTAGCCGAATTGGAACGCGCTTGTTGTACTGTAGTCCTGGCCGGGTGTCTGGCCGCCGAATGGTGGTAGAGCGAAATTGCCTCGAGTCGGTGACGCTTTTTCTCCTCCCTGGGTATAACGCACCCAGAGGTCAAAATTACCTTTCGTCAACTGAGTATGCAGCTTCATCTTCATTCGGCTTCGCCACGACTCGCGATCCTCGCCGAAGATGCGCGGAGGGACACCGATCGGCTGTCCCGCAACGTAGTTGGGAAGAATGTTAGGCGTGTTGAATGATTTGCTGAACTTCAGCGGTGCGTTTTCATAGTTCGCCCCAGCGTAGTCGGCCATCCCAAAGTACACGAATAGGCCGGAGTCTTCGCTGGTCTTTCTTCCGCGGCGAATCTCCAGCGCGCTGAATGTATCAATCCCGCCCTGCCGATAGGTTACATCGGTACCTTCGAAGGTCATAGCGTTGTGCGTGACGACGCTGACCACGCCGGAGATGGCACCAGGCCCATAGAGCGCCGAGCCCGGGCCGCGGACGAAGTCGACGTGGTGGATATCGCCCAGTAACGGTAGATCGCGTATTTCACTGAACGCACCCGTGATCGTCTGGTGATTCATGATCTTGCCGTTGACCAGATAGAGGTACTTGTCCTCTAGGTCGGCGAGCAGACCGCGAGTGACGATGTGTTCAAAACTGAAATGGTGCTTGGTAATCTGCGTATTCGGCACGTAGACGTCTAGCAGTTCGGTGAGCCTGCGCGCACCGGAAGCCCAGATCATGTCGTGGTCGATTCTCGTGACAGCCGCCGGCGTATGACGACCTATCGGAGCAACAATGTATCCAGGTGGCAGCGATGCAGGAAGATCGCTTGCGATTTCGGTTAGCGTCGCAGCTTGCGGTCCAGGCACCAGAAACGGCTGCTCAGCAAACTCCTCCAGCGACGGAAGATCCAGCGAGGGTACTTCCACCGGAGGTTCGGTCGGCTGAATCCATCGCACGGTGAAACGTGACGCGACCTCGTCATCTGATCGCGGGGGATCGCGCAGGGGAGCTGGGCCCTGGGCTTGGACCGCGATCATGACCCCGAATAGGAACACTCCCGCGAGAAGGTTCACGGTCAATCGACGCCGGGGCCTCGAAATTCCGTTCTCATTCATCGTAATGACTCCATTCTCTGCAAACCGTACGTCGGCCTGCATTTCTACGACTTTCTCATCCATGAACGCGGCCATCGCGAAACCTCTAGCCGCCCTTACGATCGATATCGACGCCAACGCATAGCAAATTGAGGCTACCGGGACGAGGACAGAAGAGTGGGGTTAGTGCTCGGAAGTCAATTAGGCCGCAAGGGGCAGATATGACGAAGAGTTGGTCCCAGACGTTTGCCAAACAAACCGATCAACGCACAGAATCGATTTCACTGCTAGCCGGTTTGGACTGAAACCTGGCCTATTCGACAGATTCCTTGCGGTGGAATTCCTCAACGGAATCAACATGGCGGAATTATCCGAAAAACGAATTTATTGGCCGTCGCTTCCTTCCGCCAGTGATGGCAACCGTGTCGCACACAACGCGGTGTAACGATTAGAATGGTGATGTTGCGTCCGGTCAAAAGTGATCGAAGTGTTTTGAGGTCGCAGGAGATCACCAATGAAAGTTCTCATTGCTGAAGACAATCCCATGTGGCGGCGCATGCTTGAGGATCACGTGACTGGCTGGGGTTACGAAGCCGAAGTAGCGGAAGACGGCGAGCAGGCATGGAAGATCCTTCAGCGGGACGACTCGCCAAGACTGGCCATTCTCGATTGGCTCATGCCCGGCATTGACGGAATCGACGTTTGCCGGCGCGTCAAACAAAGCGAGGAACTTCCCTTCACCTACGTCGTGATGCTCACCGGTCGCGACGCCCAAGAAGACATGATTGCCGGTCTGGATGCGGGCGCGGACGACTATCTTACGAAACCGGTGGAACCGGCGATCTTGCGCAGCCGTCTCTTGGCGGCAGGAAGGATCGTCCAAGCAGTGCCGCCAAAAGAATGGACGACTCCGCGCGTACCAGGATATGACGTTAAACAGTTGTTGGGCAAAGGGGCTTTTGCCACTGTGTGGCAAGCCGTCCAGGAATCGACGGGGCGATCTGTGGCCCTAAAGATTATTCGCGTCGAGTTGGCAACTCACGAAGTCTTTGGTCGATTCGCGCGTGAGATTCAATTGATGCAAAAGATGGATCACTCGAACATCGCCCGCGTCTACGACAGCAACATTGACGAGAAACTCGGTTACTACGCAATGGAACTAGTTGATGGCTGGACGCTGGAAAAATATATCAAAGACGAGAAACCCAAAGCCCGCAGGATTTTGGAGTTGTTCGCGCAAGTCTGTGACGGACTGGACCACGCACATCAACAAGGAATTGTGCATCGCGACATGAAGCCATCAAACATTATGATCTCGCGCAAAGGACTGCCAAAGCTGGTGGACTTTGGGCTTGGCAAGTCGATGTTCCTTGCAGACACTGCATCTGACCAATCGATGGTCGGACAGGTTGTCGGTACTCCTCTGTTCATGGCGCCGGAACAGGCACGAGGAGAGAACGACAAGGTCGATGGACGGACGGATGTCTATGCCCTTGGCATCATCCTTTACATTCTGTTCGTTCGGCGTCATCCACACAAAGTAAGCGACAAAAACCGTTGGCAGACGGTCCAACAGATCGCCGAAGGACACGCCCGATTGCCAAGCGAACTCGTGCCGGATTTCGATGTCGATCTGGAACGTATCATCATGAAAGCGCTAGCCTACGAGCCAAGTGAACGTTTCCAAAGTGCCGCAGAATTCGGCGAGGAGCTTCGGCATTTTGTGCAGCAACGAAAAATGAAGAAAAAGGATTGAATCGCTCAGTGGCGGCCAAAGTCGTGAGACTTTGATCGTCAACCCCACACTCGAACGACAGCGAATCCCCGCTTGCTCAAAACGTTCGGAGAAAACAGACGGGACGCTTGTTCTACGGGAATTTGAAACTGCTTCTCAGCAATCGAGGGACGGTATGATCGAACGACGAGACTTCTTAAATGCATCCTTGATCGGCGGTGTGTCACTGGTTTCAATGCCCTCACTTCAAAGTGCATTAGCCGAAACCGACAATGAATTGACCTTTCGGTTGTCGCGACACGTTCCAACGCGGATGTACGACGGCAAAAAGTGTTGGTGTCATCCGCGCGCTGGAATCGTTCCTGGAGCGGGCAGGAATGGTGCGCCGCGTGTCGTGATGACGATGAACACATTGAGCGTCTCCGGGAGCGACGTATTCAAGGCAATGCACGGTTTGCGGACGGATGATCTTGGCAAGACATGGGCCGAGCCGCGTGAGTTGTCAAATCTGGCCGTGAAGTACGAGACGATCGACGACGTCAAGCGGCCCGTTGCGGTCAGTGATTTCTGGCCGCGCTGGCACGCCACCACCAAGACGCTCTTGGGTACGGGCCACACTGTTGTCTACACACCCGATTGGAAGGTCGCGCATCCTCGTCCCCGCCATACTTCCTTTTCAACCTACGATCTCGTCAAGGATCAGTGGGCTCCGTGGCAAAAGCTCGCCATGCCCGACGGTGACAAGTTTCACGACTCCGGTGCCGGCTGCACTCAGCGATACGATTTGGCTGACGGAACCATCTTGCTTCCAATCTATTTCCGACCACAGAAGAAAAACTCGCGCGTTACCATTGCCCAATGCTCATTCGACGGCAAGACTCTTCGGTTCGAGAAGCACGGCAACGAGTTGTCCGTGGACGACAAGACGCGCGGTCTGCACGAGCCTTCGCTGACACGTTTTAATGACGAATACTTTCTTACGATTCGCAACGATAAGCGCGGCTTCGTGACTCGCAGCAAGGACGGACTAAATTTCGCGCCAATCCAACCATGGAAGTTCGACGACGATTCGGACCTTGGCAACTACAATACCCAGCAACACTGGGTCACGCACAGCGAGGGTTTGTTCTTGGTCTATACACGCCGGGGTGCCAACAATGACCACGTTTTCCGCCACCGTGCACCGCTGTTCATGGCCCAGGTCGAGCCCAAACGGCTGCGCGTGATCCGCAAGACCGAGCAGATTCTCGTGCCGGCACGCGGCGCGCGCTTGGGCAACTTTGGCGTGACGGATGTCAACGAAAACGAGACTTGGGTCACCACCGCCGAGTGGATGCAAACATGGGGACCGAATTACGTCTTGCCAGTCGACAACAAATACGGCGCCGACGGCAGTGTTTATGTTGCGCGAATTCACTGGTCGAAACCCAACAAACATCGAGGTTGAGTTTGAGCGGTCGAAGTGTTTTTCCGTGTTCGTTAGTTCTGTGTGTGACCTTGCCGCTGCGAGAGTTTGGCATCAGACAACGCAACAACTTCAGCATGACAAAGCACACGTTTGTAGACACGTAAATCATCAAGTGCACCTTGGAAGCGACGCCACTCGTTGTTGATCGTTAGCAACGAACACCGAACAGTCCACGGCAGCGATCAACAACTTGTTTGCGCGCAAATGTGAATCCCAAGAAACTGCCCAGCAGTGCAAGCGACAACGGCGCAAATGCAAACAGCCTAACGCTATTGGTCACGATTGGTATGACAAGTCCAAGATTAAGGCCAAGTAAGAATCCAATGAACGCACCAGTGAATCCGCTTTCTTTGAGAAGCAAATGTTGCATATCCTCGCGCGAAAGCAACGTTGGCTTTTTCGCGAACTTCTTTATCGGCACCTTTCGTGGCACAGATTCGACCCTCTGATTCGCCGCGTGGATGGATCTGAGAAGAGCGCGGATTTCCGACGATGACTTTGGTGGTGACATTCGGATTGGACCTAAACAGGGATGATAACTTCCTGACAATGAATTGATTCTAACAGATGATGCGTGTTTGAATCAAAGTCAGGCGTCGCGGATCCATCAGAAACCGGTAGATTAATGTCATGTCTCGCTTGGTCGTGAGCGTAATCCAACCTGACGTGATAAGATGAGCACTTCCCTGAAGCGACGAACATTACTCCGCGGCGCCGGCGTGACGATCGCGCTGCCGATGCTCGATGCGATGGCGCCCACATCGGGTGCGTCCCTGTTGGTTGAGGCGACAAACGAAAAGGAAAACCTGGTGATGGTGCTTTCGCGATGGTTGCTCACGATGACTCTGATCGCTGGCATGGCTGGCTTCGCTTCGACGGCGTGCGCCGAAGGTGTAAGTCCGCCGCCAAATGCCGCGGCCGCTGCCGGGTGGGATGCTGCCAAGGGTGAACTGACCGTCGAATACCACGGCGCCAAGATCTTCAACGCCACGGTCACGGCCAAGGATGCCGCCGGAGAGAGCGTGGCCATCAAGTTCGACTCGAAGGCAAACACCGACAACGAAAAAGTCGAGCAGACGCTTTCGTTCACGCCAGCCGAGGCGAAAGAAGGAACGACACTGACGCTGACTGGTACGGTCCTCGGTAGTGAAGAGGCCTTCCCGGCGGAAACGGAATCCGAAGCACAGAAGCGTTTCACATACGTTCGCAACAGCGTGGGGTTGAGCCGCAACCTGCGCAACAACGCCGTTTACGATCGCCGCTGGGACTGGGTTCTGGTCGGGCCGGCGGACGGAGCGACGCGTGTCACACCGAAAACCGACGGAGAAAACCAGCGAACTTTCGGCCTTGAAAGTAAGGGAGGAAGCATCGAGCTGGTCTTCCGTCCGCGGTTCTATCAGAAACACAAGGGTTTGCAGTACTACGAACCGTGGACCTACAAAGTGTGGGAAGGTTCGCTGACGGGCTATTGCACCTGGTGGGCATACCGTCACAGTTTCAAGCAGGAAACACTCGACGCCATGCTATCGTTGTTTGTCGAAAAGCACCTGCCCGACTTTGGCTACGACTACATGCAGTTCGACGACACCTACCAGCAGGGCAACGGCAGTTGTC
>CAYFJO010000510.1:0-7498 GCA_964343305.1 uncultured Pirellulaceae bacterium | reverse complement strand
ATCGAATCCTAAGTAACAGTTCCCCCGCGTTACTTTGAATTTCTTCGGTTCCTGTTCTTGAATGTGGGCGTAGCTGGAGTCAAGTTTATCCTCGAAAATATCACCCATCGCGGTCAGCTCAACGTTCTTATCAGCCCGCAGTGCCTGAATGGCGGCAGTCGTCCCACGCCCACCGCAGCCGATCAGGCCGACTTTCAATGTTTCATTGACACCCCTTGCTGAGACAACCGCCGGAAAGGCCAGAGAGGACGCCGCTGCCACACCGACGGCGGAAGACTTGAGAAACTCACGTCGGGACTCGGTTGAAGATACGTGTTCCGATTGATTTTGATCAGTGGATTCAGTGTTCATGATTGACTCCGTGGGTGAGAGATTAGGTTTATTCTTCATCAAAGGATGAGATAAAGTCCCGATACAATTGCAACGGCTGTGACATGTCTTCATCCAGAGGCGTCAAAGCCAGCCGTAAGCGGGCCGTTCGTTTGCTGCCGGGTAACAGATTCTCGCCGAACATGCAAAAATCGACTGCGCTGTATGAGGTCATTCGATCCTTGGGATCGTCCGCGAAATAACGTGCACTGATGGCGTAGCAATCTCGCGGATGGGCCATCACGACAACGGCAAACGTCTTGTCAGTATCGACCAGGAACGCCAGACAGTGCGCGTAGTTACGCACGGGCGTGACTGGCACGACATTTGCGTTGGATTCATTGCGATCCCAACGGCCGTCGATCGCCACGCGCGCCCCATGGATGTCGCGAGGAAAGACGAGCAGTGTGCCGCGAAATACGTCGTTCACCGTTGGCACAACCAAATCGGGCGGATTCTGCGGACGTCGCTTCTTGAGATAGAGATACGGACGCAGCGTCTTATCGAAATAGCTGGGCATAAAAACTTCATATGCGGGATAAGTGCCTTCGGAGCGAACTGTTACCGTCACATCGACCGATGCAGGACCGGAAACTTCATAACGAGCCGTGAGTTCCGCCTTGTGCTGTTCAGTCGGAGGCCAGGTAACTTCGAGGGCATCGGGCATCACCTTTACCATGCGTTTCATCGAACGCGGCATGCCCATGTACTGATTTCGAGCCATCAGCTTGAACAGATTCAAAGCCGAGTAACGCGGGTCGATCACCTGCCGCTCCATTTGCTTCAAGGTAAAACGATTGACTCCGTGATAAGAGCCTTCGGGCTGAATACTGCCATTGACCTGGGCCGTCTCAAACAAAAACCCGTTTTCTTTATCGGGCGTGAGAGGAATCCTCTTTCGGTCGGATGTTTGTTGTGCGGATAACGGTTGACTCCACGTCAAAAACATCATGGCTGTAATAAATGCACACTGGAGATGACAACTCGATGGCAAGTGACGCCGGGATAAGCTGCAGGGTGATTTCATATGAGTCTCCTTATTTCAAGTGCGTTACGCATAATGATCTCCAGGCGGCTTCCACCAGATCATTCGTCATGGAGCGTAGATCTTCGGGGATTCGATTTCTCAACCAGGCGCGACACAGATGGGTTGGGCCAAGTATCAACGAACAGTCGAGCGGAACCGGGTACGCAACAATCTCACCCGATTCCACAGAAGGGGCGAGGTGGGAATACAGTTCATTATGGAACTGGTCGCTGATGACCTGATACTCCTCGGCAATTTCTCCCTGCTATTTGTCACGACATTCTAGACATTTCTGTCCGAGTTCTCGACAGCGTGACTTGGGAGTGTCAGTTGGCGCTGATAAGACGAACTTGGCCCGCGTCTACGGAAACCGTGTCTTTTCCAGTTTGGCGTGGTCTGCCAGTAGGCGGGAGTGTGAAAACGTGCGTCCCGCGATATGTGGTTAGCCTGAAAAAACTCTAAGTCAGTTCTTAGCGTGTTTTGCGGCTTTGCGCCGAGTTCGAAGTGTTCGAGAAACTGGCCCTGTCCCGCATCGACTATTCTTCCGCTGACGACTCTTTCACGTCGATCCCCATCTTGCTCACCCGCTCTTCCCATTTTTTGCGGGCAACAGCTCGCATGTCTACGTCCTTGTCCGCTTCGTCAACAATT
The DNA here is from genome assembly GCA_964343305.1 of uncultured Pirellulaceae bacterium. Taxonomy (GTDB): domain Bacteria; phylum Planctomycetota; class Planctomycetia; order Pirellulales; family Pirellulaceae; genus CAYFJO01. The sequence goes on along the minus strand of CAYFJO010000510.1, from coordinate 5,451 downwards.
TCGATTCCGATCAACGTTTCAACGACGTCTTCCAGCGTTACGATGCCTTGCGTGCCGCCGTATTCATCGACCGCCAACAGAATGTGTTGCCGATCGTTGAGCATGTGATCGAGGACACTGCTAAGCGAGGTGTCGCTACGAATCCGTCCAAGGTCACGCTTCAAGTCTCGCAGTTTGCCTTTGCCGTCGTTGCGGCTTTCGTTAATCAACAAATCCGTTTTTAACACCAACCCCGAAATATCATCGCGATCTTCGCCGTAAACGGGAATCCGCGAGAAATGGATATCGGGGTTCTCTTTCAATGTGTCGTGGACCGTGGCATCCTCCTGACACGCAAAAACAACGGTACGAGGCGTCATGATGTCTTCAATACGCAACGCCGGAAACCGCAGAAGGTTTTTCAAGATTCGCGATTCTTTTGGGTCGATGTTGCCGTGTTCGACGCCAACGTCTGCAAGCTCCGAGAATTCCTCGCGGCTAATCGCGTGGACGGACTTGCCTTTTGTTAGAAGCTTTGTCAGCGACTCGGAAACGACAAGTAACGGGTACAAAACCCAAGTCAACACTCGAACGAAGTGCGCCGTTGGCTTCGCAAGCTGCCGCCAGTAGACCGCGCCAATTGTCTTCGGAATAATCTCAGACAGAAACAAGATCAGAAACGTAAGGATCGCCATCGCAATGCCGACATATCCCGCGCCAAAATAGGCGGCCGCTTCCGCGCCCGCGCCGCCCGCGCCGACGGTGTGTGCAATCGTGTTCAGTGTTAGGATCGCCGTCAGTGTCCGATCGATGTTGCGCTTGATGTTGCTCAACAACGGAGCGGCTTTGTGCCCCTCTTGTTCAAGATTTGCCAAGAACGACGGTCCGATACTCAGCACGACGGCCTCGGCAACCGAACAAAGAAAGGAAAATCCGAGCGCGATCGTGGCGTACAGAATCATCCAGACCAAATGTTTCGGTTCGCCAACGGAGTTCGAATCGGTATCGGCCGCCGAAAATCCACCTGCTGCAAAAACGCTCGTCGCGAGAATTGAAACCGCGAGAATGACCGCGAAAATCCTTGAAGACGAACGCATTTTGCAGTAACGATTCCTTCGCGCAAAGCATAGGATGAAGCGACCATGAGCACCAGGCTAACGGGCAATGTAATCAACGTAGTGTCCAAAGAAGGACAGGCCAACCGCAGGTAGCTTCTAACAATTCATAATTCGCAAAGCCTACCTAATTCTTGGCCGTGAACGAAAACCGATCTTGGACATTGGTACACCAATTGCTCTAACGCATCGTAAGTGCGCCGAGCTCGTGTCAATTTGGCGCGTGCTTACTTTTCCGCAGTCCGTTACTTTCCACGTCGGAAGTAAGTCAACGAAAGGTTTTCCATGATATTCGACCCTCTTTATCTACTGCTCGTGCTCTTACCAGGGATCTTGATTTCTGGCGCAGCAAGTCTAATGGTTCGCTCAGCGTTCAACCGATATTCTGGCGTGCGTTCGATCAAGGGGCGCACTGGCGCTCAAGCGGCTCAACAATTGTTGGATAACGCGGGGATTCACGATGTAAGAATCATTCCGGCACGTGGATTCCTTAGCGATCATTACAATCCGAAAACGAAGGAATTGGCTTTGTCGGAACCAGTGTATCGCAGTTTATCAGTGGCGGCGATTGGAGTCGCAACGCACGAGGCGGGCCACGCAATCCAACATGCAAATGGATATTTTCCACTCTGGGTCTGATCCGCACTCGTGCCGCTTGCCAGAATCGGTTCGAACATCGGATATCTTGTGATGCTGTTCGGCCTATTCATCCATCAGTATGTCGTGCTTGCTGGCGTCGTTTTGTTTGGCATGGTGTTACTCTTTCAACTCGTAACGTTGCCCGTTGAATTTGACGCCAGCGCTCGGGCAAAACGTTTGGTTGTCGAATCAGGAATTGTGTATCCCGAGGAACGCGAGGGCACTAACAAGGTGCTCAATGCGGCGGCAATGACCTACGTCGCCGCTGTCATCACGACGTTGCTAACCATTCTCTATTTCCTTATCCGATCCGGATTACTTGGTGGCTGGCGATAAGGCTAACAAAGTACTGATTGACCAGGAGCCTTTATTAGGAACCAGAAGCGTCCGCGCGACGGATCATCAAGCGGCGTGAGATTTCAAATAATGCGTGACGGGGCGCGTAGATTCGTGTTCCTGAAAAGCGTTCGGTGACTCAGTTTCGTCAAATCTTTGTCAAAAACAAAAGCCGTCAGCACACACTGACGGCTTTCACTGATTCTCCGTTCGGAAAATCATCGTTCTTGACAGGCACATGATAGTTCTCCAGGATTTGCGTCACAAGGTGGTGGGTGACGTCGTTATCGTTTCAAAATCCCCCACAGAATCACCTGGCTAAACTTGTGGCGACCAAATCGCGGGACTCACCCTCTCCCGTTTTTCCCAAAAAAGTCTCGAACTGGCTCAAGAGTCTCGAAATCGCGTGCCGCACTCCAAGTGAGTCCAGCGATTGAAATGCTGTAGAGTCAGGAGTTTGTGGAAACCGTGTTCTTTCCAGTTTGGCGTGGTCTGCCAGTAGGCGGGTGTGTGAAAACCTGCGCCCCGTGATATGTGTCGTCGCTGAAGTGAAATGTGGCATAAATATTGGGCTCAATAAATTGACCCCACGGGGTGAGCAAACGCAACCCTTTCGCGAACTTTTGGATCGGGTTAACAACGTTAAAGTTGAGGGCTCTCTACAGTTTCCCGGAGTCTATATCGAATCCATGGTGGCTCAGATTCAAGGCACACGCCCTTCACCTCGCCAACTCTCGCTGCAATGCAGCGACACCGGGCGGCTGGATCGACCCTACCCAGAAGGGCTTCTAAATTCCGTTCTACGGCATAAAGTTCCTTTTCGATAATGGCTCAGAGCCTGGTTAACTGACTCCACGGGGTTGGCGCAGAGTGGCAAACGGAATATGACAGAGTAATCTCCGGCTAAACGGGAATAATCCTATAGTCCCGGTAGATCGGGTTAACAAATATTCTGCCCACAACAACAGTAGATCTAATGTCTTTCAAAGAGCAGTGGACCGAAATCTTGGCCCTGATCGATCCCCCGACGAAACGCATGGTACTAATTTCGCTTGTTGCTGTTGCTCACGCGGTCGTGCTCGCCACGATTCCCATCTTGCCCGCTGAGCATCGGATTTACGGATTCGTCGCCTTTGCCTGCTTGCTCGTTGCTACGCTTATTGGAACGGTTGTAGTCCTAGTACGGCCAAAAAGCGGCGAACAACCTCATGATCATCTCTCAGAAAACCATCAATCTGACGAAGAACTAAACCGCTGATTCACTTCCTGAACCGATGCGCGAGACCGGAGGCGTGCGCAAACCGAAAAAAGTCCGCTCGAGAAATCGCACACAGCTTCTTTCAAGCCGCACGAGATTTTGCTCAAAGCAAACCACAGGCGGACGATCTTACAGCCGTAGTTATCAAGGTGCAATAGCCAGTCTCAAGTCCTCACAACCTTTTCCAAGATGTTTGAGAGAAGGACCGTTTTTTGCTTGGTTGGGGGGCTAAAGCAGCAATCGATGATAGCTGAATATCAATGCGTCCCACGATTTCTTAGCGTTCGTCGAAGCGAACCAACTTAGCACCTGCTCGCGCATCGTAACTGAGCAACAGCGATTCTTTTCGTCCGAATTCGCGAATGATGGAGTGGAATAGAGTGTGTTCGTCCGGCCATGGATAAGCACAAATCAAGTCAAAGTCGTGGAGTTGCATATCCTACTTGTTGTAGGCGCATGCACAGTCGATGACGGTTCGGTACACACCCTCTCCGTCTACTGCGGGCCACTCAAATTCGTCTGGGATGAAACTCCCTTGAACAGATCGTGCACTTGGGCCGTACGCTTCGGCAAGACTTTCTGAGTACTTAATAAGGCCCGGTCAAATTTCGATACCGTAGGCGTTGAATCCCATACGGCTGGCCATGATCGTAGTGATCCCTAGGCCAGAGCCCCATTCAAGAACCGTTAACACCCTTCCTTGCAGTCGAGCTAGCGATTCGAAGACGGTTTGGTAGTCGGCGCTGACGTATCCGTGAAACGCAGGCGTCTGGTGATGTCGTTCCCAGAGACTATCTGCCTCAGCCCACAGACTGCGAATTTCGGCAAGCAGCGTTGGGTCCAAGTCGCACGCTGATTCGAGGTCGGTATTCAGATTCTGATTCACGGGTGCACAACAGCGATTCTAGAAAACGCAAATTCAACAATCCGCTGCCGGAAGCGTATTGTGTCGCCAGCGGCTTGCCAAGGGAAAACTACTTTGCAGTTATCGGATTTGCGATGGCAACAAAAACATGAAAACCTAAGCGCGTGGGGTCAATTTATTCAGCCGACCGTTTTTCCCACGTTTTCAAGGGTCTACGCTCCCTTGCTCTGCCATGTTTCAGCCAACGCAAGACGCGTTGATTACCCTAGATTCTCTTCGCTCGAGCCTGCTCCGGATCGAAAGCGACAGACAACTTGGAAGACCTTTCTCAAAGCGCACCGGGATGTGCTGGCGGCAATCGATTTCACGACTGTGGAAGTCTGAACCAAGGGTGGACTTGTTTCCTTTTACTTACTCTTTGTGATGGAATTGAAGTCACGCCGAGTCCACTTGGCCGGTTACACCACGACGCCGAACGAAGCCTGGATGAAACAGGCAGCGCGCGAGTTGGCGAACTTTGAAGATGGCTTTCTCAACGGCAAGCGATACTTGATCATGGATCGCGACAGAAAGTTCTGCCCATCGTTCCGAGACCTCTTGCAGGACGAAGACGTGGAGCCCGTGACCCTGCCGCCGCGAAGCCCGAATCTTAATGCTCATCTGGAGCGTTTCTTTGGCTCGTTAAAATCCGAGTGCTGGGACCGACTGATGTTCTTCGGCGAAAAGGCGACGCGCAACGCGGTACATGAATGTCTCGTCCATTTTCACGCCGAAAGAAATCATCAAGGCTTGAAAAACAAGATCATCGATCCTGGTGCCGAAGTTGGTGCCACCGACGGAAAGGTTCAACGCCGAGAGCGGTTGGGCGGACTATTGAATTATTACTATCGCGGCGCCGCATAAGCAACTGTCGCCAAACAGCGATTCGATTTGTGACGCAAACCGGATGCGCCGACTGCGATCTTCGCCTGGCAATAGGTCCGATTCGAGCGAGCCGACACGCGGGTCACGCTCGATCCCGGCCGACATTCAAACCACTTCGCGTACCCAAATTCAAATTCTAAAAGAACAAATTGATCGTTTGAGTATTTTGACCGGACGCGATTCGTCATGTGCAATTCGTCGTTAACGGAGAGTCGCGCGCTGGCGTGACACCTGGCAGCGCTCGAGCCCGCCAAGTCCTCAAGGCACTCAAGCTCACCGACCTGCGACCTCCCACTCCACCGAAAGGCCAAAATACGACGGTGTAATGACTAACA
>CAYFJO010000509.1:0-7542 GCA_964343305.1 uncultured Pirellulaceae bacterium | reverse complement strand
AAGGGCTGACACAAACGGTTGGCGACGCAGCGATGGACGCTGACCCGCCACTGGTCGTGGTCGATCTATCACAGACCACGTATTTCGCCTCGGACTTCGTTTCCGTGTTGATCGACGGATGGAAGAAGCTCAAAGCCCATGACGGAGCAAAGCTTGCGCTCTGTGGTTTAACGCTTTTTGCCGCACAAGTCTTCGCCGTGGTCCAACTCGACAAAGTGTGGGAAGTTTATCCAACCCGCGACGAAGCCGTTGCGGCCCTCTTGAAGAACTCCACCGCATGATCACCGGTCTTATTGACGACTCACGCCATCAAAAGCTGGTGAGGAAGAATGGTCCGCTTGTCGAACTCCATCCGAACCATTCGCTTGAGCGATTTCCGCATCTGCCTGTTCTAGCTTAGTGAACATGTCGCGTGGAGCTTCGAAATCTAGAAAGACGGCTGGCTTCTGTGGGATGAGCTCCGTCAACATCCCCTTCACACGCCAACCTGTGATCTTCTGATGACGCAGGACCCACTTGATCTCAAATCGATCCTCGATTCCTTTATCATCTGCTTCTTTCCAGACGCTGTTGACGTGTGCAGCTTCCTGCGCCGACGACACATACTCGGTAATGCCAACTTGATATTTTGCTGATGGCGAGCCGGGCGGTTGGACGGTCAGATTCTCTCGTTCCGTTTCCCGGCGAGCGACGTCTGTCAACAAGGCCGCGGCGCGATTCTCATCGCCGGATCGAAGCGCTTCCAAAAAAGCGGTGACGACTTCGGCCGGGGATGCGCTGTTGGGTACAGGCCATTCGTTTTGGAACGCCGGTGACGCTGCATCGGACTGGTCGGCTGTTCCGGCGTTGGCTGGTTGATCAGGCGAGTTCGGCGTCGTTGCCACCGTCGGTGTTTGCTCAACGGGATCATTCGTTTCGGTCGTGACAGCGACGCCGCAACCGGCGAACATGCTCATGCTAAAGACACAGGCAGTCAAAACAGTGCAAGTGAAATGTCTCATCCTGAAAACCCCTTCCGTGGGATGCGCCAGATTCTGGGTAACGAGGGCGGGAGTGTCGCAATTTGACAGGAAGAGGTCAAGATAGGTTGTGTGGAGCGTGCTAGCGAACGCTTACGGTACCGGCACAGTGCTGAGGATCGTTTTGATGACGTCCTCACTGCTCACTTGTTCGGCTTCGGCTTCGTACGTGAGAATCACGCGGTGTCGGAGCACGTCGTGGGCGATATCTTTGACGTCCTGGGGCGTCACGTAGCCACGGCCTTGCAAGAACGCCATCGCCCGCGACGCAAGCCCTAAATAAATCGACGCGCGTGGTGATCCGCCAAAATCAATGAGTGGCACGAGATCCTGCATGTTGAACAGGGACGGATCGCGCGTGGCCTGAACGAGGTTCAATATGTAATCCTTCAGTTGGTCGTCCACATAGATCATCTTCACAACGTCTTGCATCGACTCGATCTCGCTGGCGGACAGCACGGGCAAGACACTTTGGCCGCTTCCTTCCAGTGCCATGTCAAGCACTTTGCGTTCTTCGTCGGGCTGCGGATAGTCGATCTTGACCTTCAGCATGAAGCGGTCGACCTGGGCTTCGGGCAGTGGATAGGTGCCTTCCTGTTCGATCGGATTTTGCGTTGCCATCACCAGGAACAATCCTTCGAGCGGATAGGTGGTGTCGCCGATCGTCACCTGCCGCTCTTGCATCGCTTCCAACAACGCCGACTGGACCTTGGACGGGGCCCGGTTGATTTCGTCGGCCAGAACAAAATTTGAGAAGATCGGCCCTTTGCGAGTCGTGAACGTCCCTTCGTTCGGTTGATAGATCATCGTGCCCACCAAATCCGCGGGCAACAGATCGGGCGTAAACTGAATTCGCTGAAAGCTGGTCGAAAGCGCATCGGCCATCGATTTGATCGCGGTAGTCTTCGCTAACCCAGGAACACCTTCCAGCAAGATGTGGCCGCCGGTCAACAGGCCAATCAGCAGCCGCGTGATCATCTCCTTTTGACCCACGATAACTTTGTCTAGCTCGGAATTCAGGCGATGGATCAATTCTGCCTGTTTGGCCACTTCTTCTTTGATTTGATGGACGTCGATCGCCACGCAATTTCTCCTTCTAATATGTCCATAGCCGTAACCTGCCAGCTTGCGGTTGGACAAGCTGGCAGCTTGTTGCTACGGACAATCCAAACCTTCATCACAATCCGATCGATTCTTTGAATGACAGCGGATTCTGTCAAGACGGTCAGGCCATCAATTCATACACCTGTAGCGGGAGGCCGCTTCGCACAAGCGAGACCGTGTTTGACCCGGCCCGTGCAATCAACTGATACAACGATCACATTTGATTCGCGACCAGCTTGATAGGGTAGTGTACGCACGCATTGTGCGCGTCTCCGCCGCTCGTTGGCGAGCGAATGTGACGTATGTTTTCCGTATCACGAGGATATCCCACCAACGTGGCCTGAGCCTGCCGGTTGCCTACTGATGAACACTGTTGCCAAAAACCAAAACAGCGGCCGAGACATCCGCTTTGTTCTGACCGAGCCCATCTCGGCGGTGGTGACTGTGGAGTCGGAAGATCATCGCCTGGACGACGAGCACTATGCGGCCGAACTCGTGGATTTGTCCCAATCGGGAGTCAAGCTGAATGTCCCCCAAGAGATCCGATCCGATCGGTTGATTCGGCTGAAAGTTACCATCAAAGAACTCGGAATGGAATTCTACGTCGCCGGCAGCGTTTGCTGGTGCCGACCGAGTCTCGACGGAGCGTGGCTGGTGGGTTGTTCTCTGCGACCGGGTTTTCCGCCCCGACTTTTGGAGCGACTTGCTGCGTTTGGCCACTCGGATCAACGTGGCGGTGAGCAAGGTTTGAGTGGCGCGGAGCTGTTGGTCTGCTCGGAAGACGGAGAGGACTGGGAACCTGCCCAAGTTCAGAAATTCGCCCGCGGCGGCGTCTGTATCTTGTCCGACCGCACACGAAATCTCGGCGAACGATTGAGTTTCAAGATCAACCAACTGCGACTGTCCTCCCGAGTTCAGTGGCAACTGTCGGTTGGCGAAAATTACGTGATTGGCTGTTCGTTTTCGAACGAACGCGATGGAAACACACTAGAAGAGGCCTTTTGCAACGCGAACGCCGTACCCGCCCATTAGAGAAAGCGACCCACTGTGCTAGCAAACGATACACAAGTCAGTCTCGACGCCGTGCTGAACGCGATCACGGATGGAGTGGTCGTCGCGGATGAACAAGGGCGCTTGAAACTATTCAATCCAGCGGCGAAACGGCTCATCGGCATCGGCAAGACCGATTGCGCGCTCGAAGACTGGTCTAAGACCTACGGAATCTACCAATCGGACGGCGGGGCGCTTTGTCCGACCGAGCAACTGCCGTTGGTTCGCGCGTTGCAGGGCGAGTCCGTCGAGCGCGAAGAGTATTTGATCCGCAACGCGGCCTTGTCGAAGCCCATTTGGATCAGCGCCCGCGCGGCTCCGATTCGCGACGAGCATGGTGACAACCGTGGCGGTGTCGTGGTGTTTCACGACATCACGTCGCAAAAAAAGACCGAACAAGAATTGTATCGCTATGCCGAGAAACTCGAGTCGATCAACGAAATGCTCGAATTGACCAGCCGCATGGACGACTTGACGGGCCTGTTGGGCCGGCGTGCTTTTGACCAGGAATTGGCGTTGAACGTCACACTGGCTGAACAAAGCCGCGTGCCGCTGAGTTTGATCTTGCTGGATGCGGACCACTTCAAGAGCATCAACGACAACTACGGTCATTTGGCCGGTGACATTGCCTTGAAAGGCATCGCCACGATCCTCTTGGAGACCCTGGAAGAGTCCGAAGTGGCGGTTCGTTTTGGCGGTGAGGAATTCGCCGTCATCTTGCCATGTACGACGTACGAACAATCGCTGGAGATGGCCGAGCAACTTCGCCAAGCCATCTCTCGGGCATGCTTTGAATTCCAAGAGACTCAGATTCGTATCACGACGAGTGTCGGTGTGGCTTCCCTGCAACCCGGCGACGATGCAAACGAGTTGTTCCATCGTGCGGACGTCGCGTTGTATGCCGCCAAAGAGAGCGGTCGCAATTGCACCTGTTCTTACGACGGCAGTTCGTGCGAGATCATCAACCAGGGCGAGCTTGCCAGCTTGCCACCCGATGTAAAGAAAAATCGCCGGGCTTGGACGCGTCTGCGTGTGCCACACGTCAATGCCGAAACGGAGTTGCGCACCGGCGAGCTCGTGGTCAGTGTCAGCCTCGTCGACGAATCGCCCGGCGGCGTCGGGATGCTCGTTGCCGAATCGGCGAGACTCACGCTGGGACAGCAACTCCAATGGACACACAACAACGAGTTAGTCACGGGTACGATTCGCCACATGCGGGTCTTTAGCGACGGTCTGTGGCATGTCGGGGTCGCCTTTCAACGGGTCGCTGCCGGATCGAAGACGTAGGATAAACGTCCCACTCCTGGTGCAGATCGGGTGGGCCGCGTCGATGTATCGTGATGGCCAGAAGCATCGGTCCCGTCGGGGTCGAAGACCCAGCACAAAGAAGCGATCGAGATGCCCCAGGAACTTGGGAGGTCCGGTGGTCTCCACGAACCCGGAATCGGGGGTCACCGGATGACTCGAACCCTCGTCAACAAAGCACGTGGAATCGCCAAGCGAAGTTCCGACTCCTCGGATTGCGCTACTGACAAGAGTGGTGACTCCGACTCCAACTGCGCCGCGCCGCCCGTCTCTTGCCGATCTCGCGGTTGAGAAACACGACTTCGACGCCGGCGCGCGAACTCTTCCAGCAGCAAGACCTGCCAGGCGTACTTGTTGCTGTGATTGTCGATTCGTCTGGGGGTTGGCCTGTCTAGCTCGGTTTCCAACGCCCACCAATAGAGCCGAGTTACGAGACGTAAGATTGCGGTTGGCGGGCCTAGACAGTATAAGTAGGGTTTAGTTTAACAACTTTCATCAGACTGCATCAAACCCGACGTCAAAGTACTTCACCAACCACCGCGGCGAAGGACAAACGACAACGACCGAGCGTCTGGCCGTGCCCTTCGAGGAGAGGCCACTCGTTCAATGGATTGGCAGAAGCGTCGATACCCTTGAAACAAATGGAGAGTGAGAGATGACACGTCGAACGTTTCGCACAATCGTCGTCCTATCATTGCTGCTGGTTCACTCCGCGGTGCTACACGTTTCTGCTGCCGAGAAAGCGCGTGCCGTGCCAGCCGGCTTCCCCGTTGAGAAGTGGGTCTCGCCGGATGACGCCGAGGAAATGGTCCGCCAATGTCCGCCCATCGCGTTCATCAGGCGAGACAGCTACGGGATGACCGGCACCAACGCCGTCATGTTCTCGCGGGCGACGGGCGCCGGTGCGGCCATTTGCGTCTACGACCCGGCACAACCTGAAACCGGCGTTCGCACGATCTTCGAAACAAAAAAAGGCTTTATTCTCGACATGAGCCCGTCTTACGATGGCAAGAAGCTCGTCTTCTCCTACAAAGTGAAAACCGATCAACCGTTCCATCTCTGGGAGATTAACGCCGATGGCAGCGGGCTTCGGCAGTTGACCGACGGCCGCTACCACGACGTCAGCCCGGTCTATTATCCCGATGGTCGCATCATCTTTACGTCGTCACGAGCCGAAGGTCATTCCTACTGCCAGGACTTTCTGGCCAGCGCTTTGCACATCTGCCGCGCCGACGGCTCGGATATTCGGCGGATCGATTTTTCGACGATTTGCTCCACGTCGCCTCACGTCCTTTCCGACGGTTCGATCCTGTTTGCCAGTTGGGAATACAACGACAAGTCCATTTTCACCTGGCAAGCGCTTTACTCGCTCAACCCCAACGGCAGGCAACTGAAACTCTTCCACGGCTTTACCTTCGCCGTTCCTAACGCTGTTTACGGTGCCAAACAAATCCCGGGATCCAACAAAGTCGTCGCCACGATGGCCGGTCACCACAAAGTCCCTATCGGCGACCTGGTGATTATCGACCGTGGCAAAGGTCTGGAAACCCGCCAATCGATGAGCAGATTGACCCGGGCGACACCCTGGAAGATTACTCATGCTCCGAAGTGGTACTCCGGACACGATTCGGTGCAATACTGGCGACCCGGTGATGTCCTTTATTCCTATGCTTACGCTGATCCATATCCGGTCACCGAGGACCTCGTGCTTGCGTCTTACCAAGGGGCGACAGACGGAAAGGTCAACCGTCACCACAAGCTGGTTCTGCTGCGGCACGACGGCAGCATGGCGACATTACTTGAGCCATCGGACACCTCGTGTTTCTGCGCCGTCCCGCTCAATCCGCGTTCCCTGCCCGACGTTATTCCAGGCGACGTTCCCACGGAAGCGGGTGAAGGCCGGTTCTTTGTCCAGGACCTTTACCAAGGCCTGCTTGAACAGGGTGTCAAGCGAGGTCAGGTCAAGCAGCTTCGCGTGATGATGCAGCCGCAGAAGAAATACAACACCGAAGGTCCCCGCTTTCATGATCACTATCCGCTGGTCGGGCAGGGCAGTTACTACATCAAGCACAACCTGGGTACGGTTCCTGTCGGCGAAGACGGCTCGGCCTACTTCAGCGTGCCGTCCAACATCGAGCTGTACTTCATCGCTCTGGACAAAGACGGCAAGGAAATCCAACGCATGGGGGCCGTCACACAAATCACCACGGGCGAAACTGCCTCGTGTGTCGGCTGCCACGACGACCGCCGCAAGACGCCCCCCATCACCAGAAATGCGTACGAGCTGCTTGCGAAGGGCCCCGACAAAATCACACCGCCGCCCTGGGGAGCCGGCTACGTCGACTACCCCAAGCAGGTGCAACCGGTGTTGGACAAGCACTGCGTCGAGTGCCACAACGGGCCCACGCCCGACGGCGGCATCAACCTCTCGGGCGACAAGACTCGCTTTTACAGCATGTCGTACGAGGCGCTGCTGTTCAACGGGCTCGTTGAGCACTACTACCTCTTCGATGGTCCCAATGGCACCTTCCCGGCCATGCAATCCGGTTCGTGGGTCAGCAGGCTCACGAAATTGCTGGATGAGAAACACGAGGGAATCGACGTCGATTCCGAGGGACGCCGTGCCATCTACGCGTGGATCGACTCGAACGTTCCCTACTACGGGACTTGGGAAATGACGCGACCGCACTCGATCGGCGGGCGCGACGCGTTTATGAAACCCGGCGACCGGGACCCGCTCCGACCTGTCTACTTCCCGTGGGTCGAGAAGTATCGCAAGTTCGTCAAAAAGAACAGAATTGCGATCTACGACATCGACACGTTCGGCAGAATATCGAAGCACGATCACCCTGGGACTGCGGCCATCATGATCAACTTCACCCATCCCCAGTGGAGTCCGATCCTGTACCGAAATCTTGCCAAGCAGGCGGGTGGTCAGGCCGACGATCGAGCGGCCCTGTTTCCGTCAAAAGACGACGTGAAGTTCAAGGAACTCTTGGCGATTCTTCGGGAAGCCAAGCAGTCGCTCGAATCCATCCCGCGGATCGACATGCCCGGAGCCAAG
>CAYFJO010000508.1:0-7546 GCA_964343305.1 uncultured Pirellulaceae bacterium | reverse complement strand
ACAACATCTGCGTCCCCAACTCCGGCTGGACACCAGGGGCGACCTACTATTGGCGTGTGGATACGGTCACTCCTCACGGCAGGGTCCAAGGCGACGTGTGGGCTTTCACGGTTGATCGTTGAATATCGCACAGTTCCGCTCGTTAACCATCGGGTTGCCGCATGGGCGTTGCGGGAAATTGAGCAACGACGACGGTTGTGGAGAATTCCTTCACTAACGGACTTGATTTAGAGAATTCTTTCACTACAATCAGCCGGATAGAGAATTGTTTCTCTAAACACAGTCGCGGAGCAAGCCATGGCAAGACCCACATCGACGCAACCCACCGAAGTCGAGCTACAAATCCTCAAGGTGCTTTGGGAGCAGGGGCCGAGTACCGTACGGGAGATTCATAACCGGCTGTCTGAGGACAAAGACACTCAGTATGCCACGACGGTGAAGATGTTGCTCGTGATGCTGGAAAAGGGACTTGTCACGCGCGACGACTCGGTGCGGCCACAGGTTTATCGGGCGCTGGCGACGCAGAAACGGACACAGCGCCGGATGCTCGAAGAGATGATTCAAAAAGTCTACGACGGGTCGGCCAAGAGCCTTGTGCTTCAAGTGCTCTCGTCCAGCAAGACTTCGCCTGAAGATTTGGAAGAGATTCGACAGTTGTTGGAAGAATTGAAACGAAAGTAACTTTGGAGGGCGGCGCCAGGCCACTGCAGTCCAAAAGGAGTACAATATGATCGATTCCTCCATCGTGGAACGCATCGGCTGGATGTTGTTGCATTCGGTGTGGCAAATCGCGTTGGTGGCGATTTTGTTTGCCGTGATAAATTCGTTGATGAAGCGACGATCCGCCAATGCGCGTTATCTGACAGGGTGTGTTGCGTTGCTGGCGATGGTCGCGTTGCCGGTGATGACGTTTGTAACGTTGCCGCCGCCCAATGTTTCGCCACATGACGATCTTGCACACGACACCGGAACGCCGCTGGACGGTGTTGCAACCCCCACCGACATGCCTGTTGCTCTGCCAGGTACTGACACGCCAACTCGATTGAAACATGAACCCGACGAATTGGTGAATCAACGCACGGAAGAGCTTCTCGCGGCTTCGCCCGATGCAGATGAAACGAAGATGGGCTTCCAAGAGCGTTTCGCCCGTCTGATCCGGCCGAGCCTACCACCGGTCGTTGCGGCTTGGCTCATAGGCGTTTTGCTCTTGTCACTACGGCCGATGATCGGGCTTTACACGGTGCAACGTCTGCGGCGAGTGGGCTTGTCGGCAGTCAACGACACGCTCCAAGAGATCTTACGCACAACAACCGCGCGAATGCATCTGAATCGCGGTGTGGAAATCGCGCAGTCGGCGCTGGTCCAAGTGCCGGCTGTGATCGGTTACTTTCGGCCGCTCATTCTATTGCCAGCGTCGGCCGTTACCGGACTGACGCGCGAGCAACTTGAAGCGGTGATCGCTCATGAACTGGCTCACGTGCGGCGGCACGACTATCTGGTTAACCTGCTGCAAACCGCGATCGAGACGCTTTTGTTCTACCATCCCGCCGTGTGGTGGATTTTGCGACATGTCCGCCGTGAGCGCGAAAACTGTTGCGACGACTTGGCTTTGGCCGTTTGCGACGATGCGGTGGACTACGCGGATGCCCTCGTTGCCGTCGATCAGTTATGCGCCGTGGCCCCACAACCAGCGTTGTCTGCGGGCGGTGGCTCGCTGTTGGAGAGAATTCGACGCATTGCCGGTCACAGCTCACCGGCCATGCACGCCGGAAATTCGTGGATGGTCTGGTTGCTGACGCCGTTTTTTGTGGCAGCAGTCGCGCTGCCAATCGCGCTGATTTATGCGGATAACGCTAGCGAGAAAGAAAATGAACCGCCGCGCCCCGTGCTTTCCGCGCCGGACACTTTTATCGATGGTTCGCCCATCGTCGTGAGACTTTCAATGCCGGGCTCGGCTGAGTGGAAGCTCGACGAAAGCCGAGGGAAGATTGACGACGATGAGCGGTGGGCGTTTTACATCAGAATCAATGAAAGGGACTACAAATGTACGGGTGGCCTCTTTCCGTTCACCAGCGCGACGATTGCACGGTTGGACGTCACGGATCAACTTCACAATGGCCCAAATTGGAAACCTGGCAAATATCGCGTCTCGTATCTGCTCAAGAACATCGACGTTATTCGCAACACGGACGGCAAGCGAATTCATTTCGCCGAATACGAAAGCAATATGGAAACGTTCGACATCGCAAGGTCTTCGGCGGGGCTCACCACGGAAAAGGAATTTGTGGTACACGACCGCGATGAAACCGCTTGGAGCAAAGCAGTCGACGGAATACAGCTACGTCTGCGTCCAGAGAAGACCGTTTGGACACCTGGCGAAACGCCGGCGTTTGTGTTGGACATCCGTAATGCTGGCGATCGTGCAATCGGCACGACCAAATCGCAATCCGCGTATGAAGTTGCTTTTGAGGATCATTGGTATCGCGCAGGCGAACAGCAAGAAATTGAACAAGACGCCATCGAGCGAGGCGAAACACGGACAGCCGCCGTACGGATTACGTTGGACGAGAACAAGTGGATTTCCACGGGAAGTGATCTTCAAGTACCAGGTGAACTAGCAAGCGCTCGCATCGACGCCAGATTGCCACTCAAGATGATCCGCTACGGGCGCTATACCGTCCGCGTGGCGTACTTCCATCCGATTGATCCCGACAAAGGCACCCGTGTTGTCAGCAATCCGGTGACGTTTGAAGTCGTCGCCAATAACTTTCAACAAACGAATAGAGAAGAACGAAAGCCTTCTGATTCTGAATCGACGGATGATGACAATGATTCGAAGCTGTTGGGAATCCTGCCGGACAATGCGGTCGAAACCGGTCGCGTCGTTAACTCCGCGGGAGAGGGCGTCGGCGGTGCGAAACTGCAATTCGTTCGACACGAACACGTCACGGACGGCGTGGGCAAGAAGAAAGGCCGAGATTGTGTGATCGCGTAGACAATCCGGATGATGCGGTGTCTTGATGCATGTGTGATGGTGAGGCCAACGTTTGGGCCTCCGGCCGATCTTCGTTTTCACTGCAACGGGTTCTGGAGCGAATATGGAGCAACCAAGTGATGCACAATGCGTTGAGGAAGCGCTACTGGGTAATCGGCAGGCATACGGAGTATTGTATGAACGGTACTTCCGCCTGGTGCTCGCGAATTGGCACAGCTTCGTATCACAATTGCGATCGAGGAAGACGGCAGCCAGCGTTACGATTGTGAGTTGCCCCAAGTCGGTGATGCGTCGCCTGAGCAGATATCGGTCTGGTGTGAGCCGGGTACGCAATTGATTCGCCGGCAGACTGTGAATTTCGGCGGAGACACGCTGACCATTCGTTTTGACTATGACACGAAACCGCTGACGAGCATTTACGACCTGAACGTGCCGCGCGACGCTCCGGTGGTAAAGGTGCCATCGCTTGCCAACAAGAAGGCCGGTACACCCGTGGCACGGAACCAGCCAGCAACGATGGGGCGCGACGAATTGAGCAAGCTTGTCGAATCGTCGCGTGGACAAATCCAGAGCTTGGAGGTGACTTTCACTGAGCGCGTTACGGAGCCTCGGCCCGATGAAGCTTCGAACTTCGCCCACATCACCGCAGTCGTGAAGGGGAACAAGACATACATCGACAAGCGATTCACATTCGGCATCACGCGGGAGACCGAACATCAGCGTATCGTTGTGTTCGACGGTAAGCGAACAGCAATCTACATAGCGCAGACCCGCAGCGCAGTGGTCAGTGACGGCCGGAGCCGGGAAACTCACACACAGGGACTTGGTTTCTTTGATTTGAATTTGCTAAACTCGCCGCGACGGGAAGTCACCGGCGGCGATGCTCAATCGCTCGAGCAACTCCTGCAAGATCGCCGTGTCAAGATCAGACCGCGACTGGAAACGATCGGCGACCGTGCGTGGCACGTGGCGGAAACCGACCGTTTCACTGTGTGGCTGGACACCGAGCGAGGTGGCTTGCCGATGCGGCACGAGTTGCGCGAGTCCGCCGACAGCCCGCCGACGATGATATTCGTTGTCGACAAAACGGTGAAAGCAAGCCCCGGCCTGTGGTTGGCGACGCGAGGCCGGAAAATCGTGCCGGCGCAACCGGGACTTCCATCGGCTGTGGGCGGACTCCAGCAGGTGATCGTGGCCGAAAGCGAGTCCGGTAAGGAGCCGGTTCGGTTGAACGCGAAAATCGTCGACGAACGGTTCGATCTGCTGAAGTCGCTTCCGGATGGCACGACTTGGAGGGATCAGGGTCGATCGGGAGAAAAGTAGCGTAAGCTTCCAGCTTGCGAGCACACGGGATCGCAAGCTGGAAGCTTACGCCACGTAACTACCGGAAAGTGATTCCTCGAACGGTCCCTGGAAGGCGGGAATCAATTGATTTCCGGATCTGAGCCGCTTCGCGGCTAACCGCTCAGCTGGGCGGACGTAGAAGTCTGACCGTAGTCGCCGTCGCCAGACGGTGGGCTGTCCACAGTGCCCACATTCTGGCGAACGTGGCTACAATAAAAACTCAAACACTACAACTATTTGAAAACATGAACACAATGACGAAACCATCACAGAGTCGCATAACGAAACTACTGGCAGTGACTGTCGCGTTGTTGGGCTTATTGGGATCACTTCATACGACTGTTGCCGACGACAAACACCCGAACATCCTGTTCATCATTGTCGATGACCAGTCTCCATTCGATCTAAAGGTGTACGACTCGCGGTCAATGTTGCAGACTCCCAACATCGACCGTCTGGCGGCCGAGGGGATTGGGTTTGACGCGGCGTATCAAATGGGTTCCTGGACAGGTGGCGTTTGCACGGCGTCTCGGCACATGATCATGTCCGGGCGGACTCTCTGGCATATTCCCAACAAACCTGGCCGAACCAACAACCCGCATGTCACCAATCCGAAGCTAGTGCCGCCTGATCTGGCTCAGTACACCATGCCGGCGGTTTTCAACCAGGCTGGTTACGACACAATGCGGACGTGTAAGAACGGAAACAGCTACGAGGCAGCCAATAAACTGTTCACCGTCCGACGCGACGGAACCCGCCGCGGAGCAACCGACGAGAAAGGCAGTGCGTGGCACGCCGAGCAGGTGCTGGACTACCTGAACGAACGCGAGGCAGCGAAAGACGACGACCCGTTCCTGATCTACTTCGGGTTCTCGCACCCGCACGACACGCGCGATGGCAAGCCGAAGTTGCTGGCGAAATACGGCGCGGTGAATCACACCGACAAGAACGCCTTGCCGCCTGCGAATCCGAAACAACCACCGCTGCCGATCAACTATCTGCTGGCCCATCCATTCGACAATACGCACATGACCGTGCGCGACGAAGCCAACGTAAGCGGCGTCTGGAAGAATCGCGACGAGCGGACCATCCGCAACGAACTGGGACGCGAGTTCGCCTGCAGCGAGAATATCGACATCCAGATCGGGCGTGTGCTTGTGAAACTCGAAGCGATGGGCGAACTGAATAACACGTACATCTTTTACACGGCCGATCACGGCATGGCGATTGGACGCCACGGCCTGCAAGGAAAACAAAATCTCTACGAACACACGATGCGAGTTCCATTCATCGTGAAAGGTCCCGGCATCAAAGCCGGATCGCGAACGAAAGGAAATGTCTATTTGCTCGACGTTTTGTCCACGTTCTGCGACTTGACCGGCGTCGAGGCCCCAAAGACCAGCGAAGGCATCAGTTTCAAACCAGTTCTCGAAGGCAAGGAGGATTCCGTACGTGAGGCACTTTATGGAGCGTATTGTGGAGGCGCCAAGCCCGGAATACGTTCGGTCAGGAATGGCGATTGGAAACTGATCAAGTACGATTCGCCCAAGGATGGAGTCAAGGAAACACAACTGTTCAACCTTGCCGACAACCCAGATGAGTTCATTCAACAGCATCATGCTTCCGACGTCGCGAAGCTCGCCGGAACCAGCCCGACGAAAGATCAGGTGAACCTCGCCCCTGACTCGCGTTACGCGGACAAGCTCGCCGAGATGCAAGGACTTCTGCTGGCCGAAATGCGCCGACTCGACGACCCCTATCGACTCTGGGATCAGCCGGATGACGGCCTTGAACCTCCCAATCTCAGGAGCAAACCGGCGCAGAACAAGAAGAAACCAAGACGGAAAAATCGCCAATGAGCCGCACCCCTTGAACGGCGAAAGCGAAAAGAATGGCGGGACCAGAAACGAAATCGGCGAAAGAACGCGGACGAGGGCTCAACAGTACGGTGATTCAACTGCTGCGTCCCATTTCCGTTAGCCCGACCCCGGTAAGGACAACAAACCTCATGCAAATCTCTCGATCAATCCAGTGTCTGGTGTTCGCCGCGAGCGTCTGCCTTTTCGCCATACATCGCGACGCCTTCGCTGCACAACCCAATGTGATTTTCTTCGCAGTGGATGATCTCTGTGACTGGGTCGGTCCGCTAGGGTACGAACAGGCAATCACACCCCACATGGACAGCCTGGCCCGCCGCGGTGTCGTGTTCTCGAATGCACATTGCCCTGGAACATTCTGTGCGCCGTCTCGCAGCGCGATCTTCAGTGGGCGATTTGCTTCGACCACGGGCTGCTACACCACGGAGGTGTACTTTCACGATCACCCCGAACTGCGACCGCTTCAATCGAGCTTCCAAAAAGGTGGATTCGCAACCTTTGGGGCCGGCAAGCTGTTCCACCACGGGGCTGGTTATCTTGACGCGCGTGGATGGGACGAGTTCTTTGTTCGCAGCGAGCAGCAAAGACGCGGTGGCTGGCCGATGGATTCCTGGGGCGACGGAACCCCCATTCCCCAGCCGTACCCCAACAGCGCCTATAACAAGGACCGCAAGCCGGCGAATCGTTTTTTTCTCGAATGGGGCGCCGTTCCCAATGAACGCGAAGAGGAGATGGCCGACACGATTCGAGCCAACTGGGCCTGTGACGTGCTGCGTCGAAAGCACGACAGGCCTTTCTTTCTGGCCGTCGGTCTCTACGCACCGCATTTCCCAAACTATGCGCCGCAAAAGTACTTTGACCTGTACGATCCGGCGAAAATCAAGGCACCTCCATACAAAGTGGACGACCTCGACGATCTGCCGCCAAAGGTGAGAAAGGCGAAGACGAACCGAAGTCGAATTCACCAGCGGCTCGTGGAAATCGGCGCGGTCGAGGATGCCATTCACGGTTACCTCGCGTCAGTCTCGTACGCTGACGCAATGCTGGGACGTATTTTGACGACGCTGCGCGAGTCTCCACATCATGAAAATACGGTCGTCGTGCTGTGGAGCGATCATGGTTATCACCATGGAGAGAAGGGAGATTGGGGCAAGCATACGCTCTGGGAACGCACGTCCAACGTGCCGTTCATCTGGGCAGGCCCCGGAATTGAGCACGGTTCAACAGTGGATTCGACTGTCAGCCTGATTGATATGTATCCCACGTTCGTCGAGATGTGCGACCTGCCCAACGTCGAAGGATTGGAAGGCACCTCACTTGCCGGCACGCT
>CAYFJO010000507.1:0-7563 GCA_964343305.1 uncultured Pirellulaceae bacterium | reverse complement strand
TCGCGATCACACTCGTGAGGACTTGCTGCGACATTCGCCCCGTCTCGTCGCGGTTATCTTGGACGGCATCGGGCATCAGGATGCGCGACGGCGTCCAACGCCCGATTAGCAGGTAGACCGCCATCAGAATCCCGACCGGCACGAATGCATATTGTCCTGGCTGGCGTGAATCGTCGTTTCTTTTCATCGCTCGCCCGTTAGCTACCGTGATCGTCCGATGCCTTAAAGCCCGTCCGTCCCATATTGGCTCCGAACGAGTCGTGAAACATCAAGTTATTTTTTTCGTAGTTCATTGTCAGTTTTCGATTCAGTCAGGGAGTGAGACTCCAACTTCTTCCGATGTGCACTCGACATTTGCGACTTCAGGTATTCATCATCCGGCTTGCGATAAAGGCACCATTGAAAATGGGCAATCGCCTTGTCAAAGTGATCTTGCTCAGCCAACTCGAAGGCAAGAGTTCGACGAATTGAGTAGTCTCCAGGTGAAAGTTGATTCGCCCGCTCTAGGCAAATCAGCGAACTCTTTGCGTCGCCCAAGTCTTTCAACACCCGGTATGCTTCGTGCCATAAGGGCGGCGCGCCCTGATCTTCAGCGATCTTAGCTTGCTCGACCAATTCGTGAGCCAACGACCTGCCGATTTCCGCTTTTTCCGCCGCACGTTGCTCACGCGCGTAGTACGCATACAACGCTCGAAGTCCCCCGAGTTTCGCCTCGAACTGCGTTAGGAAAAACGACGCCGGCGTGTGCGGGGCTAGCTGTTCGATGAGACGCAATTGTTGTTGTTTGTCTTTGTGAAAAGCCTGCTTCCAGAACGCGATCGCGCGATCAGTGTCGCCGACACGTGCCGCATCCGTTCCCGCGGCCGCCAGGATCGCACCATGATAGGGACGCACTTTCAATGCTTGCTCGATCAATCGCCGCTTTTGCACTGCGGAATCGAGTTGGTCCGACAAAAATGCAACTTCGGCCAAGATGAGATAACCTTCTCCTTCCAGCGGAGACAGTCGTATCGCTGCCTGGGCATGGTGCCTGGCCTGATTCAATCGCTGCAAATTTTCGCCAACTGCAACCGCCAACCAATCGTCGCGGGCTTTTGTCGAAGGAAAGTTCGACGCCACGATTGCATCATGGATCGCGGTAAACGGCAGTGGGTTAGGTGACGACTGCTGAACCATGTTAAACCGCTGAAGACATAGAACCGCCATTTTCAAATGCGCGCGACCGTCGGCGGGATTGCGTTCCAAAATCTTGACCAACAGTCGTAGCAGTTGATCATTCGTCGCCTTTTTCTGGGGCAGTTCTTCCGAGTGTTCGTTCATCGCATGACTTGCCGCGATGTAACGGTCCCAGTATCCCGACGCCAGTGCCGGCCCAAGTTGCTGACGGATCACATAAAAACTGGTCGCGACCAACAAAACGGTCGCCAGTGTCCAGATCCATCGCGGCGTCGGCATTGGTCGTAATCGCCCCACAAGAAACTCGGACGGATGGCCAGCGTCATCCATCGTTTCACAAGCAACGATGGAATGAAGCCGGCAAGCCATCGCGGCAAGTATCGTGGCGATGGATATACACGACGGAATGTACCAAACGAAGTCCCAAACCGAGTGTACCGCGCTGGTTAACAGTCCCGTCACAACGGCAATCAAACAACACTGGCAGCGCACCGACGACGACGCTCGAAGCGACCGAATGCACCAATATCCGATGGCCGCAACCGCGGTGACCAGCAGAATCACGCCGGCCACACCATACTCCGAAAGAACTTGAATGTAGCCGCTCTCCCCATGCGTGTATTCCTTGTCGTAGTCGACGTCGAAATAGACTTTGTAAACATCCCGATGGCTGCCACCGCCCGTGCCAAAGTACGGAAAATGGGTAAACGCCGCGACATTCGCTTGCCATAACGTGCGACGCGATGCTTGTGTGTCGAGTTGGTCAAGATCGCCGCTGATGGTCTTCAGTTGTCCCGTGAGACGTTCATAGCCATGAATGGAAATGGCCACTACCGCGATTGCGCCAATCGCGGAAAACGTAGCAATGCTACGCATGCTGATTAGCGATTGCCAAGCAAAAATTCCACAGCCAACGAGCATCGCAAATAACATCACAATCACGCCGCCACGCGAGAAGGAAAGCAACCCGGCAAAGATGACCACGCCGATGGCGATGGATGTTAGGAAGCCACCATACCGATGCCATAACGATTCAAGACGCATTTCACCTTTTCGCCGATCTGACGCGTCGCTCTGTGTACCGACCAACATCCAAATCAGCGGTCCGATGCCGAGCGCGAGAAAGTGTGCAAAATGGTTTTCATTCGAAAATGCTCCTTTGGCGGCCTTCCACGTATCTCGCGACGGATGGGAATAGACCCAAACAAATTTTCCGTTACCAAACAAAAATTGGGCCAGGCCAAGCACCGCCATCGCGCAAGCGGCTAATGCCACCAAACGCAACAGTCGCTCGACGTCCGAGATCTCCTTGCATCGTTGAACGACAACAATGAACAACATCGCGTGGGCCAGAAACAAGACGAGCGATCCGCGTGTTGCTTCCGGCGTTAGTGACAAATGCGACCAGGATCCCGGTTGCAACAATTCGGAAGCACCCGGCGAAACATGTTCCAGCCACGTTTCTGGCAACGAAACCAGTTGGAAAACCAGCAGTAAGAAACCAGCAGCCAGCCAACAATCGGCCCATGAAAAGTGATAGCTTTCACGTGGCGACAGGCACTGTCGAGCAAACCAGCAAATCGCGGTCAAACTCACCAGAGCCACGTAAACCAAGGCTCCGACCGGATGACGACCACCCATGAACAACGGCGCGATGAAAATCACTGCGAGCAAGCCAACGTCCGTCGCGCGCAGCAGCCAGTGGTTGAGTTTAGAGTAATCGACTCGCGGTGGGGTCGAGTTGCCAACCATAAAACTTTGAATGAATGTTGCGAAGAATCGAAACCAGGGACGAAGCTGGTCATCGTGATCGCGGCTCCGATGGCTGCGAAAACCAAGACCGTCGTTGTGCTGTCACGATCATGCTGCCAACTTTAGTCCAGCAATTGGAAAGAAAATGGTGGGGGATCTTATCGCCCCGGAAACGACAGCACAAGAGCAAGTCGTTGACCTGCTCGCGGAATCGATATGGGCGACCAGCGATGTACTTGTGGGCTGTTGCATTTGGCAGCCGCCGGCCAGCCAGTTGAAAACTTGATCTTGACACCGACAAAAGCTGGCTGTGATGAATCGTTTTTTGTGCGTCTTCATCCGCGGGGCGGCTTTGCCATCCGTGGGCGCAACGCCGGAAAACAACGCCCACGGATGGCAAGGCCGGCCCACGGATCTGACAGAAAAACCGGATGAACAGGGTTTCGAGTCAATACCACGTTTTCAACTGGCCAGGGTAACTCAAGTCGGAAGAATTTCGACGGGAAAAACGTCGCGGGTTCGCTTTTCGAATTTGAGTTGCGAGAAATCGTGGGTGTGGATGCCCGCCGCGTCGATGTTGTGGATGGACCCGGCCAGGGGACCAAACGCGGCGCGGAAGTGAGCGGCACTTTTGACGCAGATGTACTTCATCTTGGAACAGTCGATTCCCAGCGTCCTTGCGAAGGCCGGATCGAACGGTTGCTCACGCGCTGTGACGACCGCAACAAGAACGCCGCCGATCTTCAACAGCGCGGACGTGCCCATGCTGCCCGTGAGACCTTGAAACATCGGCCCGTCGTAGGCAAACGCTCCGTCGGACAAAGCGACAATCTCGGCTTTGGTCTCGATCGGCGGTCCTTGGATGGGATCTGATTTGCCGCCAAGCGTGACTTGAATTCGCTGGCCAACTCCGGATTGATGCGCTTGCCCGGCGACCTCCGGGTCAACCATGTAAAGCAGCAGCGCGTCGGTGAGACCCATGTCCAAAAACGTGCGCAACACCTCGGTCGAATCTCCAGGCGATCCGCCGCCGGTGTTATCGCTGTGATCCGCCAAGATGATCGGATACTTGCCGGTTTGTTCGCCAGCCGCGAGGGCCTCGCGAACCGTGACCGGCGGGGCGTACCATCGATTGCGGTTTTCCCAAATCCAACCGGCTAATTCGTCGGCTGCGGACTGTGCGAGCTGTTGGTCGCCATCGGCTACGACAATCAGACTGCTGCCAACTTCAGGTACATCGGCCCAAGGAAAGCCCGTGGCGATCGTCGCGGTAATGATGCCCGGTCGTTGCTCCAACTGGTGAACGCGGCGGATGACCTCGTCCATCGGCGGGTTTGCCGTCACCTGGCAAACAGTACACCAGAACATTGGAAACTGGTGAATGACCGCTGTCGGTTTGATTTCCCCGCGAACGGTGCGAGCGATAATCTGGGCCGCTTCGCGACCGCGCTCGGCCATGTCGACATGTGGAAATGTGTCGAAGCCGACGATCGCATTGGACTGCGCGACGCGGTGCCTGGTGTGGTTGCCGTGCAAGTCTTGGGTGACGACGATCGGGCAGTCGGGGCCGACCGCGCGTCGCACTGCCGCAATCACGTCGCCGTCACCATCGTCGATGCCTTCGACCACCATCGCTCCATGCAGATCGAGTAACACGCCGTCGATCGGGCCCGCTTCAGACAACCGCTGCAACATCTCATTGAGCAATTGATTGTAATCTTCGCGAACGATCAGCCCGCCGGGAAACGCCGACGCGCGCAGCAGCGGGACGGGTTCAAAATCGTTTTCGTCCGCGCCGTCAATAAATCCGCCAGTGCAAACATTGGTGCCTCGAAAAGTCGTCAAGATGTCGTCGCCGCGAATGATTCCCCGATCGAATTCGAAATCATGCAGCGTCGTCCGCGTATCAACGCAGGTGCTAGTTTCGTGAATGATTCCGCCTGTTGCGATTCGCATGTCGTTTATCCTTGCCGCTCATTCGACATAAATGAATTCGTTTGCGTTGAAAATGGCGAGACAGAAATCGGTCAACGCCGCGGCATGTTCCGTGGGAAAACCACTCGGCATGGGTATTGGTAGCGCGAGATCTTCTCTCGATCGATTCTGGTTCTTCAACATCGCGATCTGTTTTTGGAGGAACGTCATGGAGTCCGCTACATCTTCTGCCGTTGGTGCTCGGCACAACGTCCGCTGAAACGTTAAGTGGATTTGGTCGTGTAGATCGTCGCTTGCGTGCCCGATCACCAAGCCAGCCAAACGTTGAGCGCAGCGCAGCGAGAATTCAGAATTCAACATGAACAGTGATTGTGGAGCGGTGGTCGAGCGGCCGCGGCGCGGGCAACTGGCGTTTCCGTCCGGACGATCGAACACCTGGAAAATCGGATAGCGGAGATTGCGGCGGGCAAAGATGTAGACGCTGCGCCGATCGTGTTCCGACTTGTCCGGCGTTTCGGGCCATTGGCCGCGAAGCAACGTCGATGTCAATTCCTTGGGCAGCGGTGGGCGAATGCCGGGGCCGCCTCGTTTTGTGTTTAAGACGTCCGCCGCCACCAACATCGCGTCCCGGATCGATTCGCCCTCGCATCGTTGCCTGGAGAATCGGGACAAAAGTCGGTTGTCGGGATCAGCGGAGATTGCCTTCGTCATGAGACTGGCGTCCGTGGGAGTTCCGGCACGACTTGCCAGTCGATAGACAGATGTCGTCAAGAGCCGGCGATGGAGTTGCTTGAGGCCCCACTCGTTTCGCACAAGTTCGGTCGCCAAATAGTCCAACAATCGTGGATGCGACGGTTCATGACCGACAGCGCCGAAGTCGCTCGGGCTGCGCGACAGCCCCTGGCCAAAATGATATTGCCAGACACGATTGGTAATCACGCGTGAAGTCAAAACATGATCGTCGCGCGTCAACCATTTTGCCAACGCCGTGCGCCGTCCAAGTGTTTGATTTGGAATCACCGACGAAACGAATCGCTGATTCCAAGGATTGGCGATGCGC
This sequence comes from uncultured Pirellulaceae bacterium, assembly GCA_964343305.1. Taxonomy (GTDB): domain Bacteria; phylum Planctomycetota; class Planctomycetia; order Pirellulales; family Pirellulaceae; genus CAYFJO01. Next base: position 1,640 of record CAYFJO010000507.1, on the reverse strand, counting down.
GGAAATGCGGCCGCCAGCTCGGGCCCGCGACGTTGCCAATCACCACGGATCATCAGGTAGCTTGGCAGCGCGACTTGGGTGGACTCTTTCAACACGCTGAGCGATTTGTTCTTTGCAAGCTGCACGGCCGGTTCGAACAATGCGCGAAAACGATAAAAGTCCGCTTGACTGATCGGGTCGTACTTGTGATCGTGACATTGCGCGCATTCCATCTGAAGGCCCAGCAACGTCGAACCGATCGTGGACGTCAATTCGTTCAGCACGTTGTGTTTTCGCTCGTCCATCGAGTTGATGTCCGGCATGTCAGGTCCCGACAAACAGAATGACGTCGCGATTCTTGCCTGTTCGTCGTTCGGCTCCAGTTCGTCCCCGGCGAGTTGCAATGCCACGAAACGATCGTAAGGAATATCTTCGTTCAGAGCTTCGATCACCCAATCGCGATAGCGCCAAGCCTCGTGACGCACTTTGTCATGTTCGAATCCGTCCGTTTCGGCGAAACGTGCCAGGTCGAGCCAATGTTGTGCCCAGCGCTCTCCGTATTCGGGCGAAGCGAGATAACGGTCGATGAGATGTTGGTCGGCGGCGGGTGATGAATCCGCAATGAAATCCGCGACTTCATCCGGCGACGGCGGCAAGCCTCGAAGGTTGACCGACAGGCGGCGGATAAACGTTACACGGTCCGCGGCGGAGACTGGTGAAATACTGTCGGCCTCAAGCCGCGATAGGATGAAGTTGTCGACGGGCGTTGAGGGCCATTCGCGCGTCTTGACATCTGGGACAGGAGGGCGGACGAGAGGGCGAAAGGACCAATGGTTGCGATCGGAATCAGTGATCGGTTGTTCGTCGATGGTTTTTGGTTGGGTTGGATTTTCGGCCAAAGTGAATTGAGTGAAGAGGACAGCACAGGCCAAGAACGCACTGGCAGAGCCAGTGGCACACCGGGGGTTGGAAACCGCCGATACGAAGAAGCTAGAGAATGTCATGAACCACCTCGGCTTCGTTGGGTCCGGTGAGTCGTTGGTCCAAGCCATTGTGATAGTACGTCAGCAAGTCGTGGTCCAGGCCAAGCAAATGCAGCAACGTGGCGTGAAAGTTTCGCACGGGCACTTTGTTCTCAGCGGCTCGCAAACCGACAGCATCTGTCGCCCCATAGGCTCGACCGCCCGGGATTCGTGCACCCGCCAACCACACACTGAATCCCCAAGGGTTGTGGTCACGGCCCGCGCCTTGCTCGCTCATCGGCATGCGACCAAACTCGCCTCCCCAGATGACCAGCGTGTCGTCCAGCAAACCTCGGCGACGCAGATCTATCAACAGCCCCGCAACGGGCTTGTCGGTCCGCCGACAATTCACTCCGTGATTGAGTGACACGTCGTTGTGTGCGTCCCAGCCACCCGTATCGCCGGAATAAAGCTGAACGAATCGCACGCCTTGTTCGATCATCCGCCGCGCCAACAAGCATCGTTGGCCGAACTCTTGTGTGTCCTCTTGATCGATCCCGTACAGGCGTTTGGTTTCTTCCGTTTCACGGCTGATGTCGACCAATTCCGGCGCTGCCGCCTGCATGCGGAATGCCAACTCGTACGCCGAAACGCGAGCCGACAAATCGTCGTCGTTGTCGCGCGCTGCAAGATGCCGTC
>CAYFJO010000506.1:0-7566 GCA_964343305.1 uncultured Pirellulaceae bacterium | reverse complement strand
CGCTCGGAGCGGTCTTTGGGAATCCGTTTACACTTTGGCACTGGTTCGCCGTGGCGGTGATCTTGTGTGGTGCCACGCTATTACAGATTAAGCCCAAGGACATCGAGGCGGACGCAGACGAGCCGGAACTGGCCAACTCGGACACGGTGGATACCAGTTCTGAGCCGTTGGTCGAATCCGGCAATCCTTATCAACCACCTGCAAATTGACAACGTTGGATGATGAATTGTCATGAGTCTTCGCAAGCATGTTCTGTTCACTCTGGCTAGCGAGACATGTGCCGAGTTTCTGGTCCAGCACTGGACGCCTTCATTGCTAGGTGGGTGTAGTGCGCGTCTCGTCGCTTGCTTTTGACCCTAGACAGTGGTCTCTAGATTGCTTATCCTATTCATCTTCCCTCCACTTTGGCTGATCCGCTGAGGCCGCCCCTCTAGTCAGCCCATTCAAACCGCAATTGGATAAGAAATTGATGAAGGTCTTGTTCGCGAATCCCCCTTGGTGGAGCGGCCGGGCTAATAGGACCTGGTACGGCCGAGGCTGGCTGTATATGCGATGGCGAGCGGGCGTCCGCGGGGGGTCGCGTTGGCCGTTCACCTACGATTCGTTTTCCTGGCCGGGTCGACGGATCTTTCGTGACTATACGCCATACCCTTTCTTCATGGGCTACGCGGCGACTTTCGTTGAAAAGGAGACCGGTGCTGAGGTTTTCTTCCGCGACTCGATCGCCATGCGCGAGACATACGAGAGCTACTACAAATACGTCGAAGGGCTTAAGCCTGATTTGATTTTCATCGAGAGTGCTACGCCCAGTTGGGATCATGACCGCGATATTCTCCGCGAAATGCACCGCCGCGTTCCGGACGCCAAGATTTGTGTTACTGGACCGATCACGACGACTCAATCCGAAGAAATCCTCGAAAAAGATCCCGTTATTGCCTGTATCAAGGGCGAGTATGAGAAAGGCGCGGTCAGCGTTGTCAACGGTGTTGAAGGAGTGCTGGAGCACAATCTCTTGACCAAGGCCGAGATGAACGATTCACCGCATCCTTACTACGACAATTTGATCGCTCACAAGTATTTCGACCCGAACCCGATCGGTCACAAGTACCCGCACGCTCATGTCTGGTCGAGCCGTGGTTGTCCGTTCAAGTGCATTTTTTGCGTTTGGCCGGCGACGATGACCGGCAACGATCCCGATGGCGAAACAGCTCGTACTGTTCGACACTATTCGCCGGAATACATGGAAGGTTTTTTGACTGAGATCATCGATAAGTACAAATTCAAATCGATCTACTTCGACGATGACACGTTTAACTTGGGCAACAGCCACGTGGTGAAAATGTGCGAAGTCATGTCGCGGTTGAACATTCCCTGGTCGGCGATGTGTCGGGCCGATACGAACAAACTTGAAACGTGGGAAATGATGAAGGATGCCGGTTGTTACGGCGTCAAGCTTGGATTCGAAAGCGGCAGCCAGTTTGTCGTTGACAAGATCGTTAATAAACATCTCGATCTGGAATATTGCCGCGACGTTGTCAAGGAGATCAAGCGGGTCAACATGTCCGTGCATGGAACATTCACATACGGGCTGCCTGGCGAAACGCCGGAACAAATGCTCGAAACTAAGCGCTATATGAAATCGTTGCAGTTGGACAGCTCTCAGGAGTCCGGCACGGCCGAAATTGAGGGGACACCGTTGCACACGTTGCGTTTGGAGGGCAAACTCGACAAGTACGACGGAGCGAAGATCGACGACAATTACGGTCGAGACACGGACGGCAACGTCAAGTTTCAAACCATGGTCAAAGAACTGCAAAGTTCGTAATCGCAAACACACCTGCCTTTCACCTTCGCATGATGCCCAACGTATCGCTTTATATTCCCGCCTACAATGTCGAAGTGCACATCGAACGTTGTATCCGCGCCGCATTGGCGCAGACGCATCCATTTGATGAAATTCTCGTTATTGACGACGGGTCGACCGACCGGACGCGTGAAATCGTCAACGAAATCGCCGCGTCGGAGTCCACTGTGCGTTTAGTCGCACACGAAAGGAATTCCGGATTAGGCGTTGGTCGCAATACGGGCATCAACTCGGCACGCAACGAATTGGTCGCTTCGCTCGACGCCGACACGTGTCCCGAGCCCGTGTGGCTGGCAACTTTGCTAAGTAACTTCGAAGACGACGACAAACTCGCATCGGCCGGCGGCATGCTGGTCGAGTCAGCAATCTTCGGTGTCGCGGATCGATTTCGTCGGGCGTATATGTTTCAACATTGGGGAAACGCGTTGCGACGAAACCCACCCTACATGTTCGGAAGCAACACGGTTGTCCGTCGAAGTGTGATTCAAGAATTAGGGGGATTCGACCCGTCGATGCGGACCAACGGCGAAGACGTCGACATGTCGAACCGACTTCGCGAAGCTGGATACGATTTGCTCTACGATCCGCAAGCTGTCGTTCATCATCATCGCACAGACACAGTAAAGTCTATTTTCGACACGCAATGGCGCTGGTTTGCGTTTGCCACGCGGATGAATGTTCTGCCGCCGCGAGTGCATCGGACGCTTTCACACGTCAGTTACTTCTTTGTGCATTCGGCATGGCGAGCAGTCAGGCACGCACGTTGCTGGATCGATCTCCCAGTGATGGCGCTAAATGCCGCTTTGCCGTTTTACATGTCGTATCGTCAAATCCAGCACGACTTTCGTCACGTCGAGCCGACACCATCGACGGATAATGCTGAAGTCTTGGAGACTTCGGAAGTTTGACCAACCAAACGGGTTTGCCATGCTTAATTTAGTGGATCAAATAAAGTGGATATTCGAGCGTCTGGACAAGGAAGAGAAGCAGGTTCGTAGAGAGATCGACTTGGTTTGCATTGGCTATTCCGGAAAAAAACACTGGATGTCCTACAAAAAGATCTTCGCCCAGCACGAACAGTTGCGAGACATTTGCATGTTGGGAGTCTATTTCGGTCGCGACATCGCCTACATGAGCAATTTGATGCAGATGATGCAGCGCGAGTATCACATCGTTGGTGTGGACATGTTCGATGACGTACCCGGCGCGGATTGGGAGGAAGAACTCAAGCAAGAGGATTTGTCGTGGGAAGAAGCTGGGTTTGGTCCCGCACCGCAAATCGACTTTGCCTCGCGAAATCTTGACAAACTTGGCGTTCACGACAATGTCGAGTTAGTCAAGTCGTCGATGCAGGAGTATCTATCAACAACAAACAAGAAGTTCGACTTCATCTATATCGATGTGGCACACGATTATGAAACGACGGTTGAAGCAATTAAGTTGGCGCGAGAGCGATTAAATCCCGGCGGATTGCTGGGTGGCGACGACTTTTCAAACAAAGGAACTTGGGGAGTTGCCAAAGCAGTCAAGGAGTATTGTCCCGAACATGTCGTTCACTACGGCTGGATCTGGTGTTCGCCATAGCTGAAGCGAGGGACGAGCGTGAGTGAACAAATTCTAGTTGCAGGTGGAGCTGGTTTCATTGGAAGCCGGCTGGCAATTGCATTGGCCAAGCGACGACCGGACACTGCAATCGTTGCTATCGACAATCTCACACGTCGCGGATCGGAGTTGAATCTCGGGCACTTGGCAGCAGCCAATGTCAAGTTCGTCCATGGCGACATTCGTTGTCCTGAAGATCTCGAAGGCGCGTCGCTCGAATCCCACGTCGTCATCGATTGTTCCGCCGAACCATCCGTATTGGCCGGCTATGAAGCCCCGAATCGCATCGTTCAACATAACTTGGTGGGTACGGCGATCTTGTTGGAACAGGCTCGCAAATGGAATGCACGTTTTGTGTTCTTGTCGACAAGTCGCGTCTATCCGATTGCTGCCCTGTGTTCCTTGAAACTGACCGAAACGGAAGTTCGGTACGAACTCGAAGATGCGCAGCCAATGGACGGTGTGTCTGGGGAAGGGATTGCCGAGTCGATGTCACTTGTCGGGCATAGATCATTGTACGGTGCGACCAAGTTGGCCGGAGAATTGCTGGTCGAAGAATATCATCACGCGTTCGGAATTCCGACGGTTATCAACCGTTGTGGTGTCGTCGCCGGACCCGGCCAGATGGCTCGTGCGGATCAAGGAGTGTTTTCGCTATGGGCTGCGGCTCATGTGTTCAACCGTCCGCTAAAATACATCGGCTTCGGTGGCCGCGGATTGCAGGTTCGCGATCTTATCCACGTGGATGACCTCGTCGACTTGATCTGCCTGGAATTAGACCAATTCTCCGAAGTCGATGGTCAAACGTTTAACGTCGGCGGAGGCGCGAGTCGCTCACTGTCGCTTCGTGAGACAACTGACCTTTGCGCGGAGCTGTCCGGCAATCGGATGCAATTTGGATCGGAACCCGCAAACCGGCCAGGCGACATCCCATGGTTCATTACCGACGCCCGACCGATTCAGCAACGACTTTCGTGGCGGCCATCGCGGTCCGCAGCCAACACGCTGGAAGATATCATCCGATGGATTCGCGACGATCAAGAGTCGCTATCCGCAATTTTGGCCTAGAAGAGATCGTAATGACAACAGTCCTCGTGACCGGTTCGGCAGGATTAATTGGCTCGGAAGCTGCGGCATATTTTGCTCAGCAGGGATTTGAAGTTGTCGGCATCGACAACGACATGCGCCGTCAGTTTTTTGGTGATGAAGCATCCACGCAACCGAATCGACAGCGGCTCGAAAAACAGCTTGGCGACAAGTATCACCATCATGTCTTGGACATTCGTGATCGAGAGGCAGTTGATCAATTGTTCGCGGATCGCGGTTATGATACTTCCTTGATCATCCATACGGCCGCCCAGCCATCGCACGATTGGGCCGCCACTGACCCGCACACCGATTTCGAGGTCAACGCGCTGGCGACGCTTAACTTGCTCGAAGCGACTCGTAAGCATTGTGCCGACGCGGTCTTCATTTTCACGTCCACAAACAAAGTCTACGGCGATGCACCGAACGAACTGCCGCTGGTCGAACAAGAAACGCGATGGGAAATCGAATCCGGCCATCGGTACGACCGCGGTATCGATGAATCGCTAACGATCGACCAGTCGAAGCACTCTCTGTTTGGCGTGTCCAAGGCCGCGGCGGATCTGATGGTGCAGGAATATGGCCGCTACTTTGGCATCAAGTCGGCATGTTTCCGCGGCGGATGCCTCACTGGACCTCAGCATGCTGGTACGCAACTCCACGGATTTCTTGCCTATTTGATGCGGTGCACGATCACCGGGACGCCCTACACCGTGTTTGGTTACCGAGGCAAGCAGGTCCGAGACAACATTCATTCGCAGGATTTGGTTTCTGCGTTTGATCATTTCTTCCGCTCACCAAGGGTCGGGGAAGTCTATAATATTGGCGGGTCCCGACACAGTCATTGCTCGATGTTGGAAGCGATCTCGCTGTGCGAGGAAATCGCCGACAAGAAACTAAATTGGAAGTACGAGGAGACGAATCGGATCGGCGACCACATCTGGTATGTGTCGGACGTCGGCAAGTTTCAGTCACATTATCCAAATTGGTCCTACGAGCACGATTTGAAGGCCACGATGATCGAGATTTACGAGGCAATTTGCGAGCGCGAAACCCTCGAAACAAAGTGAATTCGAGCCTCGCACCGAATTTGCTCCTTGCGTTAAATTCCGTGGGCAAATATGCTTGTATACTCCCAAAAACAAGCTGTTTCTCCCCAACCGAGGGATTGGTTGATCATTCTAGCAAAGTCAGAACGCGCGGTACTTGAGGAAGTGAATGATCGAGCTATCCAAACGTCTAGCCAACCTCTCACCTGATCAGCGAAAGCTTCTTGAAAAACGGCTGCAAGACAAACCTGGCGTGGCGGAACCTATCGCGATTGTGGGAATGTCCTGCCGTTTTGGTGGTGCACAAGATCTCGACGGTTACTGGCGGCTAATCAGCGAACAAATCGACGGAACGGGTGAAATACCCAGTTGGCGATGGGATGTCGATGGTCTCTATGACCCGACCGGCCAGGAATCCGGAAAGATGTCTGTCAAATGGGCGGGCATGGTCGAGGACGTCGATCGCTTTGACCCCAAGTTCTTTGGCATTTCGCCTCGCGAAGCGGCACGGATGGACCCCCAGCAACGAATGTTGTTGGAAGTTTCTTGGGAAGCGCTCGAAGTTGGCGGTCTCGCGCCCGACAAAATGGCCGGCAGTTCGACCGGCGTGTTTGTGGGCATTGGCGGAACGGACTACTCAAAGATCCCTTGTCAATTCGACGACTATTATTGCTACATCGATGCTCATGTTGGCACGGGAAACGCGTTGAGCATTGCGGCGAATCGCATTTCGTACATCTTCGACCTGCGGGGTCCGAGTCTGGCCGTGGATACCGCCTGTTCGTCCGGCATGATGGGCGTTCACATGGCCGTCGGGGCGTTGCGGAACCGCGAGTGTGATGCGGCGTTGGCTGGCGGTGTCAACGCAATTTTGACACCCGAAACAACGATCGCGTTTTCCAAGGCCCAGATGCTTTCCAGCGACGGGAAGTGCCGCCCGTTTGATGCCAGTGCGAATGGCTACGTGCGTGGCGAAGGCTGTGCGATGATCGTGCTCAAGCGGCTGACGGATGCGACACGCGACGGCGACAACGTGTTGGCGATCATCCGCGGCAGTGCCACAAATCAAGACGGCCGCACATCCGGCATCACGGCCCCCAACGGCGTCTCGCAACAGAAGTGCATTCGTGCCGCGTTGAAACAAGCTGGCTTGACGACCGACCAGGTCAACTACATCGAAGCCCATGGCACGGGCACGCCGCTGGGCGATCCCATTGAGGTTGAAGCGCTTGGCAAACTGTTCCCCGAAAACGATGTTCATCAGCCCGTCTATGTGACCTCGGCCAAGGCGAATATCGGCCACACGGAAACCGTGTCGGGTGTGGCGGGCATTGTCAAAGTGGTGCTGATGATGCAGCACAACATGATTCCCGGCCAGACACATTTCAAGCAACTCAATCCGCATATGTCGCTGGACGGAACGCGTCTGCGGATTCCGACCGAGTCGCTCGATTGGAAGGGCAACGGAGCACCTCGCATTGCCGGTGTCAGTTCTTTCGGGTTTGGCGGTGCGAACACGCACGTCATCATTGAGGAAGCATCGCCATCAAAGACCGAAGCGCCGGCAGGCGATCGACCGGTTCATCTTTTGGCGTTGTCGGCCAAGACGAAGACGGGCGTCGAAGAGTCGGCGCAGCGATTGCTCGATTGTGTCGAGCGTGGCGCGGAAGTGCCTGTGGCGGACATCTGTCACACGGAAAACATTGGGCGTTCCCACTTCAATCACGGCGTCACGATGGCCGTCAAGTCACCGAACGATCTCAAAGAAAAGCTGGCGTCCGTCGCCGAAGGTAAGAAGTCAAGCGGAATCAAGATCGGCCAAGTCAAACTGGCCGCGCCGCCAAAGACCGCGTTTCTTTTTACCGGTCAAGGCTCGCAGTACGTCGATATGGGGCGCGAGCTATACGAGACGCATCCCGTGTTTCGCCAGACGATCGACCAGTGCGACGAAGTGCTGCGAGATCA
>CAYFJO010000505.1:0-7574 GCA_964343305.1 uncultured Pirellulaceae bacterium | reverse complement strand
ACATGATACACCAGTCCGCCTTTCGACACTCGCTGTGGCCTTCCCATGCGGGTAAGCTTACCAAAACAACGACCGCAAGTCAATAAAAGGTTCCTGACACCTTTTATGCGTATGCGATCGTCGGCGGAAAGCTGGTCAGCCAGCGGCATTTTGGCGAAAGACGACGCGGAGAGAAGGAAGTCGATTCGTGAATCCGCGGCAGTGATGGCTCGCTGGCATGCGATCAACGTTGTTGCGATGAAGTTCCTCGCGCTGTGCGAACTGATGATTTCCACTTAGTTTCAGAGCCGTGATCAATGCGACGGCGGTTGGAGTCCTTGAACAACTGCACGCTTGGACGAAGGGTCGGGTTGCACAGTACTGGTAATCTAGCGTCCTTGACCACGATCTTGGGCGACAACTACGATGAACGGTTTCGCATGAGGAACGATTGTGGACGAACCAACAGAAACAAATCACCCCGTTGATCTGCCCAGAATTGAGCGTGCCGTTCGCGAAATTCTGGCTGCCGTGGGCGAAGATCCTGATCGAGAAGGCTTGCTGGAAACGCCCGGTCGTGTGGCACGCATGTATGCCGAAATGTTCAGCGGCCTGCATGACGATCCGAAGCCGCACTTGCGCAAGGTTTTCACCGAGCAATACGACGAAATCGTGCTGGTCCGTGACATCAGTTTTTGTAGCATGTGCGAACACCATCTGCTGCCGTTCACGGGCCAGGCACACATCGGTTACCTACCCGATGGCAAGGTCATCGGCTTGAGCAAACTCGCGCGCGTCGTCGAAGTTGTCTCGCGTCGTCCCCAAGTCCAAGAACGCATGACCGAGGACATTGCCAACCTGTTGCTGGAAGAATTGAACGCAAAAGGCGTCGCCGTCGTCGTCGAAGCCACGCACTCATGCATGACGATTCGCGGCGTGCGAAAGCCCGGCAGCTTGTGCGTGACATCGGCCATGAAAGGACTGTTCCGCAAGAATCAGTCGACGAGGGCGGAAGTCATGCAATTGATCTACGGCCAGAAGTGAAAATGACGAATGTCGAAATATCGAATGACGAAGGAAATCCGAAATTCGAATCCCGAAAAGCGGCACCGACAAGTCTGAGCCATTCGCCATTCGTGCTTCGTCATTAGCCAATGTTAACTCTCACCCTCATTCTGACGCAGTTCATTTTTCGGCTTTCGTTTGGCGTTGCGGTCGCGATGCGGATGACTTCGTATAAATCCGTTACGAGCGAGTTTTATCGGGTTCACTTGTGGTTGCTGATGGGGCTCAATTCGTTCGCGGTGCTCGCCGTCAATTCGGCGGATTCGGCGCAGTATCCGAACCAGCGGTGGGTCTTCGCCCTCGCGATCGTCGCTGCGGTGATCAGTTATGTCGGGTCGGTCATCTGGCTTTACGAAAAACAACGCGCCGGCAACGTGGCATTGTTCCTTGTTTCACTCGCTTGCCTGTTGGCGGCCGCGCTGGCAACACCGATGGCTGGTGAGAATTCGGCCAGCAACCTTTCGATGTTATTGCTCGACCTCATGACCGGCGGCCTGTTGCTGGGCGTGACGCTGTCGGCCATGTTGCTGGGGCACTGGTACTTGAGCACACCAACCATGCAACTCGTGCCGCTGAAACGCCTGGTGCTGATGATGGCAGGCGCGATCATCGCACGGGCGATCGTTTGCGCGATTGGACTGGCAATCTATTGCAGTAGCAAAGGTGCCGTCGCCACCAACGTCTGGGCCTTTCTGGCATTGCGATGGCTAGCCGGATTGATTGGCGCGCTCGCGCTCGCTCGGCTCACCTGGCTAACGCTCAAGATTCCCAACACCCAGAGTGCAACGGGGATTCTGTATGCCGCCCTGATTCTCGTCTTCATTGGCGAATTGGTCTCCAAGCTACTGTCGGTCGAGCTGCTTTATCCCTTATGATACAGGGATGAACGTGACTTACCCCTGCCATCGATGTCAGAACATCACCCGCTCGGAATTTGACAGCTCGACTGAGAAGATCGCGTGCATCCATTGCGATCACGAAGTGGAGTTGCCGGAAAATGTTCTGCGAGACGATAAACTCCAACGCTGCCTCGTCTGTCCGAGCGAGGAACTGTATGTGCGAAAGGACTTTCCCCAGCAGCTTGGTGTAACGATCGTCGTCATCGGATTGGTGACCAGTTGCATTCCTTGGTACAACCACGACTGGTACGGCACGTTCGCGGTGCTTTTTGTAACGGCTTTGATCGACGCGGCGCTTTACGCGGTCAAGGGCAACCTTCTTCAGTGTTATCGATGCCATGCTCAATATCGAGGCATCGAGGGTATTGATGAACAAAAGCCGTTCGATTTAGAGGTGCACGAACGACATCGGCAACAAGTCGCACGGCTGAAGCAGGCGGAGCAGGCAGCAAGAAACCAAGAGGCGAGTGCCGGGCAACAGCCCACAGACGAAATCGTCGAGCGGACTTGAACCAATGGATCAAGAACGAGAGCGGATCCAAGAAGACCTGCGAGGCATGGTCGACTGCGAAGTTCGTTGCGACGACGTATTTGTACAGATGTACGCCAGTGACGCCAGCATCTATCAAATCCGGCCGCTGGGAGTGGTTCGCCCGCGAGGTGTGAAGGACGTCGTCAAAGTCGTGCAGTACGCGGCTGAACATGAGATTCCGATCCACGCCCGTGGCGCCGGGACGGGGCTGTCCGGCGAGTCGATCGGGGCCGGCCTCGTCTTGGATTTTTCTCACTCCATGCGGCGGGTCCTGCGGACGGACGAGGACACGGTCACGGTTCAACCGGGCGTGGTGTTGGCGCAACTCAACAGTCATCTGGCCAACCACGGACGAATCTATGGACCGGACCCCGCCACGCGCAGCGTCACCACGATGGGGAGCGTCGTGTCGCTCGACGCATCGGGCAGTCATTGGCTGAAATATGGATCGGCGCGCGGGACGGTCGAGCGGCTGGAAATTGTCACGGCCGATGGCGAAGTGTTGGAGGTCGGCAAGCAGTCCATTCCGAGCGCCAGCAAACACAACTCCAATTCCCGCCTGGATACGTTAGTACGACGGCTGAGCGACTTGCTGCAACGTCGAGCCGACGTGATCAACGAACATCGCCCTCAATCGTTGGTCAATCGTTCAGGCTATCACCTTTATGATGTGCTCAACGACGGTCATTTGGATCTGGCACGCCTGTTGGTCGGCAGCGAAGGCACTTTGGCGTTGATCACGGAGATGACGCTGCGAACCGAACGAATGAGCAATGCTCGCGGTGTGGCCCTGTTGTTTTTCGACCGGCTGGACGGCGCGGCCCGAGCGTCCTTGGAAGTTGCCAAAATGGGGATCGCCGCCTGTGACTTGATGGATCGACGGCTGCTGTCCATCGCACAGGATTTGGACGTGCGTTTCGACGTGTTGATCCCTCAGCAGGCCGAAGCGATGTTGCTAGTCGAACAGTCGGGCGATAGCGAAGTCGAAGTTCGCGATCAATTACAAAAGATCGTTCATCGGTTGCATCGTCGCAAACGCATGGCATTTGATTCGCGCATCACACTCGATCTGGATGAACGAAATCTGTTCTGGCGACTGACGCGGCGTGTGATCCCCACACTTTATCAATTGAAAGGCTCAACGCGAGCACTGCCGTTTATCGAAGATGTTGCCGTGCCGCCCGAATCGCTGCCGGACTTTCTCGTCGACTTGCAAAATACGTTTAAGAAACATCAAGTCACGGCATCGACGTTTGCGCACGCGGGACATGGGCAGTTGCACATTCGTCCGTTTTTGGATTTGGGCAGCGATAACGATATGCGGACGATGGAAAGCTTGGCCAACGAGTTGTACGAGAAGGTGCTGGAAATTGGCGGAACGATCAGCGGTGAACACGGCGACGGGTTGAGCCGCACGTGGTTTGTCAAACGGCAGTTCGGACCGTTGTACGATGTGTTCCGGGACGTCAAACGCATCTTCGATCCGCAAAACATTTTGAATCCGGGCAAGGTCGTTGCTGATGCACCCCAGTCGCTGGCCCAAAACCTTCGTCCGGTTTCGTCCCAAGGGCAAATCGCAGCGCCAGACGAGTTGGACAGCGAAGCAGCCACGGATTCGGAAACGCGGGTGGTGGAATTGCAGCTCGTTTGGAAAGACGCGGATGTTGGATACGCAGCCCGCAGTTGTAACGGGTGTGGCCGCTGTCGAACCCAATCGCGCGAGGAACGAATGTGCCCGATTTTTCGCATCGCGCCGGCCGAAGAGGCGTCGCCGCGTGCCAAAGCGAATCTGATGCGCGGCGTGCTCACCGGCAAACTTGACGCGTCGACGATGCAGACCGACGAGTTCAAATTGCTGGCCGATCTGTGTGTCAACTGCCATCAATGCCGGCTGGAATGTCCGGCCAGTGTCGACATTCCCAAGCTGATGGTGGAGGCCAAGGCACAATATGTTGGCACGAACGGTTTGGGATCCGGCGATTGGTATTTCACACGCCTCGACTCGCTATCGTCTTGGGGCAGCTTGATCAGCCCGGTCGCCAACTGGGCGATTCGAAACAGAACGATGCGTTGGGTAATCGAAAAGATGTTCGGTATCGCACAGGGACGAAAATTGCCAAGATTTGCGTCCCGAAGTTTCATGCGTTTGGCCAGCCGCCGCCGATTGACGCGACCGACGCGCCGCACGGGACGAAAAGTTCTGTACTTCGTCGACAACTACGCCAACTGGCACGACGCCCAACTGGCCGAAGCGTTGGTCGCCGTCATGGAACATAATGGCGTCGCGGTTTATGTCCACCCCAAACAGATGTCCAGCGGCATGTCGATGATTTCGACGGGCTTGTTGGATCGTGCGAAAAAGGTCGCCGCTCACAACACCAGCCTGCTCGCCGAAGCAGTTCGCCAAGGCTATCACATCGTTGCCACGGAGCCGGCCGCCGCGCTGTGCCTCAAGCACGAGTATCTCAATTTGTTGGATGACGAAGACGCGCAACTGGTCGCCGACAATTCGAGTGAAGCGTGCCATTACCTCTGGCGCATGCACCAAAGCGGCCGCCTGGAATTGAATTTCAAACCCATCAACATGACGTTCGGCTATCACACGCCCTGCCACATCCGTGCGCTCGCGAGCGGGTCACCCGGTGAGAATCTGTTGCGTTTGGTTCCCGGTTTGAAGGTCAGTCAGATCGAGAAAGGGTGCTCGGGCATGGCCGGCACGTTCGGGCTGAAACGCAAAAACTATCGTGCCAGTTTACGCGCGGGCTGGGGGCTGATCTCGGCGCTGCGCGAGCAGTCGATTCAACTTGGCGCGACCGAGTGCAGTTCCTGCAAAATCCAAATGGAACAGGGCACAACCAAACCGACGATGCATCCGCTGAAAGTTCTCGCGCTGGCCTATGGCCTGATGTCGGAACTCGAATCTCATTTGACCGCCAAAGGCGAGGAGTTGATCGTTACATGATCGTGCAGGTGAAGTTGTTTGCCGTGGCGAAAGAGATTGCCGGTGCTGATTCGATTGAAATCGAGGTCGCCGAGGATGCGACGATCGCCGACCTTCGGGCAAGATGCGCCGCAAAGCACCCAGATCTATCGGTCGTTCTCCAGCATGCCATGTTTGCGGTGAATACGGACTATGCGGATGACCAAACGCAGCTCTCCCCAAACGCGGAGGTCGCCTGTATTCCGCCCGTCAGCGGTGGCTAAGGACAGGGTGAGGAACAAACTTCGTGGGACGGATTTCCAATCCGTCCACCAAGAAACGACAGTTATTCATCGGCAGGTCCTAAATCGGCATGCATGGGAAATGCGGATTGAACCTGATTTTCAGATCCGGTTGCGCGGCTTTTGCGAAAAACTCGGGCAACGTGCCAATCGGATCCACTGTTTGTTCCATCTCTGTTGCCTGTGAACAACCTGTTGGTTGTTCTCAATGCATCGCCGTCATCAACAATATTTGTGCCCGAAAGCACGCAAGACGATAGCTACACCAATCGGCATCGATTTTGTATCCACGTCAGCTTCTAGATGGACATGGAAGTGTGACCAGGTGGTGGGTGTCGAACCACGAAGATCCATTTGGAAAGGGCTGCACGGATGAAGCCTCAAATCACTGACATTGCGAGCGTATTGTTCTGCTGCTTGAGTGGGTGTTTGCTCGCCTCGAACGCATTTTCCAACCCGGCGATTGCACAAGTCATTCCATTTTCAACGTTGGCTGACTCCGAGCCGGTTGACGCAGACGAGTCTGACACGGATGCCGATAATCTCGCGTTTTCCTCAGTTGAGACGGAAATCTACGAGGACGAGTCTGGTGCTGGAGGTTGTTGCGGATGCTGTCCCGCGGCGGCAGCAGCAGGTTGTGTCTGTTTCGATGATTGGTGTGGGCCCTGGCGACTTGAAATGGAAACGTTTTTCTGGGACCGCAGCGCGGCAGGTCCGACGGATCTTATCAGGACCACCGCCGCTGCCGCACCTTCGACTGTTTCGCTTCGCGGATCGGACCTTTCGTTTTCCCATGACGCGGGATATCGCTTTTCGATTTACCGCCAAACCAATGACTGCGTGGCTTGGGAATTCAACTATGCTGACGACGATTGGGACACCACGAGGACGATCAACGGCGCGAACAACTTGTTGGCCGTGACGGGCAGCACGAATTACGCAACCGCCGACCAGATTCAGGCGAGTTATCGGTCTGAATACTCCGGCTTTGAAATCAATCGACATGCGTGCGTGCGAGGCAACTTGTCGTGGCTGATGGGGTTCCGCATGGTATGTGTCGATGAAGTCTTCAATATGCGGTCGACTGACAATGGCAATGCCCAGACAAGCGATTACAACATCCGTACACAGAACCATCTTTGGGGTGCCCAAGTTGGCGGCATGTGGCACGTTTGGTTGCTCGATCGAGTGCAAGCCCGAGTGGTCGGCAAAACCGGGCTGTATGGTAACAACGCTAGTCAACGGGTTCGCATGGGCGACATCAACAATATCGTGCTCCGACGGGATTTCTTTAACCGAGGTGGATCGACGGCCATGGTCAGCCAGTTGGAAGTGATTCTCGACTACGAACTGCTGCCGTGTTGGTTCGTGCGGGTGAATTACGACATGAATTGGATCCAGGGCCTCGGACTCGCGCCCGACCAATTCCAGAACGATATATCGAACGCAGACGCGGCACTGAGGACCAATGGCGACATCTTCTCGCACGGATTCTCCATTGGCGTGACCACAACGTTTTGATTGGAGCGCATTTGAAACTGCTCTATACCTCGGTCAGTTAGTAATGTCCGCATACGTCGTTTAACGCCGAGCCGGTAGGCGACGGCACACGAATAGCCGTCGCCTGCCGGCTCGGCGTTAAACGAGGACATTTTCTACTGGCCGCGGCATAGTCATAACAACGCGAAGGCGTCGAGTGACGCTCGCGTCATTCGCTCTTGCTGTTTCGACGTTGTTGTAGAACTTGTGCGAATGCTCGAAGCTGTTGCTCGGAAGAGTCCGCCAGTTCACGGCCGAAGGAACTCAATTTGCGAATGTTCTTTTCGGACGCATCGTCAAGGTCGGGTGCTGGTTCGAGTGGATTCTTAGTGAAAGTC
>CAYFJO010000504.1:0-7601 GCA_964343305.1 uncultured Pirellulaceae bacterium | reverse complement strand
ACAGGTGTACTGCCGATTGCTGACCTCCAGCCGCCCGATCCAGAAGGCCTTGTCGATGGTGACCGGATGAGCGGGTCGCTCGTTAGAGTAGCCGTGGTCGGACCCCATGGTGAACTTGCCGGGGTGAATGCGGACGAGTTCCAGCGTCGCTCCTTCGGCGAGTTTGATGCGCATCGTTCCGTTTTGTTCATTGGATGCGACCGAGATGAGTTTGTTCTCTGCTTTTGCAACGCTCCGTGCCTTCGCAGGTTTCGACGGACGGACAAAACTGTCGGGACTTTTCGGTGGAGTCGGCGTGGCCGTGCTCGCGTGATTCGTCGTGGTCAGAACAGCCGTCGGATAGATGGCCTCGGGGTCTTCGTCGATTCCGCTGTAGCGACGGTGCAGTTCGCGGCGGCGCACCGCTCCCTGGTCGGCCAGGACGGCCTTGTCAGGAAGGTGGCCGACAACCTCTCGCCAGGTGCCGTGGGCCGGGGCGTTCAGGTCGATCCAAGTGATGAGGCGGTCCCATGCCTCGCCGCTCAGTCGAACGCCATAATGATCGTCGCGCAGGATCTGAATCAACTTGCTGGTGTCGGCGTGGAAGTCACGTGCGGGCAACAGGTGCGCGTCGCTTTCGAGTGTGGGTGTGTGTACGAATCGGCGCAGTTCCATGTACGATGGCTCGAAGTTCATCTGAAAGGCCGATGCAACGCGCTGCGGCGGCCGGGACGTTAGATCGAATGTCTTGCTTCCGTCGTCGAGCGGTCGCCCGTGATGGCAATCGATACAATAGGCGTCCAATACAGGCTGGACCTCACGTGCGAACGAAAACCCGCGCGCCGGACCATACCACGGTCTGATTTCCGAAGGCTGACGCTTGGCGGCAAGCGGTGTCGCACGCAGTGCCGGAGCCGTGTTCTGTTGCTCATGACACCCGATGCACGAAACGACTTCGCCCGGCATCGCAGTGTACCAACTTCGCATCAGAGCGAGCGCCTTTCCTTCGGCATCGAGCGGCTGGACCGCCACCGGCGTCGAGGCCGGCACATGGAAGTGTGCCGAACCATCGGCCTCGACAGGCACCGTACCCAGGATTCGTTTCACGTCCCAGGGACCGTCAAACCCAACGCGGTACGGCTCGCCTCCGATACCGTGAAACGTGAACTCATAGCTGACCAAGCGAAGCGATTTGACCATGCCACGGGGTACTCCGCGCAGACCATCGCCGTGATAGATATCCTGAACCAACAGCGTGGCTTGCTTCTGATCCGGCTCGACTTTATCCGGCAAGACTGGCTGTCTGGCCGTCTTGCGCAACGGAACTGGTTCGAGCATCGCCTGGCCAGGCTCCTCATGAAGCAACACGAAGTTGTCGAAAACGTCGACCAGGTAGGCACCCCAAAGTCCCGTTCTCGTCGGTTTACACGAAACGAGCAGGTACTTGTCGCTGAGCGGATAGGGATGCAGGAAGCGAGGCCAACTGTTGCCGATCAGGCCATCCAGAATGACCGGCTCAACCTTCTTGCCGAAGCCCGGAATCCGCTGCACGGCGCCATCTGCCTCATGATCGCCTTGCGCGGGATCGAAGACAACGAGTTCGCCTTGGCGCGGCGCCTCATGATGACCGCCGATGACGGCAACGACCTTCGTCGGGTGGTTCGGCATCGCGCGAGCAAAGAACATGCTGGTCGGCCAGAACGAATTGCTGCCGTATAACGCGGTCTGCTGGCTGCCGTCCGGATGGGCGCGGAACAGCAGTCGTGTGAAGGTATGGGCAATGTCGGCGTATTCCCAGCGCTGGTACATGATCTGGCCGTCGTTCAGCACTGTCGGGCACCAGTTGTGGTCTTGATCGTTCGTCAGGCGACGAATGCCGCCGTCGTGTTCTCGGAGATAGAGGTTCGCCACCTTCGAACGCCCTCCAACACAGGGGACGCCGATGAACGGCGCCGTCGAGGTGAAGACGATACGGTCGTCGGGAAGATAGCAAGCATCGTAGTTGTGTACGTCCGGGTCTTCGATCAGCGCGAGTGGCGTGAGCCGCCCGCTCCTGAGGTGCAACTCGGCAATCCGCCATCGACCTTTGTTATCGGGCGTCGACATCAACAAGCGGTCGGCGCCGTAGTGCAGATCAATGTCACCGATGAACCGATCCCCATGGGGTTTGTAGACCGTATCCAGTTTGCCATCGGGCTGAACGGGCGATAACGCGACAAGTGTGTTGCCGTAACCGGTCGGATCGATGTCGCAGTTTCCGTTAAAGTTGATCGGCAGCCCCAGGCGGTCAGCTCGGCGTCGGATCATCAGAAGCTGGTCGAAGTCCAGCAAGGGATTGGCCAGCAGGGACTCGCGTTTGAGCGACTCGAATCGTTCGGCAATCGCGGCGTACTGATCGGGATCGGTGTCGGGGCCAAGACGATCGTGTTCGTCGTGAAGCGTCTCCAGGCGCTTCAGGTAGTCTTCACCCTTCTGATAGCGATCGGGAAAGCTCGACGATAGGTCTTCGATCGCCATGCGCAGCGCACGCCATTGTTGAGACGAGACGCCCGGCTCGTCCGGAGAGGCAACAGCCGGAAACTCAGAACGAACGACAACTCGCTGCCACGCGCTCGAATCGGCCAAGTAGTTAAGCAGATTGGATGTCAGGCGGACGAGGTTGTCGCGGTGAGGGCTTTGGGTGTCAGCGTAATCCGGCAAACGCCATCCCAAGACAATGACGCGTCCTTTACCCAACGTGTATTCCACGAGCGGATTCTCGCGACCGGCGGGCGTCTTGGCCAGAACCATGCCTTCGGCGGGTCCTCCCCAAAGAAAATCGGCCACGGCGCGGCAGCCTCTGCGGCTGAGCCATACCACGGCCTCATCGGTTTCAGTCTGCAGGCCCGAGAAGGCGGGATGCGCTTTTTCGACAGGAACGATACCGGCTGGCGGCTGGCGGTAGCCATCCAGTTCGTGGCGTTGGGGGCGCATACGAGGTTCGAGCCCAAGCTGGGCGACCATTGCGAGCGCCCCACCCGAGAGTAACACGCCACCGCCGCTCTGAACGTACTTGCGGATCGCAGCGAGGCTCGGACCCCCGTACATAGCATTGCGGCGGATGGCGTCCCCTTGGTGATACCAGATAACATCAAAGTCGCTCAGTTGCCGAACGTTGCCGGACGTATTGGCAAATGGACCCTTCACCTGCCGCACCAGAAGCTCCGCTTGGCCCAACGTCTTGGCGGTTGTCCATGCAGCCCGACTGTGCTGTCCCATCTCGTCGAGGGACGCCTTTTCGGTCAGAACACCGATTCGCAATGGGGCAGCAAACAGAACCCCCGCATTCAGAATGACGAGGCTCAAAATCGAGACATCACGAAACCACTTTCGCACCGCCTGAAGTGAAAGATGAATCAGCATCACGGATTCCTTGCATGTCGGAGACGGAATAGACCTCCATTAGGATAGCGCGGATCTCAGGCTGTGGCAAGGCAAAGCTATTTTACCTTCTTACTCTAACGCTCCGGGCAGAATCTCCATGGCGCGGAAATCGTTCACGCAACAAACCATGCATTACTGCCCAGGCGATATCCTCGCGAAAGCAGTTGCGGCGCGATCACCTTATGAGCATGCTCTGCTCCGACGGCGATGATCAGCGGCGTGCCGTCGGCGGGCGGCATTTCGCTTGGATGTATGATTCGAACACCGTGGATACTCTCGTTCACCTTGCGCTCGTTGACGTCGTAGCCGTGCCGAACGAAGATATTCTGTGCCTGTAGCCAACGGAGCCACGGCTTACCCGTTTGTCCAACTCCCCACAGGTCGACGCAGGCGACGCCGTCCAACGGGCCGGCAAGCAGATGTAACTGACGGCAACGCGTGAACGCTTCCGGCGAATAATGGACATCGGTTCGCGTCAGCCTCTCTGGTCGGTCCGTCCAGTCCAACAGAACTTCTGTGGCCTTGCCGAACCGCATTCCTCGGGCGGCGGCGCGCAGCATCAAATCGTAGTCTTCTGGAAAATCATTATCGCGAAATCCAATTTCAAAATACCTCCGCCGAGCCAGGATCGTCGGATTGACCAACGGTAGCTCAACAAATCGCAAAGCGACTATCTGCTGGCCGTCGATCGTCTCTTCGTTGATCCAGTTTGCGTAACGGCCCATCGCACGCGTGGCTTCGCCTGATTCATCGATGATGCGGACCTGGCAACCGACGACGTCGAGGTTTCGTTCGTGAAGTAGGCGCAGTTGCCTTTCGAGCCGTTGAGGGTATGAAAAATCGTCGGCATCCATGCGTGCGATGAATGGCGCCGTCGCAGCCTCGGTTGCCGCATTCGCGGCTGCCGCGACTCCTCGATGGTCGCATTGAATCAGTCTTAACCGTGAATCGTCTATTCCACGCGCGACTTCGACTGTCCGATCCGTCGAGCCATCGTCAAGAACAATCAACTCAATCTCGCGCAATGTTTGATCGAGGATCGAGCGCGCGGCCCGTTCGATCGTCAGCTCGGCATTAAAAACTGGAAGAACAACCGAGATTTCAGGCATGTGAGCTACCGCACCTTGCCATAGTACGACCGAAGGTGTTCGACCAGCGCAACCGACTTTTCTAGTCGCTCTGTCGCGCGACTCGTGTGGTCCGAAGTCGGCCGGTCGCGAGATGGGCAACGATCGCACGGGCTCGTCTTCGTGTCCGCGGGCCAGACTATTTCTTCACTTTCATTTCGATCTCCAGCCTCAGCCGCAAATGCTCCAGCATCTCCTTGACGCCGTCGATCTGGTGATCGATGTCTGTCAGTTCATCATCCAGCGGGACTTCTTCTCCGGCCGCGCGTTGTCTGACAAGCTCTTCGCGTTCCCGTTCCGCGCGTGCCTCGTCCATGCTGTTGATGATGACGCCAATGAACAGGTTCAGCATGATCATCGTGGCAAACATCACGAACGAAACGAAAAACGCCGCACCAATGATTGGCGTTTCGACCGATTGCGGAGTGATACCCGTGTAGTTCAAGCCTTCGTAGCCCGGATAGTTGGCCGAACCGTACATGTTGATATACATGATGTCGGTCCAGTCTTCGAGCGTCACGACACGAAACAACAACAACATCGACGTCGGCAAATCACGAAAATGCACCGGGTCGTTTTCGCGAAACATAAACACGCCGGCGACAGCGTAGACATAGAAGTTCAACGTCAGAAGAATGCCGACGTATCCCATCGATGGAATGCTCTTAATCAGCGCGCCGACAATCACTTGTAAATTCGGCAGCGCGGTCATCAAACGCAGTGCCCGCATCACTCTCGCCAATCGCAAGACCGCGGCGTAGGACGCGTTGACTGGCAAAAAGCAGACGACCACGATCGTAAAGTCGAACAGGTTCCACGGGTCGACGAAGTATCGATAGAAATCGCGTCCATGTTGCGACAGCTTTAGAATGGCTTCGATGACGAACAGCCAAAGAATGATCCGATTCAACCAGTTCAGTAGTGTTTGATGCTCTTTGGCGACGTCGGGATACGTCTCGACGCCCACCAGCACGGCGGCGCAAAGGATGATCAACAAAACCAAATACTGAAACGTACGCGAGTCGACGAGGGTCTTGATCTTGTCGGGCAAACCAACCGTGTCGGGCATCGATCGAATCCT
The DNA here is from genome assembly GCA_964343305.1 of uncultured Pirellulaceae bacterium. Taxonomy (GTDB): domain Bacteria; phylum Planctomycetota; class Planctomycetia; order Pirellulales; family Pirellulaceae; genus CAYFJO01. The sequence continues at coordinate 1,991 of CAYFJO010000504.1, read as the reverse complement.
TGACTGCAAGATTCCAATCGTCCTCGACGCCTTCCAAGGCGCGAATTCAGCCGCATCTTCTGAGGACGAATTGGGACTGGTTTTATACCCAACTAACGCCGGCGTTGCGAGATACCAACGATCTAGTCCGCCGCAACCGGACTCTTTTCAATCGGATCTGAAACGTCCAGCGGAATCTCCGCCAGTTTACCGTTTCGCTCGACAAGCAGATTGATGGGACTGGGCAGAGTGTTCACCAGTGTGAGAAACTCCGTTGACGAGCCGAAGAGTTTGCCGTCTACGTTGTAAATGCGGTCGCCGGTCTTTAGTCCTGCACGATGAGCAGGCGACGCGGAGATCACCTGCGTAATCATCACGCCACTTGGCTCGGCCGGATCATTTCGCCACGAAATCCCGATGCGAACCGGATTGCCTGCCAGCTCGACAGGAATCGTTTGAGGTTCTATGCTATCGCCTCGATGGATGACGATTTCGACGTTGACTGGTGCTCGCAAGATGCGGCGTGTGAGTCTTTCTTGATTCACGACGGGAACACCGGCGAATTTCACGATTTGGTCGCCACTCTGCAAACCAAATCGGTCAGCCGCCGATCCATCGACAATGCGTGTTACAACGACACCATCCGAATCTTCGATGTCTTTCATCCAAACGCCTAGTCGCGGTTTGCGCCTCGGCAGCGGCTTTTCAAATCGACGTTGCTGGGCGACCGAGTCGCTGCGTGAATTGCGCCGAAAACCTGTAATCTTATCTTCTTCCCCCAACTGACTGGACAGTCGAAACAACAGCCTGACGACATCTTGCATACCGTCGGTGTTGATCTTGTGAGCGTCATCGCTGGGACGGTGGTAGTCGTCGTGCAAACCGGTGTGCAGCATCAATGCGGGAATCCCACGACTGAAAAAAGGATAGTGGTCGCTGTTGTTCTTCATTTCCCAGGTGAAGTTCAAATCCAGACCGACATCCGCGTTGGCTTTGGAGACCAAACTTCTGAGTCCGCTGCCGGTGCGGATCCCATAGACATCAACCTTCTTTCGCAGCCGACCGATCATGTCAACGTTGACGACGACCTTGACTCGAGCGAGCGAAATGGTTGGGTTGGCAATCCAATGCTTCGATCCAAGCAAACCTTTTTCTTCGCCGTCCCAAAAAGCAAACAGAATGGAGCGACGAGGTGCGGCAGGCAGTTGCGAAAATGCCTCGATGGCTTCCAGCAGGCCTGACGTTCCGCTGGCATTGTCATCGGCACCATTGTGTACATATCCAAATGGGCCGTAGCTGTTGCCGCGATTGCCATAGCCCACGTGATCGTAATGAGCGCAAACGATGATCACTTCGTTTTTCAATTGTGGATCGCTGCCTTCGAGCATGGCCAGGAGATTCCGATAACCAGACTTGAAAGGCTGGAAGTATCCGCCACTCGCTCCGGAAGGTTTAAGATTGTGCTTTTGAAGCGCTCGAACAAGATACGTCCCGGCGGCTCGTCCGCCGCGCTTACCAGCTTCACGCCCTTCAAAGGTGTCATCCGCGAGCACATCCACATGCGATTTTAAATCTGCCGAAGTGATCGATTCGGCGGCGGATCGCACGGCGAGGTTTTCCGCCGAAACGGCGTTGTTAGCAACCAGGACGAATAACGTCAGACACAGCAGAGAAGCAACACGGCGGGAATACATCGATTATGGCTCCAAACGAATCGGCAATGAGGGGCAAATCACTGGGCAAGTCGTCGTTAAGTTGGATAATCTTTTTAGTTTGGGTAAATATAGCCCAGAAATAGCGCTTACGCACATCCCCAGGAACGCCGCTTGCGTCGAGATGAAGTATGCGGCACAATTCAAGCTTCGAAAATCAACACAAAATCGCGTAGAACGCGTATTGGGCGAGGATTTTCGTTGGCGACCTGGAGAGGTGGCTGAGTGGTCGAAAGCGCGGGTTTGCTAAATCCGTGACCCGTAACTGGGTCCGCAGGTTCGAATCCTGTCCTCTCCGCT
>CAYFJO010000503.1:2689-7602 GCA_964343305.1 uncultured Pirellulaceae bacterium | reverse complement strand
GCGGCAGCGTGGAGCTGCCCTGATTGGCGGATGTTGCGGTATTGGTTCGGAAAAAATCCAAGAGATGCGCGCGGCGTTGCTGAGGGAGTTAGGCAGGAAAGCATTTTTTCACCCAATTATCGAGGGTAGCGCTTTGCTCCGGTTTCCCAGCTAGACTATGCTCTCGATGATTTCTCCCGCCAACAAAACGTGAAAGTACCCCAAAAGACGAAATGATGTCGAGGGAAAAGCGATGATGAAAAGACGAGCGATCATTTGCGTATTGGCCTTTGCGAGCTTTGCCGTCACCGCGCAAGCGGCAAAACAGCCACCCAACATCGTATTGATTATCTCAGACGATCAGGCGTGGACAGACTACGGCTTTATGGGACACCCGGCGATTCAGACGCCCAATCTCGATAAGCTCGCGACGCAAAGCGTTACTTTCCGAAGAGGCTATGTGCCAACCGCTTTGTGTCGACCGTCACTCACGACTTTGATAACCGGACTCTATGCACACCAAAGCCTGGTGACGGGCAACGACCCAGCCGCCACACCGGAGAACCAACAACATGCCGCCAAGGCAGGGAAGGATGCGCGCGAACTGTTGATTTCCAACATTGACAAGAATCCCACGGCGCCTCGCATCCTGGCGGAAAAGGGATACCTCAGTTTTCAATGTGGCAAATGGTGGGAAGGCAGTTTTCAGCGCGGTGGGTTTACACACGGAATGACGCGCGGCTATCCCAAGCGCGGCGGGCGACACGGAGATGACGGATTGGCCATCGGCCGCAAAGGGATGAAGCCGGTAAATGATTTCATCGATACCGCGATACAAGCCAAAAAACCGTTCTTCATTTGGTACGCGCCTTTTCTGCCTCACACTCCACACAATCCGTCAACACGCCTGCTCGAAAAGTACGAACAGGAAGGGCGTCCGAAACCGATCGCGACGTACTATGCGATGTGCGATTGGTTTGATGAAACGTGCGGACAGTTGCTTGATCGGTTGGATGAAAAGGGAGTGACCGAAAACACGTTGGTGATTTATGTCACGGACAACGGCTGGATTCAGAATCCCAAAGGCGGCGGATATGCTTCCCGTTCGAAACGAAGTCCCTATGAAGGTGGAACACGTACGCCGATCATGTTTCGCTGGCCCGCCAAGATACAGCCTGCTGATCGGCAAGAGCTATGCAGCAGCATCGACATCGTACCGACGATACTTGCCGCAGCCGGTGCCGAGATTCCCAAGCACTTGCCCGGCCTGAATCTGCTTCCCAACCTGCAACAGGGAACGCCGATCAAACGCGACTCGATCTTCGGTGAGGCGTTTGCTCATGACATTGCCGACATTCAAAACCCCCGGGCGTCACTACTCTATCGCTGGGTCATCCAGGATCATAGCAAACTCTTGCTCACCTACAATGGCCGTCGCGGCAGAATGAAGTATCCTCCTTCCGGCAATCAGCCACAGTTATTCGACCTAAGTGCTGATCCGCACGAAAAGGTCAATCTGGCCTCGAAACAACCAGAACTCGTTAAGAGACTAAGTGGTCTGCTCAACGAGTGGTATGAGAATTCACCGTAGTGGAATTCGCCAGAATTCCATTTCAGAGGGAGGGAACTCTGGCGAGTTCCACTACGGCAGGCAAGAACTCATCTGCCGCTCACTTTATGCCATTCAATGTACAGAGTGAAGTAATAATCCACCAAAGCAAGAACGAAAACGCAAAGCAAAAACCATCATGAATCAACTGATCAAAACTCCATTCTCCATCCTTTACGCATCCGTCGTCTGCTTTGCGACTACCGCATTTGCTCAAACCAAAGATGCAGAATTCACATCCTTGTTCGACGGAAAGACCTTCACGGGCTGGGAACATCATGGCAACTGGGGGATCGAGGACGGCGCGTTCTATCGAAAAGAGAAAGGCGGCTCCTTGACCTATACTGCGATGACCGTGCCGGACGACTTTGAACTTCGCTTCGAGTGGAAAGTATCGAAGGGGTGCAACTCCGGTGTTTATTATCGGCCTGGGCAGGTCGAGTACCAGATCCTCGACAACGTGCACAGTCCCTACGGCGAGAATGCGCGTCAGGCAGCCGCGTCGATTTTTTTCTGCATGGCACCGTCCAAAGACGCATCGAAACTCTTTGGCGAGTGGAACACGGGGCACATTCTCTGCAAAGGCACGGTGATCGAGCATTGGCTCAACGGCGAGCGGGTACTTTCGTTCGACTACGCGGATCCGAAATGGGCGGATTATGTGAAACTGCTCGGCATTCGCGGCGGCGATCTCACTGGGCGCGGCGGCCGGCTCTGGCTGCAGGACCACGGTCAGGATGTCTGGTATCGAGCACTCCGCTGGCGCGAGATTCCGACCGATGAACGGCTCACACCCGACCCTGCCTTCAAGCCCCTTCCGGTGACGGGCACAGCCTTGGCAAAAGAGCAAGCCCGCGTGAAAAGGATGCTGGATGCGAAGAAGAAGCCCGCGAAAGAGCCCACCAACGCAACAGAAGCTGCCACGCAGAAGGCCAAAGAGGCTGCGGAGCTGGACGACAAATACCAAGCCTGGTTAGCAACTCTAACACCTGCCCAACAAGCCTGGCAGCGCGTGTTGCAGGCTGAGTTGGGGAACTTCTACCTGCCGATTCACAAACGCCAGAAGATCGCGGGCCAATCAAACGCCTGGGACTTCGTCGAGGATGATCCAGCATTGCCGCGCGTTCTGCTGATTGGCGACTCCGTATCGCGGGCCTACACGCAGACGGTGCGCAAGGAACTTGCCGGAGAGGCGAACGTCCATCGCGCTCCAGCCAATTGCGGACCGACTGCGACGGGATTGAAGAAGATCGACGTCTGGCTTGGCGATGGCAAGTGGGACTTGATTCATTTCAACTTCGGCATCCACGACCGAAACACGCCGATCGAAGACTACACGCAAAGGCTCGAACAACTCATCGCGCGTATGAAACAGACTGGCGCGACGTTGATCTGGGCGAACACCACGCCGATCCCCGATCTGCCAGCGAAAAGGTACACAGCCGCCTCCATCGTTGAACGCAACGCCGCGGCGGGAGCTGTGATGAGGAAGCACCAAATCGCGATTGACGATCTCTTCGGTGCGATCACACCGCGACTGGCCGAACTACAGAATCCGGACGATGTCCACTTCAACGCTGCCGGAAACACGTTTCTCGGTCAGCAGGTCGCGCGCTTCCTCCAACCCCGCCTGCGACGCCGATTCGACTTCAGCGTTCGCGCCAGTGCGATCAACCCCCGCGCGAAGGAACACCCGGAAATAGGATTCGTGTTCGCGGACGCAGAAGGCCAACCGCAGGACTTCCAACACGCTGTGGTTGATACGCGAGCACCGTCACGCGGTAGGCTCGTGATCTGGCTCATGAGGCACAACCAAGGTTTGTTCGAACGCATTGGCACCTACGGACTGCATGGTATCCAGCCGCACTATGCCAACCGCTGGTTCTCGATAATTCACGCGAAGGCAAGAGATGATGGAACCACGTTGGGCAAGATTCGGCTTGAAGCCGCGACAGGCGAAGATCACAGCCCACTTGTCACCATCCCGAAGCCCGACGGCATGGCCGAGCGCTGCGTTCAGTTCGTGAAGTGGCTCGCGAAGGAGAATCCCAAAGGTTCGTGGGAACAATTCCTGACCGATAACCAAAATGATTTGTGTTGGGACAAGGTCATCATGTCGGGCATTTCGCACGGATCCACGACGGCGGCGCGTTTTGCCAAACATCAGAAGGTGGCGCGCGTGGTAATGTTTTCCGGTCCACGCGATCAGTTCGAATCGTGGCACGGATTCCCTTCGAGCACTCCCGCCCAACGCTATTTCGGATTCACACACGTGCTCGACGGCGGTTGGACCGGAGACCATTATTGTCGCTCATGGCAGATGCTGGGATTGGCCGAATACGGCCCGATCGTCAACGTGGACGAAGTCGCTACGCCTTATGCAAAGTCGCGACGTCTGATCACGAGCAGCGACGTTGACAACAATCCCCGCCGCGCCCACACAACAGTCGTTCCGGGCGGCTCGGCCGTCAAGACAGAACAGGGCGAATACATCCACGAAGCCGTCTGGCGTTACCTTTTCACACACCCCGTCGATCAAACCGGCAAGCCCGTGCCGCTGGATCCCAACTGCAAAATTGACCATAAGGAATAGGCAGGGTATGAGATATCTACTGACATTTGCGGCGTGCTTCTGCCTTGGCATGACTGGCGTCGAGGCCGAACAACCGAATGTGTTGTTTATCGCCGTCGATGACCTACGGGTCGAGCTTGGCTGCTACGGCAGCGCACATGTGAAGTCGCCAAACATTGATCGGTTGGCGTCTCAGGGGACGCTGTTTGAGCGAGCGTATTGTCAGCAGACGGTCTGCAATCCATCGCGAGCGTCTCTGCTGGCCGGTTTGCGTCCCGACGCGTTGCGGGTGTGGGATCTACCGACTCACTTTCGTCAGAACCGGCCCGACGTGGTCACGTTGCCGCAACTCTTCAAAAAAAGTGGTTACCACGCGCAGTGCGTCGGCAAGATCTTTCACAACTGGCGTCAGGATGATTGGAAGGGCGATGCCGTCTCGTGGAGCGTTCCTTCCGTGCTGCACTACAACAGCCATGGAAACGACAAGCCGAAAGTGGAAGGCGAAGTTCCGCCCAATCTGGCTTCGGGTAAAGGCGGAACGGAATGTCGGGATGTGCCCGACAATGCCTATTTCGATGGTCGCGTGGCCGAGACCGCCATCGACACTCTCCGCAAGGTGAGCAAAGGCGACAAGCCGTTCTTCCTGGCGGTTGGGTTCTGGAAACCGCACACACCATTCAATGCTCCAAAGAAATACTGGGATCTCTACGACCGCGGAACGATCCCTGTTCCTCAGCATACTACGCCGCCGAC
>CAYFJO010000503.1:0-2589 GCA_964343305.1 uncultured Pirellulaceae bacterium | reverse complement strand
ACCGTTGCTGAATGATCCAAGTCGCAATGTGAAAGGCGTCGCACTCACGCAGACACCTCGTCCAAATTATCCCCGCGGCGAGCTGCCGAAGGTCATGGGGTATTCGATTCGAACCGAGCGGTACCGTTATACCGAATGGCGAGATTTCCGAACTGGGAAAGTTCAGGCTCGCGAGCTTTACGACCACAGCAGCGATCCGCTGGAGATGACCAACATCGCCGGGAGTGTTGACCGGAAAACGACGGTAGCCGAGTTGGCTCCACAACTCGACAAGGTTGTGCGACGGGCGCCACATCCCGTGACGAATCCGCTCTCTCAGTCGATGCTCAACCTGGCGGACACTGGCGAAAACCCAGCAAAGATCAAGTTCAACCGACTCCCTCGCGTGCCTGCGAAGCACGCCATGATCAGCGATGTGCGAGACAAGGGCGGGAATTGGGTACATCAGCATGCCTATCTCGTGAATTATGATGGTCGCATTTGGGCAATGTGGAGCGACGGGCCTGGTAAGCGTCGAGCCAACCTCTCGCCAGAGCAGCACCGAAATGTTGTCCCCGGCCACGACATGCCTGGTACGCGCGTGTCATATTCTACGAGCCAAGACGGATTGAACTGGAGCAAGCCGGCCGATTTATCCGGCCCGCCGCGAATCGACGGCTTCGGCTGGATCGCGCGCGGCTTGTGGGTTCGCGATGGCGAGCTCCTGGCACTGGCGAGCCATTTCAACGCTCCGGGGTATCCCGGTAAGGGGTTGAGTCTGGAATCATTCCGCTGGAACAGCGATAAGGAGGTATGGGTAGCGCACGGCACGGTTCGAGACGACACGCTCAACAACTTCCCGCCGAAACGTTTGCCAAGTGGCCAGTACATGATGACTCGGCGCGACCACCGTCAGCAAATCTCGGTGATGATCGGCGGAGACGACGCGTTCAATCAGTGGCAGATACGCCCTCTCGCCAGCTACGACGCAAAGGGCCGACCGGAAGAACCGTACTGGTACGTGTTGCCCGACGGCAAGAACATTGTCGGCCTGATTCGCGACAACGGCCGCTCCGGGCGACTGCTTCGTACCTTCTCTACGGACAACGGCCGCACGTGGAGTCCGATTGTCAAAACCAACTTTCCGGACGCCACGAGCAAGTTCTTCGTACTGCGTACTTCGCGCGGTTACTACGCGATGGTCTCCAATGCCAATCCACGCGGTCGCAACCCGCTTACACTGGCGATTAGCCGGGATGGACTGGTGTTTACGCATCTCTTCTATCTCGTTGGCGGACGCCACGTCGATTACCCGCACATCATCGAGCACCAGGAACATTTACTGATTGCATTCTCGGGCGCGAAGCAGACAATGGAAGTGCTGAAAGTGTCCCTCGACGAAGTGGACAAACAGTTGGGGTTAGAAGCGTCGCCTTAATGGCCTTGACTTGATTCTCGCATCACGTCGTCAAAAACGGATTCCAAATCAAACATATTGTCCTCAGTAAGTGTGACTTGGATTCTTCTTCCTTTCTTGACTTTGACCGGGATGCACCAGCACACAGGCTTCCCCTTGATCCGCACGATCTTGGTCGCGATCCATTTCTTGCCATCCGGGCCGTTCGACGAGAAACCGTGAGAAACATACGGCCCCGATGTGAGCAAATACAACCGATCGCCGGTTATCTCCTTGAAGCCGAGGTCCCAACTGACGGTCATCTGCGATGAGCGGGTTATCGCCTTCTTGGTCTCGTCTTCCGCCCGCTCAAGCTGATCGCGATAGAAGTCCCGCATCCTCTTGACCCTGGCTTTCGTGCCGGAAATGGGGTCTTCTTCAAGTACTGCCCATTGCACTGCTGGTGGTTCAAGATTCGAGGTGTCCAGTTTCACGGCCATGCGCCACGTTGAGCGTTTCCAATGCTCAATGTCCTCCGATCCTTTGCTTGCGGGCGGACTTGCAGATTTGTCCTTCGCAGCCGTGAGGAGATTCTTAGCCGACGATACCGGCTGCGTCGCTTCCTCCTCGGCGACGGCTGTCGGGGGCTTCCCTCGGACCGGATGGCATGGGAGCACCACGACTACAGTCAGAATCACGGCATAGGTCCACCACGACCGGCGCTCGTTGAACGTTGCATCGGCGATCATTTCAAATCTCCTTTTGATTGAGTGTCCCGGAACGAACCTGACGCCCAACACCGTTCCGAAAGACCTTTCGGTTTGGATGAATTCGAGTGCCTGAAACAGTGTTTCCGCATAACAGCGGCGGGTGGCGGCGGACCCGCTCAGAACCAACGCGTCGCAACACAACTCCTGGGCAAGCTGCATCTCTCGCCACGCCCACCACACAACCGGATGCCACCAGAACAACGCCGCCACGGCAAGCCCAAACGTGTTTGCCCAGTGGTCGCGGCGAACGTGATGCGCCAACTCGTGACGGACGATGCACGAAACCTGTTCGTCGTTGAGCCGATCAACGAGCCTCCTTGGCAAAACGACAACCGGTCGGCACCATCGAGCCCAAAGCAGCGGCGTCATCCTAGCGTCCACCACCCGAATCTCCGGAGCGACTCTTATGCCAATCCCCGAGGCGGCTTGCCGGGCGATCCCTTC
>CAYFJO010000502.1:0-7650 GCA_964343305.1 uncultured Pirellulaceae bacterium | reverse complement strand
TGCGGCTGCATTTCAATTCGATCTGGCTGGGTAGAAACAAATTGGTCACGCGACGAAAACGAGACGGGACGACCAAACACGTTTCCAAAAAGAAAGCGATGACGAGTCATCGCACTCCCAGGCAGTTACAGGCGTGCGATGGGAAATTGGTTGACCGGGGATCGATCAATTGCGATCGTTTCGGCAAACGGCGTGTGAGGCGGAGCAACGTTCAACGAAGTGCTCGTGGACGTGCCCGCTTCGCTGGTGTTCCACCAGGGATAATTGCCATAGTCGCCATTCAAGTGCAAGTACATCACCAAGCATGCCGTGCACAATGCCACGAATGAGAGAATCAACATGGCCGTGTAGACGTTGAAGCCCGGCGGCTTTTGGCGCCCGTCTTGTGCAGAGGCTGGTTGGTTTTGAGATGGAGCGACCGACATATTGTTTTCTGTCTAACTAGATGGTTCGAACAAACTCGCTGTCCATTGGACGGCCGTCCCACGTGCTGCTGATTGACGGCGTTTGCCAAGGCGGCCAATCCGTGCTTTCGCCGTCTTTGTAAAACCGCTCCAATTCCAAGTGCAGCAACCAAATCGCGATGGTTAGCGCGATGACGGACAGAACCAGCATCATCGTATACACGTTGAGCCGTTGCTTCTGTTCGGTTGGCCGTGGTGCGGCACCTGGTTGATGAGCCGACTCCGGCAGATTAGCTGAATCGGGTAGTGACATTGTCACCCTTTCGAATCGTTCCACGCCGTGTTTCTTTGATCACTTCCGCAACGGCGAAGTTCGTGTCGACTTTGCGGATGACCACGCGCCCCAGATACGACTTGGATCGGAACACGACCAATTGATGATCGACGCGAATGCCGTCGTCACTGCCGAGAGAAATCTCGATGATCGCACCATTGGTCGGGCTGACTTCGGTGACATAGCCATCCAGCGGCTTTGGCGGAATGTTGTGAATCGGCGTGTTCACCGTGATGCCGACCGCGTCCATCACACGCTTCATGTCCGTAATCTGCAACGCCAGTTGATCCCGCCGCTCTTCCAGCCGCCGCCGTGCCCCTTCGTTTTGATGGATTTTGTCGGTCAACGCAATCACTTCCTTGAATTGTTCGTCGCGATCTCTTTCCGCCGTCTGAATGTCGATTCGCAATTGGTTCACTTGGGACGACAGGTTCTCACGTTCTCGCTGTGTCGCCGTTAACTGTGTCCGCAGAGTCCCTTGATCCGCAATCAAGCCGCGCAACTGTTCTTCTTTTCGGGCTAGCTCGGCAACCAAGGCCGTGTTTTTCGATTCCAGATGCTGGATCGCTTTGGCTCGGGAAGCTCGTTCCAATTCCAAGTCGGTCAGCACCGCCTGAAGCTCGGCATCCAACGCGACGTTTGCGTCCTGCAAGTCGCTCAACTGATGGACAAGGCCGGTGTCGAACAACGGGTCTGTTTGCGCTTCTTCTTTGGACAGCAACGCAACCTTTTTCCAGTTGGTATGCGTGGCATAAACCATGACGGTGAAGGACATGAACACCAAACTCATGATGAAAATGAGCACCGTAAAGATCTTGCCAAGGAGTGTCATGGGTCAGTATCTCCGTGATCTGGAACTTGAACAAGTTTCAATATGATCACCCGACGTGAGTGATGCAAATCCAGTTCAAAAAGGGGTCAGGTACCGTTGCCGGTACGGCCCGGAGGGTGCTTGGCACAACGGTACCTGACCCCTTTTTGAACTCGTGGCTGATGAGTCGTTTCAGGTGTAAAACCCAGTATAGTTACGGAAAAACTTCTGTGTCAACGAAATGGTAAATTTCATTCGGATTACACTCGACCGGCTAAATGAGTCACCTTTGAGCGATATCATTGAATGGTAATTCGCCGAAGCTCGCGTTACTTATTCCCTAAAATCGTTACGATCCTGCCCGGACACTAATCCACCTCCTTGCGGGTCTGGCGGAATCCAACCAGGGCACACGCAAGGCAAAAAGCGAGGCACCCAAATGCCGGCCAATCGCCAAGAGTTTGGTACAGGCTCGTTCGTCGATCAGGATAAACCTCGGCGTATAACACCGCTTCCGCTCGTCGCGGCCCTTGGGCCAGAATTCGCCCGTTTCCGTCGATCCATGCGGAGAATCCTGTGTTCGCGGCAATGACCATCGGTGTGCGATGTTCGACCGTGCGAAACACGCTGCAAGCCAAGTGGTGGTCGAGACAGGAGGAGCCCATAAACCATCCGTCATCCGTGATGTTGACCATGACATCGGCGGCCGTTCCTTGTCTTTCCAATGCATCCAACTGCCGGTGAACTAGATGTGGCACGGTGCTCTCGAAGCAGATGCTCGGCGCATACGTCAGTCCAGCGACATCAAACCCCGCTGGATCTGTTCCAGCATTGAGTGGCGCGGGAATCGGCGTGATCTCATAAAGCCACGGCACCCAGTCGCCAAAGTAAACGTACTCGCCAAAAGGTACGCGGTGCATTTTGAAGTATTCGTTCTCAATCTTGCCTTGGCTGTTCATCAACAGCGCAGCGTTGTAGTGTTGCCACCTTCGAGCACCGACTCGTATGGAATGCGTGCCTAACAGCAGGTGATAGGGATGTTCGGCGGTGGCGGAAACTAGCAAGTCGGTCACACCCTCGTCGAACTCCATTTGGACCTTTTCGATTTCCGCGCGAGCTTCCGGTTTGACCTTTCTCGCTCGATAGAAATCACCGGGCAGTTGCAAATCGGTGAAAGCAAACTTTCCTTCGGGCCAAACGACTAAATCAAGTTCCGGATGTTCGTGCAAGGCCTGGACGGTCAGTCGCGTGTAATCGGCGATGATTTGCTTATGACGCTGTTCTGCTTCGTCCTCGGTTAAATCAAGAATGGTATCGATTGATCCTTGAATCAGCGCGACCTGTCGTGTTTCTTGTTTTGACTCCGCGACGGTTTGGCTCAATCGATGGTTGCCGTAGAGTAACGTCAATCCGAACACTGCGACGATCACAATCGCGGGTCCCAACAATGACTTCCGTCCGCGAATTGGAATCATGCAGGCAATGGATGCCGCAACCAGCATCATGATGAAGCTCATGCCATACGCACCGCACAGATCCGCGATCTGAATCAGCGAACTCCAATGAACTTGCGAGTGGCCAAGCAGCGCCAACGAAATCCCGCTAGCAACGTGTCCTCGCGCCAGTTCCAACCCCACCCAGACAATCGCCGTCGCAACGATCGAATTCACTCGCAGGCGATGAACCGCCACTCGCGACAATCCGACGAACAACGTCAGGTAAATCGCCAAATAAGCAGCCAGTGCGAACCATCCAATGTATAGCCCCCAATGCGGGATTCGAACGAATTGAAACAACACCAGCCAATGCAGAAACGCCGCCAGCCAAATCGTGCGATAAGGGCGCGGGCCATCCAGCTTCTTACGTCGAATCAGAACAATCCAGCCGATGGGTGCGATCCAAGCAAGCGGCCAAAGCCCCACCGGGGGAAACGCCAACCAAAGCAGCAGCCCGCTGACAAGCGACAAAGTCCACGTCGATTGAAACCAGGGCAGAGCCGCGTCGTCGACCGGCGCATCGCGACTGTCACTCTTGCTTTTGCGTGCGCGTTTTTCGGGAGAAGTCACTGTGGACATCGCTTCGGCTTATTACATGAGAGGCTCGGCAACACGATTCAGGTGTTCGACTAAGATATACGACGAAATGCGATGTTTGCCTAGACAAACTGGAGAACTCGTCGGTCTCCAATTAAGCCGCCTCAAGCCACGCTTGGAACATCAGCACATCCCAAATGTGGTAGTGCCAATCGATGCTGCCATCAAGATGTTGTTGCCATTTTTCCTGAATCGGTTTGGGCTCAAAAAAACCTTCATCTTTCAGCCGCCTTGGATCTAGCAGCGACTCGGCCCAATCTCGCAGCGGCCCACGCAACCACGAATCAATCGGCACGCCGAAACCGACCTTCGGGCGATCAATCAGTTCTTTCGGCACATATCGATCCAGCACTTGGCGAAGTACCCATTTGGAAACTCCCTGACGATATTTCACCTCCACCGGCAGCGTCCAGGCAAATTCCACCACACGATGATCCAGCAACGGCACTCTGGCCTCCAGGCTGACGGCCATGCTTGCGCGGTCCACTTTGACAAGTATGTCGTCAGGCAAGTACGACTGTGCGTCGATCAACATCATTTGGTGAAGAAAGTCGTCGCGAACTGTCCATCGCTCGCACTGCTGAAAAATCGTCGGGACTTGCGCGGCACGGACCACGATTTCCGTCGGCGATTTCCAATGTGTGATCAGCCGCTGGTACATTTCGACCTGGTCCCGCACGGACAAGTTGTCGGCCAGCGTGTGTGATTTTCGCCGAAGAACTCCAAACGGCTGGCAACGCCCGATCGTTTTCGCCGACCAGCCAACTAGCGATCGTATCGGTGCCGGACACCAACCGATCAACTTCCAACGCCAGGGAGCATTGAAGTATCTTCGATACCCGGCAAACAACTCGTCGCCGCCGTCCCCGGATAGACTCACGGTCACGTGGCGACGCGCCAATTGGCTGACCAAGAACGTTGGAATCTGTGACGAATCAGCAAACGGCTCATCAAACATGGTCGGCAATTCAGGGATCACGTCGCGAGCATCCTGAGGCGACACGTACCACTCGGTGTGATCCGTTCTCAAGTGTTTGGCGACGGCAGCAGCGTACTGCGCCTCGTTGTATTGCCGCTCATCGAATCCAATCGAAAACGTTTTGATCGGTTGGCCGCTTTGTGCCTGCATCATCGCGACCACGGCCGATGAATCGATTCCACCCGAGAGAAACGCACCCAGCGGTACATCGGCGATCATTCGGCATTGGACCGCCTCGCGTAACAACCGATCCAGTTCCTCGACTGCATCGCCGGCGTTGCCAAGGAATGGATTCTCGTCACCGTGTCGCGCGAGTTCCGGCATCGACCAATAAGGTTTGGGCTCACACGGCTCGCGCGGCCGCGACACGTTGATGGTCAGCATCGTGCCGGGCGGAAGTTTGAAAACGTTTCGGTAGATCGAGTAGGGACCGGGTACGTAGTTGTGGTGCAAGAACAAGGCGAGAACATCACGGTCAACCTCTGCCTGGAAATCAGGATGGGCCCGCAGAGACTTCAGTTCCGAGCCAAACAGAAACGAATCGCGCTGCCAACCGTAGTACAGCGGTTTGATTCCCATGCGATCGCGAACCAGCGTCAACTCGCGCTGACGGCTGTCCCAAGTCGCCAGCGCAAACATGCCAACAAATCGACCAACGGCATCTGCAATGCCCCATTGTGCTACAGCCGCAAGCAAGACCTCGGTGTCGGACTGGCCGCCAAACACGTGTCCCAGTTTGGCCAATTCGTCGCGAAGCTCTCGATAGTTGTAAATCTCGCCGTTGTAGACGACCGTGAACTGACCCGACGCGGAATGCATTGGCTGGTGGCCATGAGCCGACAAGTCGATGATTGACAGCCGACGGTGTCCCAACGCAATTCCACATGACTCATCCGTCCAAACTCCCGAATCATCCGGACCTCGGTGCGTCAACGTGTCGGCCATTCGACGAACGACGACATCCAGTGGCTCGGGACACGTCGAGCGAGTGAGGAATCCAGTTATTCCGCACATGGTTGATTCCCTCCAAAATGACGAATGACGAAATACCCAATGACGAAGGAATGACGAAGCAAGAAACCCGAAATAAGGGCCCCCACACACTGTCGTAGCCGTTTAGTCATTCGGATTTTGAATTTCTTTCGTCATTGGGTATTTCATCATTCGTCATTCTCCCCGCAACGCTCCGCGCCGTGGGACGAATTCGATATATTGTCACCATGTCAAATTCGATTCGGGTGTTATTCGCAGCGGGAACGATGGGTGGTGGTGGCAGTGAACGCCAACTGTTGCGGATTCTGCAGAATCTCGACCGGTCGAAATTCACACCGATGTTATATATCGTCCATCCCGAAGGCGAGTTGTTACACCAAATCCCTCAAGACGTGCCAGTGATCGGATTCTGGAATCGGCACGAATCGCCGCGACTGAATTTTCCTGGACGAATCCATCGCTGGCAAGTCAACGACCTGGAAAACACCATTCGCCAATTTCATGTTGATGTGGTTTACGACCGGACGTTCTTTATGTCGATGATCACCGGACCAGCGTGTCGACGGACTGGCACGGCGCGATTGTCGGTGATTGTTTGCGAACCGCGTCGCGATGTAAAGGCAACGGCGGGCGGGTTCGTGCCCATGAAACGTTGGCTGCTCAAAAAGTCTTATCAACAAGCGACGCGCGTGTTAACCGTGTCCAACGCGCTGCGAGATGAAGTCATTCGCTACTACGACCTGCCGGCGGAGCGGGTGATTACGCTGCCGAATTTCGTCGACTTGGAACGAATCGATCGCCTGGCCGACGAGCCGCCCCCGGTTTGGGAATCAGAACGATTTCACATGGTCGCCGCCGGCCGGCTTCACGAACAAAAAGGTTACCCTCATCTGCTGGAGGCGTTGGGCCATCTTGTGCATGAGCGCAAGCACGAGGATGTGTTGTTGCACATCTTGGGAAACGGACCTTTGGAAGAGCAACTCAAGGCCGACGTGCGTGGCAAGCGGCTGCAGTGGAACGTCTGCTTTCACGGTTTCGTGGCCAATCCGTATCCTTATTTTCGAGCGGCCCAGCTCTTTTGTTTGCCGTCGCTTTACGAGGGAATGCCCAATGTGGTTTTGGAAGCGATGACGTGCTGCGTGCCGGTGTTGTGCACCGACTGTCCCACGGGTCCCAAGGAAATCCTCGCGGAAGGCGAGTTTGGCGAGCTGGTACCACCGGGCGACGCCTTGGCGCTGGCCGATGCGATTGAGGACGCCGTGCAGAATTGCGACAAGTGGCAAGCTCGCGTCGCCCCGGCTCGACAGCATATCCAGACCAACTATGCACCAGAAGTAAGAATCGGTGAGCTAGAAAAACTGCTCATCCGCGTTGGCCGGAAGTAGAGTCGCATTGTTGGCTTGGGACCATTGTCCCGAGCGAATTGGACGGGACAATGGCCCCATCCTACAGGCTCGCCTAAAACGTATCGAAATCAGCATCTGGACGAATCGACTTGTACCAGGCTTTCCATTTCTTTTGGGCCTCGTCAATATCAGTGCTCCGCGGCTTCACGTCGTCGGGCAACTTAAAACCTTCGAACTTGCGGCTGATAAATCGCAAGCCGTCACGTGCCGATCGAACCACCTGGATGTTGGGATCCGACAACGCAAAGATCAGCGCCGGAACGTTGTCCAAATCTCGATTCCGCGAAATAGTGCGAACCGCCAAGATCCGTGCTTCGAATTTTTTGTGGGTCACCAAAGCCCGTAATCTTGCCGCTTGCTCGCGCTTTGTCTTGGCATCACCTTTCAACGCGGTGTCGAGTTGGGCCGAAATCAATTCTTGAAAATCTTCTTCCGTTCCGCCTTCCTCGATCAACGCAAGCAAGTCGCCGACACTTTTCGTGACGGATTCCGTCGCCATCCGGCCTGATTTGGAAATTCGCAACTCGCCGGTACCTTTCAACCCCTGATTGCCTTTGAGTTGTTCTTCGACCAACTTACCGATCGTCTTTTGCGTGCTGCGCACTAGAAACATCAATGCCAGTGACGTGG
>CAYFJO010000501.1:0-7657 GCA_964343305.1 uncultured Pirellulaceae bacterium | reverse complement strand
CGGATGTGCTGCGTCTGACTTGTTTTCGGTCGAAAGACGAAGCGCCTTATCGCACTCTTTCGAAGAGTTTGTCGTTGGATGCCATCTCGAAAGGGCAAGCAATTTTGGCGACCAACATTTCCTCCCAGACAACCGCGCAGCAAGATGCCAAGTATCCCACGTTGTTGCACATCGACGCCCAAAGCGTGATCTGTGCACCGATTCAAGACGACACACAACTTCTCGGCCTGTTGCACTTATACTCGCTGAAGCATGAGAACCTGCTGGACGCCCGCGCCCTGGAGTTTACTTTGGCGGTTGCGGAACAAATGGGACGATCGCTGGCCAAACTTCAGCGGCACGAAGAACTCAGTGGCGAACTCCAACGGACACGGGCGGAAAATCAATCTCTGCGTCAGTTGTTGAATTTCGAAAGCGAATTGATCGGGGACAGCAATGCCATGCGGCAACTACGTGAGTCAATCGTTGGTGCGGCCGAATCGGATTTGCACGTTTTGGTGCGCGGCGAGCGAGGTGTTGGCAAAGGACTTGTTGCTCGCACGATTCATTTCCACGGTCGGCGTCGAAAGGCACCGTTTGTGGTGTTGGACTGCCGGGCACGGAGCGGGAACCTTTTGCAATGCGAACAGTTGTTGGAAAGCATCGATCAAGCTCGAGGCGGCACGTTGCATCTGGTCGAAGTTGCTGAAATGCCGCCCGCGACACAAGCCAAATTGGCGCTGGTGCTGGCCGGTGAGCAGGATGACGTGGACGACGCACCGGTGGACGGTGAGCTGGATTTGCGAATTGTTGCAACCACTCGCCACGATCTTGATGCGGCTGTCGAAAGACGCGAATTCGCAAGCGAACTGGCCGAGCGGTTGCGAGACTTCACGATCAGCGTGCCACCGTTGCGCGAACGTCGCGAAGATGTACTGACGCTGGCTCGGCATTTCCTGCAAAGCAAGGCCGCAAACCTCGGTCGGACCAATTTGGCTTTCGCATCAGAAACGCTCGACGCCTTGCGCGCTTTCGACTGGACGGGTAACGTTCGTGAGTTGAAAGACACCGTTGAACGGGTCACCACGATAGCTCAAGGCACTGAAATTCAAGTGGAGGAGCTTGCGTTGGGGGAAGCCGATTCACGGAATTCAAATCTCGATTCATTTGTGCCGGCAAGTCTGGAAGACATCGAACATGAACACATCCTTCGCATGTTGAGGTGGACCGGCTGGCAATTGCCACAAGCCGCTCGCATGCTCAGCATCAACCGGTCCACACTGGAAAAGAAGATCCAACGATTTGGCATTCAGCCGCCATCCGATGTCGATGCCAGTGAGTGAAGTGATCTCTTCGCAATCTGGATCCTCAGTTTGGATTGTCAGTCTGCTGGAACGATCGCAGCATTTGAAACCCATTCTTTGATAACATTGCCGTCAACGCGCCTTAAGGCGATACCTTGTCTCACTGTTTTCAGTGCCAACGACCGCGGTTTTCGAGACCAGTTATCGTTAACAAGCCGCGATAAAGTATTTCCAGAAAAAGAGTTGCGTTCGTATGGACTTCAGGTAAAGTCACGCTATGATTCGTGTCGAAGTACGAACCAAACCCATCTAAAAATCATCCACCTATTACACAACCGCGAGGGCGACCATGGACAAAGCACATGTCATCGAAAAACTCAACGAATGTCTGCGACACGAATGGACCGGCGTCGCCCAATACGCTCAAGCAGGCTTTGTCGTCTCTGGATTGTGGCGTGAAGTCTATTCGAAAATGTTCTTTGGCAATGCCGAAGAGTCGTTTGGCCATGCCAAGCTGGTCGGCGAGAAGATCGCGGCCTTGGGTGGTGTGCCAACCATCGAGCGGAATTCGATCAAACAATCCAACGATTTGGTCGAGATGTTGAAGTACGGCCTGGCGTTCGAATCCGCCGCCGTATCGCTCTACAACGAAGCGTTGAGTGTCGCCGAGGGAGACCGGGCCCTGGAAGTCTTTATCGAAGACATCCTCAAGGAAGAGCAGGCTGGGGTCGACGAATTGACTCGACTGTTGGAAGACCACCACGCGGCCACTGGTACTGGCGAAGCATCGGCGACCAAAGCTGGTTAAATCCGACAAGAGTGGAACAGAATCTGGTGCAAAAAAACGCAAGCCTCTGATCGCTCAGGGGCTTTTCGCGTTTGGTTGTCACCAGCGTCGATAACTATGCCGTTTCCGCGTGAACGACGCGCGGAGCGAATCCTTCACCTTCGTGCGATCGGCTGGTCGGCTTTGGTCGCATCGAACCTGTTCCGCCTAACGCGTTTCGCAACGGCCCAACCTGTTCGGGGGCGAGCGGAACGGTGTTCTGGGTGAACCAACCTACGCCATCTCCCCACGTTTGCTGCCTCAATTCGATCCGGCTTCCTCGCTCGATGGTGTGGCAAAGCACCACAAGCAATCGATCGTTTGCCGAGGAGCCATCGATTATCGTAAGCGTGGTTTCAAATGGGTTCATCGTGTTGAATTCAGGGAAGGACGGGGGTAGGTGGGAAATGAGAATAATTCTCAATTTCAATTCAAATTCTACTCGCTGGTTTCCGCCTGTCAATCCAAAAATCCTGGAATAGTCGTGAAATTCGACGAATCAGCCGGTCGCGACACAATTCGCGTCGGTCGACTCGAGGCGGCCTGGCACTGCCCCCCCTCGGTTGCGATGTGAGACGAGTTCAGCACAGATGCTGACGGCGATTTCGGGGACCGTTTGCGAGCCGATGTCGATTCCGACAGGGGCGTAGACCCTGGACAGGGCTTCTTTCAAGACGCCTTCGCCCGCCAAGTCATCGAAGATCATCTTGATCTTTCTGCGGCTGCCGATCATGCCAACGTAGCGGGCGCCCCGATCGGCAAGGTGGAACAACGCCTGTTCGTCGTGGTTGTGGCCACGGGTGACGATCAAGCAATACGTGTCGCGGGTGATTTCGAGTGTGGGTAACACTTCTTCGATGTTGCCTTGAATAAGGCGTTCGGCGCGGGGAAATCGATTCTGGTTGACGAACTCGTCGCGATCGTCAACGACCCAAACATCGAAATCTAAATCAGCCGCCATGTTGCCCACGGCAGTTCCAACATGCCCCCCGCCGACAATCACCAGCCGGCATCGCGGCAGTGTTGGCAAGTAGGCAATGCCGTGCGACGCGTAAGGCCGCGGCCACTCACTAAGCGGCCGGAGGTTCTCTTGGACGATGTCTGGCAATTCGCTGGACGCGTGCAAGCTACTACTGACCGACCGGTCGTCTTCGTCGAGAAGAAAGGCGGCTGGTGCTGGCAACTGGCTGGCTTCAGCGTCGAATACGATTGCCTCGGTCAATCCTCTGCCTTGCGCGGTCAAGTTGCCAAGTTTCTCAAAATATTCGGGCGGCGTTGTGTCGCTGAACGGTTCGACAAGGACTTGCATTCGGCCACCGCAAATCGATCCGTCGTCCCAGCCGTAATCGCTGTCCAATTGGAATTTGCAGACTTCGGCTTGACCGTCCGACAAAACTGACAACGCGCGTCGCTTGACTTCCGCTTCGACACAGCCGCCACCCAGTGTGCCGGCCTGTGAGCCGTCTTCGTAAACCAGCATCAACGCACCGGCCTTTTGCGGCGTCGAGCCGCGCGTTTCGACCAGGCGACAATAAGCGACGGACCGACCACCGCGGATATTATCGAGAAGTTGTTGGACGAGGTCGCGCATCGTATCCCTCGCCTACGATTGTGCCGGTTCGAGGATTTGCAGGGTGACGCTTTTTACGAAGTCTTTGACCTTGGGACGATATTCCATCATGTGCGGGGCAATCAAATGGGCCTCAAGGGCTTCGAGGTTTTCCCAGGCTTCGACCATCGTGACGACGTTCGGACGTACGGCGGGCTGCGCGTCGATGTTTGTTTCTACGTCGAGCGTTGGCCCGTAGCTCAGGCAGCCCTCTTCTTCGAGCACGAGCGGAACGACTTGATGCATCTCGGCGAGGAAGTTGTCGCGCTGTCCGTCGTGAAGTTCAATGGTGGCAATCACATGGATCATGTCGAGGCGGTTCCTTTCACAATGACACCATTGTGGACGCAACCCAGATTGGAGACAATGGGTCAAAATTGATGTGAAGTGTTTCACAGTTGCCGGGGCCAAGAAACGCTAACATGACGCCTTTGCGATTCGATCGATAGGAGGAATGGATGAGTACGGCATTGGATGGCAACGGTCAGAAGTTGAATGTTGAACAGGCCGTTCGCCAGCGATATTCCGCCGCGTCGCAAGCGGCCGAAGCGGCGTTGTGTTGCCCTGTGGTTTATGACCAGGACTACCTGAAGGTCCTGCCCCAGGAATTGATCGACCGAGATTACGGCTGCGGCGATCCGTCGAAGCACGTTGTGGAAGGCGAAACGGTGCTCGATCTTGGATCAGGCGGCGGCAAGATTTGTTACATCGCATCGCAAATCGTAGGACCCAACGGTCGCGTGATCGGCATCGACATGAACGACGAGATGCTCGCCCTGGCGCGAAAGTACCGCGACGAGATTGGTGATCGGATTGGCTGGCACAACGTCGAGTTTCACAAAGGTCGCATTCAAGACCTGGCACTCGATTTGGATCGCTTTGGCCAGTCGCTCAAGTCGCGCCCCGTCGACGACGCCAACGCTTGGCTGGAGTCACAGAATTTGGCCGACGAGATGAGACGCGACGAGCCCATGATTGCCAACGACAGCGTTGATGTGGTCGTGTCCAACTGTGTGCTGAACCTGGTCAGCGCCAGCGAACGTCGTCAATTGTTCGCGGAGCTTCATCGCGTGCTGCGCCGCGGCGGACGTTCGGTCATCAGCGACATTGTGTGCGACGAACCGGTGCCTGAGCATTTGAAGAACGACCCCAAACTGTGGAGCGGATGTATCAGCGGCGCGTTTGTGGAGCACGAGTTCCTTGAAGCGTTCGAGCAAGCTGGGTTTTACGGCATTGAAATCATCGATCGACAAAGTGAAGCGTGGGCGACCGTTGAGGGAATCGAGTTTCGCAGCATGACCGCACGAGCGTACAAAGGCAAAGAAGGCCCGTGCATGGACCATCATGAAGCGGTGGTCTACAACGGCCCCTGGAAAAGCGTCACCGACGACGACGGCCACGTATTGCGACGCGGGGTTCGTACCGCGGTGTGCGAGAAGACGTTCAACATTTACACCCAAGCACCCTACGCGGACCAGATCGAGCCCATCCCTCCGCACACACCTGTCGCAGCAGACGATGCCGAGCCATTCGATTGCCGCGCGGGTGCCGTGCGCGATCCACTTCAAACCAAGCAGGGCGACGAGCAAACCACGCAACTGCCCATCTCCGACTGCTGCGGGCCCAGCGAGTGCTGTTAAATCCGAAGAACTCGCTTTACTTCCCCCTGGGCTACGATGTTGAACGCGTTCAGCGTTGGCGCCCATCGCCATCCCGCACGCGCAGCGTGACCTACTTGATGTTGCTGGTAAGAGCGATCATTAGGAATACCGCGTGTACGATGCTCGTTAGGATCATGGCGACCGTGGCCATGGTCTTGGGCCAGCCGCTGATGTTTCTGGTGAGCAGAAAGGTGATCAACGACAGCACAAAACCCAGCACGGGGACGCAAAACAGGGTCATTGAAACGATGGCCAGCGTTATGTAGACGATCGAGATGTTAGGGACGAGAAACTGAGTCAGGTGCTCGGCGGATGGTTGAAGCCGGACTAGTTCTTCGCAGGACAACTGGCTGCGCAGTTTGGCGTCGCACGCGCCACAGCGGATATAGGTTACCGTGTTCCAGAAGATGGGCAGGACAAAAAACAATACGAGTTGTTCTTTGTGGTCGTAAGACGCGGCCGGCACGCCCATCTTCTCGCAGTTGGGGCAATTGATCGAAAGGTTTGGTCCGGGGGCTTCCGTCCAACTGGCGCTAACGATGCTCATGTTCCGTCTACTCCGTTAATTGCCAAGCCGTCGCATCACTTCGTTGTGAATGCTTTTCATCTCGTCGGTTTTGGGTGCGGCCAGCACGTCGGTGTGGCCGAACGGCAGCAAGAGGACGTCCGTTACCCCTTCCAGGCGTCCTCGCTTGACGGCCACGGCTCCGTCGCCACGCTGCTGGACCACTTCGTCCAAATCCTCTAGCCACGGTCCCAACTTGGCACCGAAGAATTGTGCCCAGCGGCTTTTGGTTCCTACTTGAGTGAGCTTTGTGTGCATCGCGGCGAGATTGTCGTCGGTCAGTGGAGCGTCCGTGCCAAGGATGATGGAATAGGTGACGTCTTTGTTCCGTGTCTGAGCGTTCAATCGGCGGAGGAACAATGAGTCGGGTTGCAGATCGACGGCCGCTTCGCAGAATCCGTCTTCCATGGCCGCGTAGAATTTCCGTGCCTTGTCTCTTCGATTGGGGTTGGCGGTGTATTCAAAGATGTCCAAGCCAAACGCAAAGTGGGCTAGGATCGAACCATGATTCGGCGGAGCGACCATGATCAGTTGCGAAACATTTCGCGGATCAAGATTTTCGTCTTCAATCACCGCTCGAGCGACAAGGCCGCCCATCGAATGTGTGACTAGTGCGACCTGCCGATTGGGGGACTCCTTGGCGATTCGTTGCAATTCATCGGAGAGTAATATCGCGGATTCGCGGATCGGTTGGTCGTTGGGATAGTTGAACGACGCACAGGCGAAACCTTTTTCCTTTGGTTGCGTCAACAGCCAACAGGCTTCTTGCCCGTCCGAATTGAGTCCGTGAATTGCAATGACAAGCGGTCGATCCGGTGACTGGAGTTGCCAGCCGTCCGGCAGCGAGATGCCGAAACGCTCGCGAGAATTGCTATCTTCCGAGTCTAACAACGACATGACCTTCTGCCGCAACCAGGACTTGATGCGACGCTTAGAAGCCAACAACCCTTCGCGGTTGAGCTGAATCACGAGTTGCGGGTTCTGCGGAGTAAGGTCGTCGTATTCCACTGCGAATTGAACGTCGGGCTTGAGTACCACGTTATATGCCGCAAACTGCAACCTTGCGACGAGCGTCGTCAAATCGAACGATGCATCGGGCCAGACGCCAGCGAGCGCCTCGTCATCGAATCCTTTGGCCCGAGCCAACCCGCGGAGGACGTCGGTCCAGGCGACCCGGCCGTTGGTCGAGCGAACGCGAATCGTTGAAACGAACATCGCTTCATCGTGTTCGACAGTGATTCGCTCCGCAGCGACGAGTGCGTTCGGCATGATGGCGAGGATGAAGAGCGAGAGGACTGTTTTCAAGCTGTTGGAACCAATGTGCGTGCAAACCATAGTGAGGGTATTTTACGTAAAGCTATTGAAAAGGCACGCGCATGCTCGTCTTTTTTGTTTAACGCTACTCTTTTTGGGAGCCAGCCAGTGAAACTTCACGACGAATCGATCGTCACGGTGGTGCGATACACCTGTGTCGCTCCGTGTTATTGTTCCAAGAGTGTTTAACAATTGCAGCCGAACGTCGACTAATCTTGACACCCTGATGCCCGCTGTTAGAATCCTACTTGGACGGTAAACGTTGCTACGTAAAGAGTTGCAGCGATCCAGTCATTCCCCATCAGCACACGCTTCGCCATGAAATGCCAACACTGTGAAAAACCGGCCACCTTTCACATCACCGAATTGACGGGTCCGCAGTTGGAGGAATTGCACTTG
>CAYFJO010000500.1:0-7697 GCA_964343305.1 uncultured Pirellulaceae bacterium | reverse complement strand
AACGACTAACCTCTTGCAGACCACCGGATGACTAAGGTGCGCTGTACAATTAGATAGTGAAGCCCCATGATGCTTAGAGCGGCAACGAAGTTTCGTCCCGAACGAAAAGCTTTCCAAGTGGCCCAAACGGCCGGTTTTCAATGCGCCGAACTTTGGCTTGATCCAGCGCTGCTTGCGGATTCGAAACGAATCGGCGGAATGGCTAGGGAGTTTTCCTTTCTGTGCGTTTTGCACTTTCCCAATCGCACGGATCTCGGTGAGGAATCACTCGACCAAGCCGTACGTCTTTACCGTAACGTGCAATGCCACGCAATGGTCATTCACCAGCCACAGTTCGATCTCTACGCGAACTCTCTGCTGGCCTTGGATTCGTCGATCAACTTGGCCATTGAAAATCATGTGCTTGAACCAGCCGAATTCGATGAGTGGGTGGAAAGAAGCCCGGGGTTGACTCTGGACGTGGAACACCTCTGGAAATTCACTCTGCAAGATTCATCCCTCGATGAGCTGATAACTCAAGTCGAGTTGTTGGTTTCAAATCACGGTGACAGGCTCTATCACGTCCACCTTCCCGGCTATTTGCCGGGTGAGGCTGAGCACCGTCCGTTGCACCACAGCCCACAGATGGCGAGCGAAGTGCTGAACGTGCTTGCGGAGTATTCATTCGAAGGGCTGGTCGTCAGCGAAGCGAACGAAGAATTTCAAAACCCCGCAGACCTGCAAAGAGACCTGCTGTTCTTCGAGAGCTGGAGCGAGGGCTATGCCAGCGCACGGAGCGGCTCGGGCGCTGCTTAACTGCAGGACAGATGTTGTTGCGGAAGGCCCAAGTACTGACCGTCCTGCACTCACACTAGGTCGACGTGCAGTTCGGGAAAGCAGCTTGGCATTCCCCTTTGGATGGCGTGGTTGTACGACTGCGAGCGGCATGCGGAATGGCACATCTGACATGCATGCCGTTGGTGCAACTCTTGCAGGATTTGCCGATGGTGTTCGCCGCAGCAACAAAGCGCTGTGCGGATCGTCCCACATCGCTCCCGACGTCACGATGATGTCCAATTCGCGAACCGATTCGATAGCTCGCCACATCCCGTCGTGCTCCAGCGATGATTCCTCGAATTGTTTCATCCCAACCGTCAGGGGAACGAATTGGTTGCCAAAACTCGTCTCCTTCAGATCCGCAGTCTCCTCCCAAATATTGGAGAACCGGAACTGCGGCCAATCCGGTGGGCGTGTCCTGTGTCAGTTCGGTCGACCCTATTCGCTGCTCGTGTCGACAATCCCGATGCATCGATACAGCAGGAGCTTGGCGAGTCGGCAACCGCAAAATGTTCCGAATATTGGAAGATGATCGAGTTACCGTCGATCGATCAGCAAGTGCCTGAAGTCCGAATTATTTGGACGCTTCGGAATTCGATCTACGTCCTTACTTTCTCAGTCCACCCAGTCCGCCACCAATCTTGTGGTGGACTTCGCTGGTTGCTCGGACCACCAGCGCCATCAATGGCTGGTAGTAGAAAATTGTGCCGGGACCACCATTCACGTCCCAGAAATCCGGCTCGATGACGTGGGTGATCAATTCGACCAACTCCGCGCCGCCGTCTCGGACAGCACCGCCACCAAATGCGCCGCCGCCCGCCATCGAGAAGAGTTTGCCCGGCCCGCCCATCGAATTGCTGACCAACGACATCTGTGCCGCCAGGCTTTCGCTGGTTCGCTGCACTTCTTGATTTCGCAACAGAGCTTCGTCCGATTCAGGCTGGGAGTGATTCTTTTTCGCCTTGTCACGAGCCAGTTGTCGCTCAACGTCTTTCTTGATTCGCAACAAACGACTCCACAGTTTGGCTTTGTATTGTTGAAGAGTTGGCGCGTTGGAAAGTCGTGGGTCGCGTTTGACTTCCAAATACAATTCCGCCAGACGGCGAACGGCCTCGTATCGGTCAGCGTCGCTATCTGCCAGAGATTCACGTTTCATCAACTCGCGCATGTCGCGGCTGATTTCGTGATAGGGACGAGTGGCCACAGAATCCGCAGCCGATGCGGGGGCGTCGGTGGGCAGCACGGTGATTACGAGTGTAAACAGAAAAGTCGACATGTCGGTCCTCTTCTCTTTGATCCAATGTCCCCTGGATGTTCCATTCTTAATGTATCGGTTTCTCGCCCGAAATACAATGTTTTATGTCTCGCCGCTTGCTGGAAGGAATCGCCCAAATGCGCGCCGATCAAGAATCAAAGCCGAGACAACACAAGCCACGGCGGCGCCGGCAAGTGTGTCGCTCAGAAAGTGGGCTTGGCATTCAATTCGCTGAAATGCGGCTAGTCCGGCGAGGATCGCGAAAAGCCACCAGCCTTTTGGGTAGAGCCACGCCAGACCGATAGCGAGCCCCACGGCCTGCGCCGTATGACCGGATGGAAACGACTGAAGGATCGTCGCTCGCAATCCCGTCGAATCCTGCGCAAACGCGGGAAACCAGCCACCGAATGTTTGCCAGATGGAGTCCGGAAGACCAGTTTCGCCGTAGGTCAATGGACGATTACGGGCGATCAGTTGTTTGGCAATCTGCGCAAACACACCTGAACTGATCACGCAAAACAACAGTTGAACAAAACGATCACGCTTCGTTTCGTCCAACACATAGATCGCGAGCAAGATTGCAAACACTCCGAATCCGTGCGCGAACGCCTCGCTGAGCTGCAGGGCCTTCTGTAGATCACCTGGTGCGTTTTCAACGTTTACGAGCGCCGTCACGCGCAAATCAAAAGAGAAGGCGACGCCAGTTCCGACCGCAAACAGAGCCGACAAGAGGTACAACCGAATTGACAAATCGGCCGTGGATAATCCAATCGTGTGGTCGTGCTTGTGTTCCGTCACGCAAGTCAACTTCAGCGATGGGAGCGTTCAGTGCCGAACTTCAACGTCAACTGCGGATCGTCACTCTCCGCTTCAGGGTTCAACTCCTTGAACAACAAGCTCGGTTGAATGTCGTGGTTGTTCTGATATTTGTCGCTGGCGTATTCCGTGACGTCGCCAGTGATTTCGTGGTAGTAGATTTGGCAAATCGGCACACCGGGATAGATCCGCACAGGCTGGACGGAGAACATTTCCATCGTCCAATAACCTGAGAAACCAACATCGCCGAAACCAGCCGTTTGCTGGACAAACAAACCCAGCCGTCCGATCGACGAGCGGCCCTCGATCATCGGCACCAAGTTGTGGGTTTCTGTGCGTTCGACGGTGCGGGCCAGATACAACTGGTTAGGTTGCAAAACCATGCCGTCTCCCGGAATTGTCAGCCGCCGCACACGGTTCGCTTTGCGCATGTCCAACACGACTTCTTCGTAGATCATCAACTCATCGTGCAGCGTTAGATTGTAGCTGTTGGGATTGAGTCGGCTTTCGTCAAACGGATCGATGAGGATGTTCGAGCCAAGATGCCTGAGAATCTCATTGCCGGAGAGAATCATGTCCGAAGCTTCCTTATCCTTCGCAACCAGGAACCGATCGTTAAACGGCAAGCCAAAGGCGACTGCGCGTGCCGCATCGCAGTCGCCTTTGGCCTGCCGTTACACGAGAAGAATCGTAAGTTCATTAATCCACACCACTTTTTGGGCAGAATCTCTTCATGCCACAATCGTCACACAACGGCTTGCGTGCGTCACAAATCTGGCGTCCATGATGAATCATTCGGTGAGAAAAGTCGATCCACTCTTTCTTGGGGAGTTGTTCCATCAAATCGTCTTCGATCTTGACCGGATCCGTTTCTTCGGTCAGGCCCAGCCGGCGGCTAATTCGCTTGACGTGCGTGTCGACAACGACCCCAGTCGCCACCCCGAAAGCCGTCCCAAGTACGACATTGGCGGTTTTGCGACCAATTCCCGGCAACTGAACCAGGATCTCGATGTCCAGTGGAATTTCCCCGTTGTGTTCGTCAATTAGCTGCTGGGAGCATGCTTTGATGTTTTTTGCCTTGTTTCGAAAAAAGCCAGTGCTTTGGATGACTTTTTCGAGCGTCTTGATTCTCACGGCGGCGAGATCGGCGGCCGTTGGATATCGCTTGAACAACTCTCGGGTGACGATATTCACGCGAGCGTCGGTACATTGGGCCGAGAGAATCGTGGCGATCAGGAGCTGGAAGGGGCTGTCGTGGACCAAGGCGCACTCCACATCTGGATAACCCTTCTTGAGCGCCTTGACGACTTTGGATGCGTGACGTTTGGCATCCGCGGTTGCGACCATTTTGACTCTGACCGTAGATGATGGATGGTGGACGACCGTGAGATTGTCGCGAATGTGAAACCAGCGTGTCAAGTCACCACACTGGTCGGTTGTGTCCTATTAGTGTGTTGGCTCGAACCAGACTTCCAACGTCTTCCGAAATTACGAAAGTCTACAACTCAAGACTAGGACACGACCCACTGGTCATCATTGAGCGAAATGCCTCAGACTGTTCTGGATGGAAGATTCAGCCAATTACCATCCCCTGCTCGTCAAGGGTGCCGAGCATTTCAACGAGTGCGATTTTCTCGAAGCTCACGAAATCTGGGATGAACTGTGGCAAGACTATCAGGGCCCTTCACGAAAGTCTTACTCATTCGCTCAAAAACAAATCTGAGACCGGCAACTTGAGTTCGGGGAAGTGCAGAGGGCTGACGGTTTCATCCAATTGATGGACTAGCAATTCCTGGTACACGCCATCCTTCGGCTTCCGTCGAACCTCAACGCAAAAATCAACGATGTTCACAATCCAATAATCTCGTATGCCAACTTCGGCGTAAAGATCCGCCTTCTCTCCTCGGTCGTAGCGCAATGAACTGAACGCGACTTCGACGAGCAGCAGCACATCCGATGCTACCGGACGTCTTTTCGAATACCTCTTGCGTTTCATCCAGTCGACGTCTGGTTCCGGCGCCGAATCCAGTTCGGGCAGACCAACAGAGTTTTGAATTCGGACGCGCACTTTTTTCAACGGAGCTTTTTGGATGCTCCACTCGTTGAGCGTATCAACAACATCTTCATGTGGCGGACCAATGGGGACCATTTCTCGTAGTTCTCCCCGGATTAACTCCATTCGTGGCTTGTCGTCGAAGTACCCCGCTTCGATCATTTGGTCCAATTGTTCAAGCGTTAGTCGCGTGCCAGTGCTCATGATCGAGTTCCAGAAGTCTGCATTCAGATTTCATTATACAAGATCGTTGTGCGTCATCAATTTCCGAGCTTGATTTGCCGGTGAACTTCTTTGACGATCACTTCTTCGCTCTCGAGCGCCCAGACGGTTGGCTGGCCGTAGTACACCATCGCTCCGCCGCCTTCGTACCGGCCTTCAAGCAACACGCGGCGTGATGCGATATATGCCATCACATCGTTCGAATAACCCGCGACCCAAGTCCTTGTGTCACGCAATTCCGATTTGAGTCGAATCGCAAAATCCACAACGACTTCGCCGCCCAGCGCGATGAATTGAATCTCTTTGCCCAGCCGCCAGCATTGCACTGGGTAAGGGTAAGTCGAAGCCAGTGTCCCGTCTGACTTGAGTTTTTCAAGCAACATCTTGGCCCGCGCCGCTTCGTAGCGGTTCTTGCTCTGTGTGCTTTGTTGGAGTTGTTCGCGCGTGGGAATTTCGCCAAACGGCAGTTCGACTTCGGCGTAGCGCGTGTCGATCGTGCCTTCGATCACTCCCATGTCATTCTCCAAAACGCGATTCACCGCCGCGGCCAATCGCTGGCCGTACTCGCGTGCCAGTTCGACCGTTCGCCGCGGCAAAGGATTCTGATCGCCGCCGCAGCCTGCCCAAAACAAGGCGACGCAATCGGGATGGACCTTTTCGAGTTCGATTTGCGCGAATCCGGCGTAGTCGCCCGACCATTGATAAAGACTCAAGACCGTGCAGTGACAGGCGTAGCCAAACACGAGCGCCTTCAATTCGCCTTTGTCGTTGCCGCGCACCGCCAGCACTGGGACATCGTGGTCAAACGGGCCCTTGAGCAGTCCTTGTTCTCGCAGTTCCGGAACCTTCGCCTCGGAATTGTTGCGTCGATTCGCGGCAAACGTCGCCGTGCCACTGCCCCAAGACAATTGACTGGGCTGGAGATCCTTGATCGCGCTGCCGACGACCGCAACAATCTTCTCTTGGAGTGATTCCGCGTATTCGTCGATCAGCGCCTGCTGTTTTTCGTCGACTTGATCGTAATGCAGCGAACGCAGATTCTTGCCAACGACCGGACCGGTATGGGTGTGCGAAGTGCAGATGGCAATTTGCTCGCGATTCAAATCGCACTGGGTCGCCAACGCTTGGCAAACGGATTGCGACAACTCGCGATCGATGCCGACCAGATCGAGTGTGATCAACGCGGC
This sequence comes from uncultured Pirellulaceae bacterium, assembly GCA_964343305.1. GTDB lineage: Bacteria > Planctomycetota > Planctomycetia > Pirellulales > Pirellulaceae > CAYFJO01. The sequence continues at coordinate 1,348 of CAYFJO010000500.1, read as the reverse complement.
CTGTTTGCCACCGCCGTCTTGAATCACCAGCGCCTTGGCCCACAAGTCGGTCAGCTTTCCATCGGCCGGCTTATTGCGGCCGCCGTAGCCGGACATCCACATGAACTTTTCAGGAGTAATCTTGATTTTCGCAACGCCCGCCTGCCAATCGTTGGCCAAGGAAAACAAAGCGGACACATGAATCGCAAGCAACGCAAAGATAGTGGTCAAAACAGAAAGTCGAGGTGTACGCGAATGAGGCATGGCTAATTCCAGTTCATGTTGATATACAATCAGGCAAGCGGAGTTATTCGACGCGTGCCAGTTTAACAGAACTTATGTCGGAATTGGAACAATTCGCAAATCTACCGGACGGTTTCTCAGGGACCGTGCGGTTGTTTCCGTTGCCGAATTTGGTCCTCTTTCCAGGCGCTCTTCTGCCGCTGCACATTTTTGAGCCGCGTTATTGTGAAATGCTCGAAGATGCCATGGCGGATGATCGGGTGATTGCCATGGCGCTGTTGCAACCCGGTTGGGAAGCAGATTATGACAATCGTCCCGGCGTGGAACCCGTCGTTTGTGTGGGACGCGTCGTGACGCATTCGCCCGCAGAGGACGGCAAGCACAATATTCTGCTCGCCGGTCTTCAACGTGCAAGAATTGTTCGAGAGCAACCGCCAACGCGATCTTACCGGCTGGCGGACGTCGCCTTGCTGGACGACGAGTATTCGGCATCGGAAGCCGAGCAGCGCCCCGCTTTGGAACGAAGGCTGATCAACGCTTTTCGTGGGTTTGTTCCGTCAATGTCGGAAGCGCAGGAGCAATTTGACCAGTTGTTGAGCAACCAGGTTCCCTTGGGTGCGCTGACGGATATCGTTGCGTTCACTTTGAGTCTCGACGTCGAAGTCAAACAGCGATTGCTCGCGGAGTGTAACGTTGATCTGCGTGCGGCGTTCTTGCTGCAGCTAATTCAGGGACTTTCGGGGTCGCCTTCGGCTACGGCACCAGGCCAGCAGCAGTCGTTTCCGCCCGATTTCAGTGACAATTGAGTTTTCGGATAGCGTCTTCATCATGCATTTTGCTGATTTGCCAGAGTTGCTGGTGCGGTTCCAGGCAAAACTCGGGGAGGGAAGAGCACGATCAGGAACCTTTTTCGTGCTTTCGCGGTCGGCCGCGAGGGCGTAGTGTCGTTTCCAGGCCGAATCGTGTGATCATTTTCTTGGTCCAAGTTGCATCGCCATAGGGGTTGCCGCGCTGAATGCATTGGCGAATGGCGGATAACTCGGCTCCCGTCTGTGGCTCGTTGACGTATTTGGTCCAACTGGCCGAACGGCGGACGGGCCAAGCCGCCAGAAGCGATTTCTCCTTG
>CAYFJO010000499.1:0-7699 GCA_964343305.1 uncultured Pirellulaceae bacterium | reverse complement strand
CCGGCCCGCCACAATTCCAGCGAAGCTCAAGAAGCGAGTTTTTATGCTGGCTCGCGAGGACGAAGAAGTTTTGGAGAAGGACCGTGCAGAAATAGAGCGCTTCTGCCTCCGCCAGCACCATCGTCGTATCTGGCAGAACTTGAGGCCCAAAGAACGCGCCCTCCTCAAGGGGGCAAATGCCGACTGCGCCGAGTACGATTTCATCACGGCATTTGGCGAACTGTTGGAATCCAGATAGCGATTTCGCGGCGCTGGTCGCGTTCTTTGTCATCATCACACTCAAGTCTCCACCGTTGTTTGTAGTTGGTGGGCGGCAAAAGCCGTGGAGCGGAAATCCGTTCCCGCCCCACTGGGCCCAAGATCAATTACTCCGTGCCGTCCGTGACGCGGAACGGTACATCTTTACCCGAAGCATCGCCGTTTTCCTTCTGCTTCGCGTGCATGACGACAAGCTGCTTCAGGGACGCCCACGAGAGGAATCCGTCAAATTCTGCGCCGTCGGTAAAGGTGCAGAACACACCCTCAGCTTCTTTGCCGCTGAGTTCGCAGGTCTGGTGACCCACTCCAGTAATCGTGACCATTGCTTGGTTCTCCCGATGTCAAAACGGAACACGTTGACCGCAGACGACCGTCGTCCACGGCATCCGCACACGGCGTGTGCGCTTAATCGCATGAGTGGGAGTGATGGTCGGAGAAGGGGACTCACTCAATAAAACTTCTCGGTCCTTAGATCCGAGGTGCGACGAGTGAAGTTGCGGGCATCTCGCAGCGCGAGATATCTGGCAAATCCGCCTCATCTGTCCCCGACGACAAACAAAGGGCTGTCAGGGCAGCCCTTCGTTTTCTATTCACACAATTCTTCAAATGGGAACTCCTTGATGTAGCTTTGGAGCGTCTCAAGGAGATTCACCAGCGTCTGAACCTGGTCGGCGCGAATCGTAAAGCTCTCATCGTCAAATGCGATAATGGCAATTTGGTGGTTGCCATCTTCGGTCTGCAGCAGACTAATTCTGACCGAAAGCTCGTCGGTCGCGATTTCGTGGATAGTGCTTGTCATGAGTAAAAAGGGGAACATGATATTGGGAACCGCGCCGATTCGGCAACGGTGCACAAAACTGACGTTTGGCTCGCTACGCTTCTTCCCTGACAGAAACGCGGATGACAAACGTGTCAGGCTAGTGCCACTTGGTGAGTGAAGGCCGGAGAGTGAGACCCACTCGATAAAAGCGCTGTTCACAAGGAACGACGAAATCGACTAGTGAAAGAGCCAGGCACCCTTCGACAAGCTCAGGGTCGCTGGCATATCCATCTAGTCTCTTCCCAACGAGCAACGTCGGGGACCGTCAGGGCAGCCCCCATCGTTTTATGCAAACAACTTCTTGATTCGGTTCTTCCCAAGTTGTCTGAGAACCTTACCGAGTAGTTTGGCAAGTTCATCGGCGTGGCACTCACAAATCGTGACCGTTGAAAGTCCGAAGTCAAGCGTCACAAGCCGTGGTACGCTGCCGTCTTCCGCTGGCGGATAAATCTCGGCAACGAGGTTCTCAGTCTTGAGCCGTTTCACAGTGTCAGTCATGGCTTCGCGGGGAAAATGGAAATATCGAACTTCGTGTGTTTAACGAAGTTGCACAAGCTGAGTCATCCAGCAGTCGCAACGCTTCCCTGAAAGCGCCGGTTAAGCAGATGGTCAGATTGGTGCTGACGCAAGTGAGTGATGATCGGAGAGGGGGACTCACTCAAGGAGAATTAGATTGCTGCTCATGTCGTCGGCTGATTAGTGGCAGCTACTTCTACCGACGACGACTAAGCGACCTTCGCATACGCGAAGGACAGCGGGATTGTTCAGGGCCAAACCCGCTGTACTTTTCTTACAATTACTCTTCCGAAGCGTCTTCCTTCTTGGACTGCGCTTCGGTTTGGAGCACGTACTGCCAAGCCTCTTGGAGCATCAGTACGGCCACGGGCACTTCATCACGCCCGAAACTATCACTCGTCTGGAAGTTCTCACCGTCCCAGTAGGTGCGCTGTAAGCACACCTTATAGAAAGGGTCGCCTTTCTTGGATTGATTGGCGAAAACAGAGGCGGTGATGCCTCTGGCTTTGAACACCCTGACGGGCTTTCGAGATTTTGAGCTTTCCATAGCGCAAATGGGGTAAAGTGCGCGAGCGCACCGGAAAAAAAATCCACACCGAGATTCGGCGCATTTTGACACTGCCCTGACAGCATCGGTTTGCGCTGAATCTCGCAACTGTGTGGCTGCTTGAAATCAGAAGAAGAACCAACGAAAAATCGGATAAGAAAAATTGCAAAGACATTGACCCGAACAAGCTTGGAAACGACGGCACAACAACCCACACAAACACAAACAAAACAGCCCACATAAACACACACAAAAACACCTACACCAACAGCAAACACAAACACCCACAACCAACATGGGTGGGAACAGGTTGCGTTGGCGAACGACGAGCGAGGATCACTTCGAACTGCCATTACGAGTCCGCGGTCGTCGTTCGGCGAGTGTGGACACATTTGAATTCGGTGAATCGGAACCGTTGGGATTACGTTGAAATTGTCCGCACAGGTGACTGGGCGCACCCCAGGCCCTTCCGGCGGAGCCGAATTCGTCATAGGCCGCAAGGACATATATGCGTACCCAAGGATGGCGGAAGGGCCTGGGGTCGCGAAGCAACGCGAAGCGAGCCCAGGCACCTCGCAACCTGTGGTGGGCAAACAACTTACAAAAAACAAACAAACTGGCTGCCCGGTGGCCGGGGATGGACACCTGCCGGTCATCCAGGCGGTCACCCCATCTCTGGGTTGTCTGCACGGATTTTTTGACGAGGTTTCGGCTGCAAAAGGAGTACGGCCCGTCATCCCCGCGAACGTCAAATTGCCAACCGATTGAGTTCGCATTTGCCGCTGCGCGACAAAGCAAGTTGTTCCCTGCCTTGTTGGTTGTAGTTGTATGTTGTTTGTGTTTTTCACGACGTTAATCCGGTTTTGTCTAGCTGTTCCAACTTCACCAACGGCATAGGATCGCCGATGACTGGATACCAAACCGGCGCAAAGAGAAACGAATCCACCGTGAGTTCGGTGGCGGAGGCAAATTTCCAAAGGGAACTGCCGTCCCTTCCCTTAAACGCGCGCCGGAGCGCATCCCGGCGACCAGGTGTATGCGCGATACATAGCACCGTAAATGTATCAACGTTGGTTTCAGGGAAATGCATGCGATGGCACTGCCGCTTAGCAAGCTCGGCGTAACCTTTGTGTTTACGGGCCGCCACTTGCAGCGCACCCGTTGTTCCACGGTCTTGTTCTAGATAGAAAACTTTCAAAAATGTACTCGCCGCAATCGTGACGGACAGCAGAAACGCTGCATCCATCGCACAGACGAGGCGCGGATGATCTTCCAAGAGCGTATAGAGCCGGAATCGACGTTCCGGATTCGTTTCGTCTATGTTGCAAATATCCCACTCGTTGATCCATCGTTCACATTGCACACGGTTTTGCGCTTCGATCGCCGCATCAAACGTTATATGCGTGTCGCTGCAGGCCAGCCAATGCATGATGTGATGGGACTGCGGACGCTGCGTCGGCGTGAGCAGGTACGCATCGTCGCCTGTATGCTCGGCCAGAAGCTGGTTGCCCTTTTCGGATGGATAGTAGACGGAGCCCGCTGGTGCAGAGTTAGGATACCGAACCTCGGCCCGGTGCCGGTTGATGAGCCCCTGCTTGACGAGTTTATCTGATCGTCGGCGCGTGACTCGGCCGGTCTTGTCAGTCTTAAAGCACAGTTTCTGCACCTGATGGCGGCTGAGTACGTAATACACAGCGAGGGAAAAGAGGAAGTCGAGATCGCGGTCGGTGATCATTCTTCAATCCAGATGAAGTAGGCGAGTAAACAAAGAGATGCCGAGTGGCTCAGAGAGGGTGGAGCCTCGGCATGTCGAAGAATGATTATTCAACCGAGCAACCGGGCTGCATCGCAAAACTGCGATAACCGCCAAGTCGTCACCGGAGGCCAAACAAGATTGTTCGGATATTTAAAAAATACGAGCTGCTGTGTTGGTCGTCAAGATTCGCGCTGCTGATTTTCCGTTGCATCTCGTGCAACGGTTCTGACATTGCAGGCCGTGCAACAGTTGTTGTTGCATCCTGTGCAACTTCGTTGCATGTCGTGCAATCGGGCTTCCACTTTATTGTCGGATCTTTGACGGTGTTGTATTTGTGAAGCTGTGGCGCTTTCAACACTTTGTAGCCACGCAACCCACGAAAACTTCCTTGTCGTCTTCGCCTTTTTTGGTGGAATGCAATGAACCCTGAATTCGAGCAACTCGATCGCGTCATTATCACAATGTCAACATACTTTGCAGTCCTCGCCCTTTTTCGCTGGGACGGCGTTTGGGTGGCGATCATCGCTGGGGCGCTGGCGTGGATGTATCCCGCATTGGCCTTGGCTGTTGGCACGGGGACGTTGCTGGTTTTTTTGATGGGGAAGTTTCAGGGCACTTCCCGGGCAACAACGATCGTGGACGACGCCAGGGAAGACGATCGACATGACGACGAACCTGATTACATTGATGCGGAATTCACGGTGTATCCAAAGATCTCCAAGAGGCGGAAGTAGTGGAAGTCAGTGGAATTGAGTCAGTTCGTTTGGTAATCGCGATCGTGGGTGGCTGTATCGCCGCTGCGATGCTGATGCGGCCCGGTCAGACTGACGACGAGAAAAAGGGCACGGCGTTTCTCGGGTTCATCGTAGGCGTTGTCATTTACATTTTGATCAACGCCATCATCGTGATTTTCATCGTCGTCACCATGTATTTTGCGATTTGTAAGTTTGGACCGACATTCGCCAGATGGGCGCTAACATTTCGCGGAGACGTTGAGCAAATTCTCAGAGATCCTCGAATGCCCGAAGTATTTCGACAGGACGGCATACCGGCAATCGAAGGCGGAGTTCGACCGCAGGGACTACCGGCACCGGCGGAGCAGGCGTTCCATGAAATGATTACATACATCCGGCAGGAAGTTGAAGACATCGATCAGGACATCGTGCTTCTTCAACAGAGTGATGATCATGATCCCGCGGATATTCAACAGGAAATCATGAACCTACTTGTGCAGAAACAAGACCTTTTGGATCGACTCTACCGCTTTCATCAAGGAGAAGGGGAAAATCATGATTGAACATTCTGGCTCGACATTTGCGATTCGCCGTGAGGATGCCCACAGGCGACGACGCTCAAAGCTCCTGCAAAAAAACGCGCCGATTGTCCTCGGCGAACTCATAAATGGCAAGCGTGCCGGGCAGCTACAGGCGACGCCGTTTTGCCTCAGCAAGAAACAGTTGAAACGTCACGTGGCCCTACTCGGAATGAGTGGGTCCGGAAAGAGCCGCCTTCTGACCAAGCTAATCGTGGATACATGGATCGATATGGGAATGGGTGTCTCGTTCCTCGACCCTCACGGCGACTGCGCCGATGCCATTCTTGGCACGATCATCCGACTTGCAGAAGAAACAGGCAACTCGGCGTTACTCGACCGAGTGCATTATCTGCGGCCAAGTTATAAGGTGCTGTTTCGCTACGACCCATTTCGGTTGCCGCGTCTGGAGGAGAACCCCACATGAACCTGCTCAACCGCGTGCGCAACGTCTTGGGACTTGCGCCATCGAAACAAACCAGCCGTTGGTGGCCGATTGGAGTGTTGATGATCGTGCTCCCGCTCACGTTTTGGGTGGTCGCGACTGGCTTTGTCGGCGACCAAGTGGCACAAGTTCTAGCGGATGACGATGATCGTCCGCGCGAAGGTGAACGAAAACGCGACGGCGACGCGCGAGATCGCGAGCGCGGTGAACGTGAACAACCACGCGGCGAGCGCGAAGGCGACCGCGAACGTGAAGGTAATCGAGAGCGAGAAGGCGACCGTCCACGAGAAGTTGATCGGGAGCGCGACGGTGACCGACGACCTGACCAAGCCCGACGCGATGGAGAACGCCGCGACTGGACGCCTCGCGAGCGCGAACTGATCGCCATCATTCGCGAGCTACAGGAACAAGTTCAACAGCTTCGGCGCGAAGTCCAAGCCATCCGCGGCAAAAGCCGTTACGAACGAGATCGTCCCCGCCAAGGTGACCGGCCACGTGACGACGACGACGACAGGCCTCGCGAAACGGACCGGCCACGTGACGACGACGACAAGTGACCGCTATTGGGTGAGTGAAACGATCGGCCCTGACGGCCCCTGGACGTGGAACGACATTATCGGTTTCTTGTGGGGCTCGCTGGGCGGCCTCGCCGGTGCCTATCCCGGATTGCCATTCTTGCCAGCCCTTCCCGATCCAAAAACTTGCACGTCAATAACCAGTGCGCCTGGGGCATTATGCACGTGCTGCTGGATCAAGTTGGCTTCACCACCCAGTACGACCCCACAACCGCAACGTTCAAGACTGTTAAGGAGATAGCGCGCCATGATTGCCCAAGCTAAACAAGAGCGAAGAGCCAAAGTATCGCCGTGGGAAATGCAGCCAGAAGAAACGCCGCTTGGTTAGGTCAACCTGAGACTTCGCCGTTTTCACTTTTCCGATTTGGCACCACGTTCGATAGCCGTGATCAACTCATTGCCTTTCACGAACGCTTTGCGAGAAATGTAGAAAACGCGCAGAACCGTGGTCGCGGCGTAACTTCCGAAAAGCTGCTTTTCCCAAACCTGTTGCGTGCATTGCTTGATTGAGTTCATAAAGCACGTCGGGCTCGATGCCCGTGGCTTGAGTGAACTGACTAGAAGGCTTGACTACGATTTCTGTTTACAAACGAGTCAAGTTTCGAGTCAAAGTATTGAGGCAAGTACACATTCCCCCTCCCCATTGTTCAAACGGGGGTGCATTGCAGGTTCTTCGTTGTTCGTTGCCCGCGTGCGGCTGGGTAAGTACGCGTCCTATCGACGCTTTGATGCCGCTGTTGGTTATCGCGATGTTGGCATAAACGGCGAGCGAAGAATCCACGAAAGATAGTCTACATGCATCGTTGGTCTGAGGCGAAGCCTCGCTAGTCATTGCCTTCTCCTGGGTGATAATGGCCTCAAAGAAAAACTTGTCGTACACCCATATGCCAATGTTCAGTGAAGTCCCGTTGAATACACGGCATGACGCAAGAACTGCTGAGATTTGCCAATACTACGCTAAAAAGAACCTGCCCTGGTGTTCAGCATTTAATGTTGAACAGTTGAACGCTTAGACGTCATTATCAGGCTCGTCTTGTGAAGCGACTTCACGCAATGGTTTATAGAAGAACGAGGGGTTAACATCACCTGCAAGCAGTCTCATTGCTGCGTCAAGTTCTGCGTTGAGATAACATGTCTTTCTGTAGTTTGCATGGCCTCTCTTCTTGCCATCTGCGAACTTCTTATTGAAGAACAGTGTTACGCTATGCTGCTCAGGAGTTTCACTCCGAACGCACGAAGGCAAAGCTCGAACGTGCGTCGGCCTATCGCACCGCGGCGGGCGCGGGTTCTCGATGAAGGCTAGACAGAAACGGCCTAACACGCAGCGAGAGCCGTGAACACGAAGCAACCAACAGGTACAATGCGACTTACGGAACTCAACCGCCTGCGCGTTAGGCCGCAACATTGCAGCCTACACAAGCTGCTGAAAAAGTACAAGGGGTTTGTGGTAGTCTTTTTTGAGGTGGATGG
>CAYFJO010000498.1:0-7700 GCA_964343305.1 uncultured Pirellulaceae bacterium | reverse complement strand
TCAGGGGTGAAGTATCGGTGGTTCTTTCAACCGGCGGCCGTGATGTCCGCCGATGGGAGGCTCACGCTGGTCGCTCCGAATCAGGCACCGGACACCTCCGCTTCGGACGACGTGTTGACCTACGAAGCTCAATGGCACTCGACATTGCGAAACGATCAGCGGCAAGCGTGTTCGCAGGCGTTGCTGGATGCGGGGATCATTCAATCCGTTCGACGCATTGGAGTTGAATTTTCCAGGTTTTCACAGCACTTGTCTTGCGCGGTGGACGGTGAATTGGTTGACATCGAACCACAACTGTTTCAGTTACGACGACGTAAGGATGCCGACGAATTGGCGCTGATTCGCAAGGCGATCTCTGGGACGGAAAAGATGTACGAGCGGGCCCGCGCGATCATCAAGCCGGGGATCAGTGAGATCGAAGTGTTCAATCAACTACAAGCGGCGGCCGTTGAAGAGTTCGACGAGATGCTAACCGGCACGGGCAACGATTATCAATGTGGCTCACGAGGTGGATTGCCGCGTGGAGGGCGGGTTGCGGAAGCCGGAGAGCTGTACATCCTCGACCTTGGCCCGGCGTTTCGAGGATATTTTGCGGACAACTGTCGAACGATCGCTGTCACGGACGTGAGCGACGAGCAGCGAGTCGCATGGGAACACGTGACGTCGGTGTTTCAACATGTCGAAGAAAGTGTCAAACCAGGCAAGAGCGCCCAGCAGTTGTTCCACGAAGTTCAAGCGATGTTAGACAAAGCTCCGGTTGGAACATTTGATCATCATCTTGGCCACGGGATCGGCTTGTTTCCCCACGAGGCCCCGCATTTGAATCCCCACTGGGACGACACGTTTGAAGTGGGCGATGTGTTCACCGCCGAACCGGGATTGTACACACCCCAACTCGAGGCCGGCATGCGGATCGAAAACAACTATCGCGTGACCGAAAGCGGGGTTGAATTACTGACGGACTTCACGGTCGAATTGTAGTGGCACGCTGTGGGACGACACGGCCTTTGGCAGCAACCAAATCGCGCACGAAGCGCGAAGTTTGATTAAGACGGATGCCTGATTCGTATTACGCCCCAAAAGGAACCACAATGAAATACACAATCCCTGTGTTAATACTGGCCGCTGGCTGTTCGGCTCCGGTCGAGGAAATCAAGGTCAACGACGCCGAGAGAGTCTCAGCGGCATCCGAGGTCGTTGCCAACACTGGCGATTGGCCGTGGTGGCGCGGTCCGAATCTTGACGGACATGCCGAGGGCGAAGCACCACCAACCACTTGGAGCGAATCAGAGAACGTCATTTGGTCCGCGGACGTGCCGGGAAAAGGCCATGCAACTCCCTCCATCGCCGGCGACCAAGTCTTCGTGGCGACCGCGGACAAGGCAGCAGACACGATGTCGCTGCTCTGTTTCAACCGCAATGATGGTCAGCGACAGTGGGAGTGTGTCTTGCACGAAGGCGGATTCATGCACACGCATCAAAAGAATTCGCACGCATCAGCCACGCCGGCCTGCGATGGAAAACAAGCCTATGCCGTCTTTATCGCCAACGATGCACTGATGGTCTCGGCCGTGTCGCGCGACGGAGAGATTGTTTGGCAAAAGGAAGCGGGGCCATTTCATTCCATGCACGGCTATGGCTCCTCGCCCGTGTTGTATCGATCGCTCGTCATCGTCAACGGCGACAACAATGGATCGGGATACGTTGCCGCGCTGGATCGCGCCACGGGTGACGTAGTTTGGCGAACAGCTCGCGGAAGTCGGGCCAGCTTTGCGACACCGGTGATTGCCAACGCCGCGGGCAAGACGCAATTGTTGCTGAGCGGCCAGAAGAAAATCGTCAGCTACAATCCCGATAGCGGCAAGATGCTTTGGCAGTGCAAAGGTCCAGCGTCGACCTGTGCCAACACGATGGCTTGGCAAGGGGATCTTGTCTTTGCCAGCGGCGGCTATCCAGAACATAGCATCATGGCGATTCGCGCCGATGGCAGTGGCAACGTGCTCTGGGAGAAGCGGCAGAAGGTTTATGTGCCATCGCTACTGATCGACCAGGGCCGCCTGTTCGCGATTCAGGACAACGGTGTGGCGTATTGCTTCGATGCGAATTCGGGGGATGAATTGTGGAAGAAACGGCTGGGCGGTGATTTTTCGGCGTCGCCCGTGGCTGCCGGTGGCAACATCTTTGTGCCCAATGAATCGGGCCGGATGTTCGTATTCAAGTCGGCGGCACGATTTGAAATGGTCGCTGAGAATGAACTGGCCAACGGCGGGTTTGCTAGCCCGGTGATCTGTGGCGGCAAACTCTATGTTCGCACGGCGCACAAGCTCTTTTGTGTCGCCAAGCCTGATGCGGAAAAGTCGTAAAAAGCCATGCGGTTGCAGCCAATTCGTGGGTGTCTATAATTCATCACGTGTAGGGACGAAATGAGCTTGCTGGTTCTCCATGAAGGATTGAAATCGCATGAAGTTGCTTCGTGACTTCTCGGATTGGTTTCGAAACATTCTCACCGCGGTCCGAACCGTCGCGCAGGGTTTGCGCATCACACTACGTTATTGGCTGGCCACGTATCAGCCCGATCGTAAGGCGTTTACCGAACATTTCGAATATCCGGAAGTTCCGGTGCCCGTCGCCGCGCGTTACCGCGGTTTTCATCGCTACGATCTGACAACTTGTATCGCTTGCGACCAGTGCGCTAAAGCATGTCCGGTCGATTGTATTTATATTGGAAAGGAACGAGTCGAGGGCGCGAAAGGATTCAAAGTTACTGGATTTGCCATCGACTACTCCAAGTGCATGTTTTGTGCTTTGTGTGTTGAGCCGTGTCCGGTGGATTGTATTTTTATGGGCGCGACCCACGACTTGAGTTGTTACAGCCGCGATGGTTGCCTTGTCGACTTTTCGCGGATGCCGGTTGACGTCGCTTGGGGACGTTCCACCTTGAATCCAACGGCCGTCGCCGATTCGAAGGTGATTGTCGAGCCCGTTCACGGCGGACCGAATCAGTAAATCACAAATGACAAATAACAAGGTCCAAACAAATACCAAATCTCAAATTCGAAGGATGCTGCAACGGGTCGTTTAAACATTGTTTTTGCATTTGAGATCTGTTTGTCATTTGTCTTTTGCAATTTGTTATTTTCCAACAGGTCATCATCATGTCGATCGAAGATTATCATCCTCAAAAAGTTTTCACGGTCGAAGAAGCCAACAAGATGTTGCCGCTAGTCAAGGCGATTGCCGCCGATGTCGTCGAGCTGTCGCGGGATGTCTTGGACCGCCGCCAACGTCTCGAGTTCTTGAAGTCGAACCGTGGCGACGTTTCGGCCGGCGACCCGTATGGCGACGAATTGGAGCAGATGCAGCGGGACATCGAAAAGGATGAAGAGAAACTGATGGAGTACGTCGGTGAATTGCGGCAATTGGGCGTCGAGCCAAAAACGCTGACGGAGGGATTGTTGGACTTCCCCGCGATGATGGACGGTCGCTTAGTCTATCTCTGCTGGAAACACGGCGAAGAAGAAGTGGCATACTGGCACGAGCTTGAAGCCGGTTTCTCCGGCCGCCAGCCACTCGCCGTCGCTGTGGGCGAAGAAGGCACGGATTCGGCACTTGGTGCCTAAAAGACATTTCAAGAAGACCCGCCGTAGCTGAATCGCCAGAACGCAGACTCTTCAATCATCTCCTCTTTATTCCATGTGGTTGGCTGCCCCCCCGACGCCAAACCGCGCAACCGTTACAACCAATACCATCTCCTCGTTTATCTCTTTCACCGTTCATTTTGCATCAACATCGCTAAACCCTTGCCTCGATAAGAAGAAGCACATTGTCAGATTGACACGGATGTAGGACGAAATCAGATGGCAGAACGGAATCACTTCTCAGTCATTGTTATGGCTTGCTGCACACTCTGGGCTTGCTTGCTCGTCGCGCGATCTTCATTCGCCCAATGCGAATGTCTTTGCGACCCGGTTTGCGACTCGCCAGCGTGCGACGCCGGAGGTTGCGGTTGTGGCGGAATGTCCAACACGTTGCTCGGTTCGAATTACGTCGAACGAATGATTGAGAACAAGTTGGATTGTGTCGAGCGGCGATTCAACATGCCGGTTGGTTTCGGTGCTTATCATTGGTGGCAAGTCGACGCGAGTGGTCGGGGAAACAACGGCTACGGCGTTCGCAATCTGCGCGGGACCTATTTCTATTATTTGACCGCCGCGCCAGAGATCGATCTTGGCTGCGGACACAAGATCGGCGGTTACACCGATATGCGCTTCCGCGATGGCCAACCGTGGCGGAGCTTCATGAATCGCACGGTTTGGCCGTACGAAGCCTATGCTTACTACGCCAATGACCAACTTGGAAAATTGAAGGCCGGTTCCGTGTTAAAACGCGTTGGTCTTGATTGGGGCGGCGGGTTTTGGCCCGTGATTTCCAACTTCGACGGCTACATGCAGGACCCGGACTATGGTCTGTCGTGGGAAAAGACCTGGGACCATTGCCGGCATTTCAAAGTTGATACTTTCGTCCAGTACTTCTTTCACAGCGACGGATTCGACGGTACATTTGCCGGAGCAGGTGCGGAGAGTTTCGGCGGAATCAACGAAAAGGATACGGGCGTCGTGCGAATCTCGCCAAGCTGGACATGGGACGATGGCTCGTCGGTGGTCATGGGTATCGGTGGGCAAGTCGGCCGTATCGACAGCAACGTGCCAACATTTCGAGATAGTGTCGTCGCTGCGTGGGCAGTCGATGCGACGTATCGCCGCGGAAATTGGGCTTTGATCACCGAGGTGATTCAGACGCTCGGCCGCGTTAGTCCCGCACGATATGTTTCTGGCGGCCCCAGCAATCGAATCACGGACTACCTGGCAAGCGTCGAATACACGACCGGCCCGGTGCTGTGGCGCGCGACTTACAGCATCGGTATCGACGAGAACCCTTACGGTCGCCACGAGTTCATCAAGCTTGGCAACGACATCACCGTCACCGAACATCTCAACTTCATCATCGAATACGTCAAAGAAGATGTGAACAATGCAGCGGGGGGTGCCGAGTTCTTCGACGCGTTCGAATTCATTGTTTTCTGGCATTTCTAAACGTCTCGCAATCTGTAGCCAAAGTCGCCAAGACTTTGGACGGCATCTGCGAACGGGCCAAATTCTAGGCGAATTCGGCTACAGGTATTTCTCCACCCAAGCTTTTTTAAGAGGCCGAGCTTCCGTGCCGCGCTCGGGCGATGCAATTGAGGTATAGTAAAGCTATTGCCCACCCACATAGGAGAACGACCGTGAGAACCCTTCAATTCCTCACCCTCGCCGTCATTACACTCTCACTCGCGTCCTGCTCTGGATCACCAACACCTGACAACGTTCCACCGAAGGACGATCCCGACAAGTCGAACACGACAAACGATTCGGCAGACGATTCGAATGACACGGACGACAGCTCGTCCAGCGACATCGATTCCCTGCCCGATCTGGGTGATTACGTTCTCAAAGTCGAGAGCTACTACGGCACCTACGACGTGTCCCAAAAGGAACTTGGCACGGCATGCAAAAGTCTCGACGGTCCGCATCCCGAAGATTGGCCCGAGGCACCGAAGCCCGCCAAGCCGTACCACATCGGCGTTTTGTTTCCGCACTTTAAGGATCCCTACTGGCTGGCCGTCAACTACGGCATCATCGCCGAAGCTCGCCGTGTCGGCGTTTCGATCACGTTGCTCGATGCCGGCGGATACGGCAACCTCGGCGATCAACGCAAACAACTCACGTCCGACGCCGCCAATCTGAAAGTCGACGGAGTGATTCTCGCATCGATCGACTACGAGAAACTCGACACGGCGGTCGACGAGGTCGTCGGCAAAGGCATCCCGGTCGTCGAAGTGATCAACGACATCCGCGCTGCATCGATCACGGCCAAGGCGCTCGTATCGTTTTTCGACATGGGCACAGAAGCAGGCAAATTCGTTGTGCAGGACGCGGGCGACAAGGACGTCAAAGTTGCGTTTCTTCCCGGACCCGAAGGTGCCGGCTGGGCCGAAGACACGTTGCTCGGCTTCCGCGCCGCGGTCGACGAAAAACCCGAGACAGCCGGCAACGTCGAAATCCTACCCGAGTTGTATGGCAAGACCGAAGCACCCGTGCAACGTAGCCGCATCAAGTCGGTTTTGGATCGCAACGAAAACGTCGACTACATCGTTGGCAACGCGGTCGCCGCCGACGTCGCGACCGACATGGTCGAACAGTACAAGGAAAAACATCCGAACTTGAAAATCGTCGGCACCTATATTATCCCCGCGGTCTACGATAAGATCGAAGCTGGTTTGATCGCTGCCGCGCCGTCCGACTTGACGGTCGATCAAGGCCGCATGTCGGTCGACATGATGGTGCGGTTGCTGAACGGTGACAAGCCGGGTGATCAGGAAAACGGGTTTCCCTTCCGCTCCGGCCCCGTGTTGCAAGTGATCACGAAAGAGACCATCGAGCAATTTAGTTACGAACGACTCTTCGGCCCCCGCGACTTCAAATCGATCTTGAAGTTCGAGCCCAAATAATTCCCGAATGTTTGCCGGCAAAAAAAGCAGTCTTAGCCGCCGATTCAGTCTCGCGTTGACGGGCGTTGTCGCACTCGTGCTGGTCACGTTTGCGGCGATCGTCATTGTTTACAACGTCCAACAAAGTAACGAGCGGCTCGAGCGCCGATCGAACAACGCCTCACAATTCGCGTCCGAAAGTCTGCCGACGGCGCTGTGGAACTTCGAAAACAACGCCATCGAAGACGTTGTTGAAGCGCTGTTTCTCGAGGACAGCATTGTCTATGTCAGCGTGACCAACCTGAACGACAACAACAAACAGACCAAGAAAGTCCGCGACGAGTTTGCCGATTTCACTTACGCCGCCTTCGAAAAACAAAGCCAGTCGTTTGTCGTGAAAACGACCGACATTTCATACGAAGTCGAAGTGGGCCAGTTCGACAAGGTAGGCACGTTGCAGGTTGCATTTTCGAAGGCCGAGTTTCGACGTGAACTGTATCTACAGATCGTCGGCATCGTCACGTTGACCTTGGTGTTGATTGCCGCCATCACCGCAACCACGTTGTACGCCAGCCGACGATATATCTTCCGCCCGCTGAAAAAACTCGAAGCATCCGCCGCTCAGATCGCCGAAGGAAACTTGGACGCGCCGGTCCAAGCTGACAGCGATGACGAAATTGGTAAGCTTGCCCATTCCTTCGATGAAATGCGCAGCTCCGTCAAGAAAGGCCAAGAGCAACTCGAAGACTACAGCCGTGATCTGGAAAAGAAAGTCGAAGAGCGAACCGAGGAACTGCGCAGAGCAACGAAGGCCGCCGAGGACGCAAGTCAAGCCAAGGGCGAATTCCTGGCCAACATGAGCCACGAAATTCGCACGCCGATGAACGCGATCATTGGCATGACCGAATTGACACTCGACACCAAGCTTAACCCCGAACAGCGCGAGTTTTTGACAACTGTCCAGTCATCGGCCGAATCGCTGTTGATGATCATCAACGACGTGCTCGACTTTTCCAAAATCGAGGCCGGCAAGCTCGACCTGGAGGAAATCAACTTCAAATTGCGCGACACGTTGGCCGACACAACGCACACGCTCAACCTGCGTGCACATCAAAAGGGACTCGAACTGGCTTGTGACGTCCCGGCCGATGTGCCCGACTATCTGATCGGC
>CAYFJO010000497.1:0-7711 GCA_964343305.1 uncultured Pirellulaceae bacterium | reverse complement strand
TGCATCGGGGTTCAGGCCGTCGTACAGACTCGCGCCGACTTGCAGCGTTGTCGGGACGAAACGGCCCGCGACTTGATAGTTGCGAATCCACCACGGCAGCATCGCCAGGCACAGGCCGCCGATCATCGTTGCGCCGATCACAAGCTGTTTCTTCTTTTGCTCGACAACTAACAAGCCGATGAAAATCGCGAACGGCGTGAAAAGCAGCCAACTCGGTCGACACAATGTTGCCGCTCCTGCCAGGATTCCACCGGTGAGCGAAAAGCCGATTCGTCGCTTCGCATCGTCCGCCCGCCACGCCAGCGTCCAAAGTACCAGTTGCAGAATCATCCATAGACAAAATGGAGCCTCGGCCAAAACGAAAACGCTCAGCGCGATTGCGCCGGGATAGAACGCTGCCAAGAGACCGGCAATGAGCGCGGTGCGTGGGTCGAATAGCATCCATGCCAACCATACGACGGCTCCTACCGCCAAGGTTCCAAGTAAGGCACTCAATACGCGTGCCCAAATCACTGGCGGATCATCGTCACCCGCCAGCCAAAACCAACCGGCCAACAATGCGGGATATCCGGGCGTTCGAAAAACTCGCCAACCAGCTCCGTCCTGGTAAGGCTCGCCACAAACAATGGTTTGGGCGTGATTCCAATAACTTTCACTGTCGTAAAACCGAAACCGATGACCTTCGCCCATCCCTCGTTGCCACCACCCTCCAGCAGCCACTCGAATCGCAAAGGCGACGATCAGCAGCCCCAGAAAATACCAACGAAAACGGGAAAGGCGTTGCATCACTCCATGTAACTACGCAGTTTGTCGAATTTCGGCCCAGCATGTTGGCGGATTTCGCCCACCCGGTCAATAGAAAATCGACCCTTGAATTCGGCACAATAAACACATAAGTTACTTGTTGCCAGCAGTTTGCAGCCGGTCACAACTATGAACAGCGGGTGTGCGGGATGTTCGTATTTTGGTCTTCACATAACCAGTATTTGAATTCAATAGGTCATTTCGTCGCGAAATGCTCCCACTGCGAACAAGATCAACCGCATGCCCTTTTCGATCAAACACAGGTAGATTCGAATTAGCGAAACGTTGCTAGAAAAGTGGTAGTGGGTGATTTTGCGTTTTAGAAGCCCGGCTTTTTCGGAAAAGCCGGGCTTCTTTTCTTCAAAGTCACCCACTACCAGAAAAGTTCCGTACTTGCGAAGTGTGTGGGTTCGCTGAGATTGTCGAGAAAGACGCCGATATCAAGACGGTACAAGACTGGCAGATTGATGTGCCGATGACTGAACTTGCTGTTGCATCGGGTTACCAGCTTGAAGATGAACAAGTGTCTCCGATCAATGAGAAGAGTGTCGCCGCCTTGCTCACCCGAATCGCAAATACGCGTGCCGATAAAGATATTCAGATTTCACTGTTCGGTTACGTTGGTGGTTTTGTGTGCGCGGTAATCTTCGGGTCATTATTCTGGTCTCTTCGGCACTTAGGATTTTTTCTTTTTGGTCGAGCGGACGAATTTGCCCATGCCTTTGCAGGAGTTATTAGTGGCGGATTGCTGGGCAGCATTGTGACCACCGTTTATGAGTTGCTTCGTCACAATAACGTCAAGAGAAAACTAGAGCTGCAAATGTACATGCAAAATCTCGGTTTGACTGCCGACGACATTCGATCGTTCGCGGCTAAGATTCAGCCAGCGGACCATCGAATTAATGCGTTGGTGAATTCGATTCCATAAAGGAAGGTTTGGCTTCAACTATCTCGCTTTTCCTGTCACCTTCATGCTCACGTTGCGTTAACAAACCTTGATGGTTGAACTCAGCAAAGAATTGTCGGACACACTTAACGGCCGTGACGAGTTTGAAGCGGTTGATCCAGCGACGGGGCGGGTGTATGTCATCGTCGAGAAAGCGCTTTTTTGACAAACGTGCGACACACAAGTTCACGAGGCAATTCAACGGGGCATCGAGAGCATGGAAGCCGGGGGCGGAATGCCGCTCGAAGAAGCGGACGCACAGATGCGTAAAGAACTTGGATTCCCTCTACGCTGATGACCAAACGGGGCCGGATTCGCTGACAATTTCTCATGGCGTTGAAATGGCCTGAATGGACTTAGCAAAAAATCCTGCTTCCGCTTCCAATCCGTTTTCCTCAGAAAACTCTTGCAGCTTTCGATAGCGTTCGATGGGGTCCGCGTTCGTCGCCCAGCAGATCTTGGCCATGCAGATCGGGCACAGATACAGCGGCGACCGGTCGGATTCGTCGCGATGGTTTCGGCCACACATATTGCACTCGTGCGCGATGCAATGCTTGATCGAAAACATGTGCCCCGTCTCATGGGTCGCCGTCTTTAGCGTGCGCAGCAAACAGAGTTGATATGCTGCGTCGCTTTCTGTCGGATCGCCATTTCGGGCGAGCGACCACACTCCCACTCGATTTCGAAGCGATGCCTGGCCGTACACAAAGTTCCAGCCTTTACCCGGCCACAGATCCGTTGCCGTGAATGCGATATAGGCCGCTGCGTTGTCGGGCAGTCGCGATTTCAAGACATCGTTCAAAACGTAGGTGGTCAAGATTTGTTCATCGCCAAAGTGCACGCGTCGTTTGCCCTGCGGAATTAAATCCAGCGACAGCTCATCACGAATTTTCACCGCACAGTTGAAATAAAGACCAAGATACTCGGCGGAGAGTTCAACGATCTCGCGCTCTTGTTTGGTGAGTGGGCCGAGTGGTTGCACATAGATCGTGTTGCGGTCTTTCGTGAGCGTGACCGGATCGGCGCGAAGATACTGGTGCAACGTTTGGCCGGGCTCGTCGTGACGGGCAAGCCAATCATTGGGGCTCGGCTTGGGCAAGGGTTTGTGGAGTGGCTTCAATTTGGGAATCAACTTTCCCAAAGCATCCGAACGCTCATCGCCCGCGCGACCGAAACCTGTGACGAGAAATATCGTGGCCACAAGCAACCCGGCCACCAAGCATCCAACGACCAAACGACTTGTCTTCACAGTTCTGCTCCTTTTAGCTGGACAAAGGTACGAAACCCAGCGAACCGCAACGCAGTTTCATTTCCGTTCCCAAGTCCAAGGCCGCCGTCCTCGGGACGTTCGGCACCACGGCCATGTTAGCGCGATCCAACAATTCCGTCCAGAATTTCGCAAGCCCTTGTAACATAGGGTCAAAAATTGAGGCAAATCGCGACCTGTGGCCTTCAACTGCGATAGAGAGCTTGTATACTCAAACATTCAAATTTCTCCTAAAAAGCCGGGAATGTGTCTCGGCACCCTCCATTCTTCAAAGGTCACTTATTCCGACGCGGCAGACGACGGTTATCCTCTCAGTCCACCGGCTCGGCGGTAGCGAGTTTTCACCCCCATCGTCAAGCCATTTCATTCGATCCAGCTAGGAGTACGCATGGTTACTGATAACAGAAATGACACAATTGTGTTTTGGGGATGTTTCATCGCACTGATCACGACGGCGTTTGGGTTCATCAGCCGCATGTTTTTGATCGACACCTGGGCTGACCAATTTGGCTTGGACGGTGCCCAAGCGGGACGCCTTGCGGGCATTGGCATTTGGCCGTTCGCGGTCAGCATCATCGGCTTCAGTTTGTTTATTGACAAAATCGGCTACAAAACATCAATGTACTTCGCCTTCGCCGGCCATATCATTTGGGCCATCATGGGCGTGTCTGCATTTTTCGTGGAAGACAAAGCCCTTGGCTTCAATCTGCTCTATTGGGGCAGTTTGATTCTCGCACTGGGTAACGGAACTGTCGAAGCGTTCATCAACCCGGTTGTGGCAACAATGTTTAGCAAGGAAAAGACAAAGTGGTTGAACATCCTACACGCGGGTTGGCCAGGCGGTTTGGTCATCGCCGGCATGATTTCGATCTTCATCGATTCCGTGCCATGGTGGATCAAGGTCGGCATGATCGCAATTCCTGCGGTCTTGTATTTGATCATGTTGATGCCGCGCGAATTTCCCGTCAGCGAACGAGTTTCGTCAGGTGTTAGCTATCGAGACATGTTGTCCGAGTTTGGCTTCCTGGGTGCTGCGATTGTCGGTTTCCTGGTGGCGCTGCAACTGATTGACTTCTTCAAAGAGATCCCGGCATTGTGTGTGAACGAGGATATTGCGAGAGGACTCACGGGCACAGTGAAAGGGGTATTCGCTGGCATCGGTGCGGGAATCGCAATCTTATTTGGTGCCTATACGCGGTCGCTTGGTCGCCCACTGATGTTTTTCTTGGTTTTGATCATGATGCCATTGGCCACGACGGAAATTGGAACGGATGGCTGGATTACCGCAATCATGGATGGCATTGCCAAGGAAAACAGTTTTCATGCAGGGTGGGTATTGGTCTATACATCTGCAATCATGATGGTGTTGCGATTCTTCGCCGGGCCAATCGTCCATGCGTTGTCGCCATTGGGTTTGCTGGCCGTCAGTGCAGCGCTTGCAATCGCTGGGCTCTATACGTTGTCCTTTACGACCGGCTTGGTTATTTTCGGTGCCGCGACACTTTATGGTTTTGGCAAGACATTTTTCTGGCCAACCATGCTTGGTGTCGTTTCGGAACAATGCCCCAAGGGTGGCGCTTTGACGTTAAATGCGATCAGCGGCATCGGGATGCTCGCGGTCGGAACACTGGGCTTCCCGTTCATCGGCGCATTGAAGGAAGGCAAGCAAATTGATGCGATCGTTGCAAGCGCCGACATTCATAAGGCAATCCCAGGCATCGTTGAGGATGGCAAGGCGACGGTGGTGGAAGATCGTGCAATTTACGAAGTGATCAAGTATCAAGCTGTGTCGGAAGATAAGGTCAAAGCGTTGGTTGGCAAACTGCCGAAGGACCAGCAAGACAAAGCCAATGCCGATCTGAAATTGATTGGCGACAACAGCAGTCAAGGTGCACTGGCCGCGATGGCCATCTTCCCAACGATCATGTTGATTGCCTACCTGATCCTGATTTTCTACTTCAAATCGACGGGCGGTTATGAGGCCCAGCATCTTGAGGAAGAAGCAGGCGATGCCAAGGCTGATGAAGGCGGGGGATGAGCGACTAAGTAATGGTTGCTGGTTCAGCGACCATTGACAAATTCAAGGGTGAGTCAACGTGAGTTGGCCGCCCTTTTTCTCTGCGCGGATGCTGCCGGGCAGCGTCTTGGCCTGGTCGATCGACGCCTCGCATAAATCGGCCAATTGGTCCCAGTGTTCGAAGCTCATCGACTGTTCGGGCCACTGCATTCGTCGCCAGATCGTCTTAAACAGTTCTCGACTCAAATGGCGAGGTGTGTCGCGGTCGCCCGGCACGATGACAACCTGCGAGTCGCGGATCTGTACGACACGGTCGAACAAATCGGCGACCCATGTTTCGATCGCCGATTGCGTTTGGCCGGCGAGCGTGGCGAGCCGCAACAGTGCCTCTTGAACGCGCTCGTTGTACTCTTCGGCCAACAGCGGCATAAGCTGATGGCGGATTCTGTTTCGCGTAAAACTCAGGTCCGCATTGCTCGAATCCAAACGGAAGGATTGTCCGAGGGAATCCAGGTACTCGGTGACTTCCGCCCGCCAGATGTTCAGCATGGGCCGCACCAACGTCACGCTGTGTGTGAGCAGACGTTTTTCTGGAACGCCGGCCAAGCCGGATAGGCCTGTGCCGCGGACGATGCGGTGCAGAACCGTTTCGGCTTGATCGTCGGCCGTGTGGGCGGTGACGACAAAACGTGCGCCGATCGCGTTTGCGGTGTTCTTTAAGAATTCGTAACGCGATTGGCGGGCAATCGATTCGAGACCTTCACCGCCGGTGTGCGTCAGTTCGATGTCGGCTGTGCCAACTTCACAGCGTATGTTCAATTGCTCGCTTAAGTTTCTGACGAACGTCGCGTCTTCATCCGATTCACTTCCGCGGAGACGATGATTCAAATGGCCCGCCACGATCTGTCCTGCCTCGTTCGATGCAATTGCGATCAGTCCGCGCAGCAACGCAACACTGTCGGCACCGCCGGAAACGGCCACCAGGATCGTGACGTCCCTCCAATCGTCAGGCGGCCAGGCGGCACGCAGCTTGTCTTCGAATTCGGCCATGTTCACCCAACGTACAAAACGACCGGAATTCTCGGCAACCGCGCGTCGAAGAAACATCCAGGTGAGATTGTCGGCCGAAGCTATTCCTCGTTGCTCTCTTTGGATTGCTCGATGCTCTTCAATAGATCCTCGATGGTATCCGACTGTCCATCGGTATCGGCGTTCGCATCGGGTTTGGCATCGGCCGTTTGCTCCACGACCGGCTTCTCCGTCGCTGAATTGTTCGGCTTGCCCAACTTGATTGGCGGGATTGCCACACTGGGGTCGTCAGCGGCTGGCATGGGCGCGCCGGCCGTTGCTCGGCGATTGGCCGCGACATCGGACGCCAGTGGCTTGGATTTTTCGAGCGAACTGCCTGGAATCTCGAATCCAGCGTAACCGCTCATTCCAACTGCCGAAAACGGCAACGCGAGTCGCAAATACTCGAACTCGCCGACAGGCGGCTTGAAGACAAGCACGTCCGACACATCGCTTCGTGGATCGATCCACTTCTTGCGCAGCCGATCGTCGGAATCCAATTCCGCTCGCGAGACGAATTTGCACAGCGTTCCCTGATCGTCCATCATCACACCTGACGCCTCGGACGAGTCCGCGCCGGTTTCGTTCCAGCTCGTGTAATCCATCTGGTCTCCGCCGCTGTTTGTGATCTTCACCTGTACGAAGACATAGTCCGGTTTGTCCGATCCACTCGTGATGGCCGAACCACCGGACAAGTCGTCGCCCAGCCAGGCGGACACAACTTGAACTCGCACACCTTTTTTCCCAAGCCCGGCCCGTTTCGTGATGTCTTGCCACTTTTCGATGGAAGCGAAGGGATCGACTTTTGCTTCGACATCCTCTGATTCGTTGGACGACGTGGGGGCGGGTTGTGCCGTCTGGTCGACTGAGGCTTGGGCGACAGTGTTTGTGGCCGGCGCCTCTTCCGAAATGTTCAACGCAAAATACGAAACACCGACGATCACAATCATACCGCACACGACCGCGCCGATCATGATCAACGTTGCCGAATTGGATTTGCGCCGCTTGGTTCGTGATTGGGTCGTTGATTCCTCGGTGGCCACGAACGGTTGGGAGGGCTTTGATGCCGTGCTGTAAACCGGCGTTGCCGCGGCGGCCGGCTTGGCCTGTGGAAGTTTGGCGGGGAGTGGTTTGGCTTGCAGAGGCTTTGCTGCGGCAACCGGCGTTGCTTTTGGGAGCGGTTTGCTTGGTGCCGGTTTCGCCTTGCGCGGAGGTGCTGGTGCAGCCGCGACTGGTGCAGCAGCCGCAGGTGGTGGCGAAGCGGCGGCGAACAAGCCGGGGACTTTCGCGGCTTCGATCCAATTCGTTCTGTCTTCGCGGCGCAAAAGCGTCTTTGGAGTAATTTGGTTTTTCTGCGCCATCAGCTTGACCTGGGCTACAGAAAATGGTCCCTGTTGCTGATCTCCGTTTTTGTAATACCAGTTCAGCGCCATCGATAATCACCTGAGTTTTGTAACGAAAAACGAGAAATTAGTTTAGCAATTTCATCACGAGTCGGCCAGTATTTTTTGACCTATGTTGGGCAGCGGACTAGCTGTCAAAGGCAGAAGTTGGGGGTGGCACTCAACGCCGTTAACCTAATTTCGAGTTAAAAAGAATTGGTCTCGAT
>CAYFJO010000496.1:0-7721 GCA_964343305.1 uncultured Pirellulaceae bacterium | reverse complement strand
AGGTTTTCGTTGGCATGACCCTTGACGTTCTTGTGGTTGTCGAGGTAGCGGATCATGGCCGGGTCGTGAACGATGCCGAAGAGCAGGCCACGGAAACTGCCGGCGGCGTGCTCGCGGAAAAGCTGGTTCTGTCGGTACATCGTGTAGCTGTTTCTTACCACGCTCTGCTGGTTGGCAAAATGGCCGTGCCAGAAGAGAGTCAGCTTTTCCTGCAGCGGCCGCGGCGATTCGACGATCCGCTTCAGCCACCAATTCCGCAGTTTCGCGGTCTGCTGATCCTCGTGAGCGCGGTTGGCTGCGGCGGCCCTGTTAATAAGGAAGTCGTTCCGCAGCTTTCTCTCCAGCGGGTTCGCCTTCTGGGGCAAGGCGATGTCCAGGGGCACATTGGCCGAAGGTTGGAGATGGAAATCAACGAGTGTGTCCACTGCTTTATGCAGTCCCATAGAGTGAAGTTTCTCCACCTCCTGCGGCGTGCCGCCAAAACCGGCGCGGACGAGCAAGTGCCGCGCCTTGGCGTAGTCCCAGGCGTCGGCCGACAGGGGCTTGAGTCCGCCCTTCATGACGTTTCGCGGAGTGTAGACGTTGGCGAGCGCATCGCCGATGTCTTTGTTTTTCTGGGCGATCAAGTTCACCGCAGACTGGCGCACCTCGGCTTGTTCCTTCGAAAAATCCAGCAACTTCTTTTTCACTTTTGGATCGGTTTCCGCGGCGGCCATCCTCGCGGCGATTCCGCTGGCATTGCCGCTCTGCTCAATCAACTGATTGGCCGTCCGGATCGTTTCTCGAGCCCAGAGTTCGTATTCCAGCGCTGAGAGCAGCAGTGACTCTTGCACCTCCTCGGATGCAGGACTGGTTACGTAGCGGACACCTTCTTTTTTGCGCTGTGCGGCAAGCTCGATCGCCTTGGCTTTCCATGCCTCCCAGGCTTTCTCCGCGGCGGGACCTTCCATCTGCAAGAGGTCGCGCTCGGCTTTTCGGGACGCGGCCATCTTGTCCCGATATCGGTTTTCCGATTCGGTGAGTTCCAGAGTAGCCTTATTGGCGGCACGCGTGTCATTAAAGAGGCGTTCCGCCACGGTTCGGGCAGTGTCTTCCTTTTGTTGAAGTAGTTTGCGGGCAGTGGCGGCTTCGGGTCCGCTGGCTTTTTCGCTCTGGGCGCGGGCGGCCAACAGGTCTTGCAAGGCCTTCTCGGATCGTGTTCTCTCGGAGCGCGCAATCTCGCGTGTCGCCGAGCGGGCCATTTCGCGGGAATTCCACTCGCGGTTGGCGGCGTCTTCTTCCGCGTCCGCTCTTTCTAATGCAGCCACCGCCGCAGCTAGTTTCTGGTCCGGCGCGGGATCGGCCAGACAGGTTTGGGCGAGGCCGGACAAAATGACAAAGGCCGGGATGAGAGAAAGAAGGTTAGGGCGCATCATGATCAGCGGCTCCTTTCGTTTTGAAAACACGAATTTCAATCGGCGGGATAGAGGGCGAGTCGGAGAACGCATCGGGGCGTGAACAGACACCAAAATTGCATTCTGATTTTAGCACAAACAGCCGGCCCGCGGTTCCTAGCCGGACTAATATAAACAAAAAAAGTCCACATTACCTAGATTTGATGATGTGGCGCCTTCTCGGTTCATTAGTCAGCACTGTGGCCCATCTGTCGGGGCTGAGGCAAACCGTTGGCGGGACGAGAAAGACCGGCCCTTTGCCACAGACCGAATGGGGCAAGCATTACTTGGACGGCAGACCGCGTTCCGCAGAAGCAACTTGCCCGATCACTGTCTGCGCAAAGAACTGCAATTTCTGAAGCGGCGTCAGCGTACTCGTGCTTTGGCGTGCGAGATTTCCACATCATTCAAAGCCTTTCCTGTCATATCTGTCAGCCGCAACACTAGGCCCCATTTTTGTTTGTTCTGGCCAACTTTGATCAGCAAGGTTGAACGCCCTTTGGGAATCGCGACCTCAACTCGATCTTGATCAAACGCGACCGAGCGCGTGCCCTCTCTTCGATGGACTTCCTTCTCGTTCAGCCAGATGGCAACCGGGCCATCGCTGCCCAAACGAAGTTGCACCTGCTTCTGATCTGGGCTGGACACGTTCAGCCTCGCGTAGCCGCAGACGTCCGTTGCTCCATCGATGGCTTCCGACAAGTCAAGCAGCCCGGCCGGATCGTCGGAATCAAATTCTCGCCAAAGGCTCTCTTCCCCTTTCTCGGGAGCGTGTGCCGTGGTGAACGCTTCGTCGCCTTTGTTGGGAAACGGTCCGCAAACCTCCCACTGCGTGACAAGACCATGTCGCTCCCAGAGCTTCAACTCGGTGTCGAGTGCAGTGACCCTTGCGAGTAGGCGTCTGCCACGCGTGAACGAGACAGAACCTTGTGGTCCGGCCAATTGCAGGTAGATCGACGCCGCCTTCTTCGGCTGGCCAATCTGTTCAAAGCACTCGGCCGTCGTCAGCAGGACTGACACCCTGGTCTGTGTTGGCAATTCGGTCTTGAGGGCCTCTTGGTATGCTGCGGCGGCATTGGTTCTGTCACCCGTTGCAAGGTAAGTTCGGGCCAGCGCCAACCGGTGGGCCGGCACGTCGGGAGACTTGGCGATGAGTTGCTCGTAGGACGCGACGGCTCCGGACACATCCCGCAGCAGCAGTTGGGCGCGGGCCAGTCGCTGAAGCTTCTCGTCCGCCGACCTATCTGCCAGCGTTTGCTCCAATTCCTTGATCACCTCGGATCGTTTCGCGATCAGGCCGTTCACATCGAGAATGCTGGAAAGACCAGTCACGGCCCAGGCCGTTCTGGTGAATCGTTGTACGAATTTGTTGAAGTCCTTTCCTTCCCCCACGGGCGCCCACGTGCCATCCTCTCTTTGACGCGCGAAGAGAAAATCGATCGTAGCGGCCACGTGTGGTTCATCGCGCGACACGCCGCTGGCCGCCAGCGCGAACAGCGCCTGGCCGGTGGCAATGATGTTACTGCCTTCTGCTTTCTGCCAGGACCAGCCACCGTCCGAATTCTGAAGCGCCAGCAGCGTGCTCTTCAACTCATTCACACTCGAACTATTGGCTTCGAAAGAGGCCGTTCCCAGCAGTGCAAAGGCAACGTCGGTGGTTTTGGTCAAGGCGGATGTGTCCAGAGACTTGTGCCACGCCTGGATCGCTTGGGCGGATGTGTTCTCGTCTTGGACGAGTGACGTAGATTCCTTGAGAACGACAGAGCACAGAGCGCTTGTCATCACGCCGCCGGAAGTGATTACGTCTCGATTATAATCGGGTCTCCATTCCCCTTTCTCCGTTTGTGCAACGAGAAGGCGTTTTGCGATGTTGCCTGTCTGCTCGGCGAAGCCCTTCGACGTGGTTTGCTGGCCGAGGGCAAATCCTGACCCCATGAGAGCGATCAGCGATACGTTCGGGTTTCCGTCGCCGGGGCGATGGCATCTTCGGCAATCCATGCTCCCGATGGGCTGGTGTCCAGCGGGCGGAGTGTGGTCTGCATCGGGATGCAGATGGGCCAGAACGAAGCGGGCATTGATGTCGTATTCATGCTGGTTGACAACGTAGCCGTTTCGCGCGCTCACGCCGCTGACAAACGCGCCCAGCCCACTGGCATGGCAGGTGAAACACCCGCGTTCTCGAACCCAATCCGCGCTGCCCTGGGTGAGAAAATCTACCGCCTTTTGAACGGCCTGCCGCTCGGCGAGTTGTTTTGTGAATTTGCCATCCTCAGCGAAAGCGGTATTCATCCAGACGGCGGAAAACAAAACCAACGCTAGGGCCGGACACGAAGTCGTTTTCATCACAACTTCCCTTTCTTCCAAAAAGAGGATTAGAGTTTTGGTGGCGCAGATCTTTGTAGGACGGCTTTCCAAACCGTCCAGACGGATTGGAGATCCGTCCTACTTTTTTGGTGGGTGGCGCTTTCTAGGTGGGCTCTGGTTAAGCGGCGGCAATCCGTCCTTGGAAGTCCGGGGTATATGGACAATTGGACCTTAACATTTATAATCGCGAATTCTAGGCTGGATGTCAAACCTTCCCGCAGTCCTATCCGAGGGTCTACTATGGCAACACAAAGGTTTTGGGCAATCCTCTTGTGCGTTCTCCTGGTACCGGCCATCACGTCCCGCGCGGCGCCGTCTGCTGAGTTCACCATTAACGCACACGAGTTTGACCGCGGCAACGTGCGTGTTAGCCTGCCCGGCCAATCGTATGCCGGCAAGTTCGCCTGCATCTGGAACGCCGGCGAACTTCCCAACAAGGCCGAATACGAGATTGATTTTCCAGTGACCGCGGACTACACGTTCGTGGCCCTCTACACAGCCGCCGGCTCGCGACCCGTCGAAATTCTGCTCGACAGCAAAAAAGTCCACACCGGCCTGGCCAGCGTGACGGGCGACTGGAACACAGACCACGCGAAGTGGGAAACGCAATGTGCGATCCGCGTCACCAAAGGAAAGCACACGATTACGCTTCAGCGTCAGGATGCCATGCCCCACATCTGTGCCTTTCGCGTGGAATCGTCGGTACCATTTCCAGCGGGTTGGAAACTGAGGCGTCCCGGGCTTGAGGAGCGTAGAAAGCGGGAAGCCAAACAGGCCAGGCTGAACGCCGGCCTTGCCGCACTCGACCTGATCGACGTCGCTGCCATGCGCCGGGCGGTTGACGACCTGGTCACGCACTTCCCCGACGAGTTCATCGGGAATAAGGAAGCCAACGCTCGCCTTGCTGAGATCGAGAAGCGCCGGGCCGAGGTCCGCCAGGCGCTCGAAGGGGACAAGGAAAACGCTATGGAGCAGTTGGGCGAGCTTCAATCGCTTCAGCGGTGTTTGCTACTGGCGAATCCATTGATCGATTTCGACCGCCTGCTCGTTGTCAAACGCAGCGCAGGCTCACCCCTGCTGGGTCTGCCGCAGAATTGGCAGGGCAATAGCGCGCTGCCCCGCAGCGGTTTCGACGACGAGATCGCCAGCTTTCCCATGGGCCAGGCGGATGCCGTTGTGTCGCGGTCTCCTGACCGCGACACTCGCCCGACCGCAGGTCTCCCCTTCGGCCGTGGAGACCTGCGGTCGGACCATCCGGCGGGGTCGGGAGACCCGCGCCGAACAGAGGATGCCGAACTGACACGGATTTACAGACCCAAGAAACGGGTCTTCGTGGGCGATGTGGATCTACACTTCGGCGCCGACAAACTGCTGTTCTCGTCCATTGGAACAGACGATCGCTGGCAGATCTTCGAGATCGGCATCGACGGCACAGGACTCCGGCAAGTGACGCCCGGTCTTTACGACGACGTGGACAACTACGACGCGTGTTATCTGCCCGACGGCCGAATCATCTTCAGCTCCACCCGCACTTTTTGCAGCGTGGCGTGCGTCAACGGCAGCACGCGCGTGGCCAACTTGTTCATCATGCAGCCGGATGGTACGGGCGTGCGCCAGCTCTGCTTCGACCAGGAGCACAATTGGTGTCCGACAGTGACCAACGACGGCCGGCTGCTCTACACGCGCTGGGAGTACACCGACACGCCGCACACGCACAGCCGCCTGCTGTTCCACATGAACCCCGATGGCACTCAGCAGATGGCCCTCTACGGCAGCAACTCGTATTGGCCCAACGCCATGTTCTACACGCGGCCGATCCCCGGCGATCCGAACAAAGTCGTCACGATTGTCAGCGGCCATCATGGTGTGCGGCGGATGGGTGAGCTGATAATCCTCGATCCGGCCAAGGGCGAGCAAGAGGCAAACGGAGTCGTTCAGCGCATCCCGGGCTACGGCCAGAAGGTCGAGCCGCTGATCGAGGACAACCTCGTCGACAACTCGTGGCCGAAGTTCCTGCATCCGTTCCCGCTGAGCGACAAGTATTTTCTTGTGGCCTGTCAACCGTCAGCCACATCGCTCTGGGGCATCTACCTGGTTGACGTGTTCGACAACGTCGTACTCGTCAAGGAGCAACCCGGTTACGCTTTGCTCGAGCCCGTGCCGATACGCAAGAGCCCCCGGCCGCCTGTTCGGCCGGATAGCGTGGACCTGGAGCGCGACGATTGCGTCGTGCACATGGCTAACGTGTACGCTGGCCCTGGGCTGGCAGGGATACCGCGCGGCACGGTGAAGAAGTTGCGCGTGTTCACGTATACCTATGACTATCCGGGCATGGGCGGCCCGCAAGGCGTGGTCGGCCTGGAAGGCCCGTGGGATGTGCGACGCATCCTGGGCACCGTCCCGGTCGAAGACGACGGCTCTGCGGCGTTCCGGGCGCCGGCCAACACGCCCATCTCCGTGCAGCCCCTCGACGAGGACAGCAGAGCTTTGCAGATCATGCGGAGTTGGCTCACGGGCATGCCCGGCGAAGTGCTATCTTGCGTCGGCTGTCACGAGCACCAAAGTGCGGCCACACCCAACCGGACAACGGTCGCCTCGATTGCCAAGCCGCGCGACATCACACCTTGGCGCGGGCCGGCGCGAGGGTTCAGCTTCCAGCGGGAAGTGCAGCCCGTGATCGACAAGTATTGCGTGGGTTGCCACAACGGGCAGCCGGGTCCAGACGGCAAGCTGGCGCTCGACCTGCGCGGTACCGTGTTCATCACCGACTACGACAGCCGCTACCACCACGGCGGACGCGACGCCGGCAAGTTCTCCATGGCCTATGCCAACCTGCAGCGCTTCGTCCGACGACCAGGCTTGGAAAGTGACTTCCATCTGCTGACGCCGATGGAGTTCCACGTCAGTACGACCCAACTCTACCAGATGTTTCGGAAAGGCCACCACAACGTGAAGCTGGACAACGAAGCCTGGGATCGTCTCGTCACTTGGATCGATCTCAACGCTCCGTACCACGGCTCGTGGCTAACGATCGCCGGCAAGGATCGTGTGGAGCCGCTCGCTCGACGACGCCGAGAGATGCTCCGTCAATTCGCCCGTGTCGACGTGGATCTGGAATCAACTGGTCCACAACTCGCCGAGCAGGTCGTAGCCGTTGCGCTCGAACGTGCCGCACGAGTTCGGCCCAAGGCGTTGGAAGTCCCCAACTGGCCTTTTGACGCGGATGAGGCGAAGCGGCGACAAACCGCGGCAGGTCCTGAGACACGTCGCACTGTCGATCTCGGCAACGGCGTCAAACTTCATCTCGTGCTCGTCCCGGCCGGCGAGTTCGTCATGGGCAGCGTTGACAACTTCCCGGACGAGGAGCCGCAGTCGCGCGTGCACGTCGATGCCTTCTGGCTGGGCCAGTTCGAGATCACCAACGAGCAGTACGCCAGGTTTGATCCCCAGCACGACAGCCGGCACGAAGTTCGTCACGGGATGCAATTCGGTGTGCAGGGGTGGCCATTGAACGAACCCCAACAGCCCGTCGCACGCGTCTCGTGGCAGCAAGCCATGGCCTACTGCAATTGGCTCGGCAAACGTACCGGCCAGCGATTCCGGTTGCCCACCGAAGCCGAGTGGGAGTACGCATGCCGAGCCGGCACGGCCACGCCATTTTACTTCGGTGACTTGGAAACAGATTTCTCCACTTTCGCCAACCTGGCCGACGCGAAACTGCGTGACGCGGTAAGCCATCCTTACAAGAAGGAGAACGAGCCGCTGGGCAATCCAAGCAAGTACGACGACTGGATCCCCCGCGACAAACGCTTCAATGACGGCCAGTTGGTTTCAGCCCCGGTTGGCAAGTTCCAGCCCAACGCCTGGGGCCTGCACGACATGCACGGCAACGTCTGGGAATGGACTCTTTCCGCCGCAAAGCCG
>CAYFJO010000495.1:0-7753 GCA_964343305.1 uncultured Pirellulaceae bacterium | reverse complement strand
AGCGCTTCGGGCATCCGTTCGCGATACTTGTAAAGCCCGCCATTGGGAACGCCGAACGGCAACCCGCTCGCCTTTTCCCACGCGCCCTGCAGTTTTGCTCCACGCCCAGAGTTGTTCTTCGCCCACGGCTCTTTCGGCGTGAAGTCGGTGTCGTCGCCGATCAGCGCGAGCCAGTTCTTGCCGGTCGCGATGCGGTAGGCGCCGTGTTCGAGGCCCTCCGCAGTCACGCCGAGTTTTGCCGCGTGCGGGCTCTGGCCGACGTAGATCTGAACGGCAACATCAGCGGATGGCTTCGTTTCAATGGGCAGCTGTGCGCCGGAGATCTTCGCAACGTAAGTTTGGAGTTCAGCCGCCGCCAGCCTTGTCGAGCGTGCCGGAGATTCTGCGATGATGATCTCAGCGCGCGATTCGCCGTTTTCGACAAGGAAGAGGTCGGCGGCAT
The DNA here is from genome assembly GCA_964343305.1 of uncultured Pirellulaceae bacterium. Classification (GTDB taxonomy): domain Bacteria; phylum Planctomycetota; class Planctomycetia; order Pirellulales; family Pirellulaceae; genus CAYFJO01. The sequence goes on along the minus strand of CAYFJO010000495.1, from coordinate 7,311 downwards.
GAGTCGCTGCCGGGGCGACGGACAGAGCGATGAGCCAGAGACGCAGGCGGATTTTCATAGAGGCGGCATTTGTCATGGCTTGATGCTTGTTTAATTCTGATTGAGGTCCCGTGCTGAGTAAGTTTATGGTTTCATCTGGGCATCAGCTTGCTTGATGGGCAGCCGCGCCACCTCTCCGCGCAGCCGGATTTTGGCACTGACGGGCTCGCCGGCGCGGACATCTTCCTCGGTAAAAGTTGCCATCAACACTTCGCCGAGGGGAGTACGCTGGTGATCGTAGATGAGGTAAATCCTGCCATTCTTGGCCTGCACGCCGTCGGGATAGGTGACGTCCTCACGTTCGTCGATCATTAAGCCTCCGCTCCAAGTCTTGCCGTCGTCATCCGACACGTAGGCGGTGAGTTGCTCGCGTCTTACACGCTGGTCGATCGGGCCATGCTTTACCAGCAGCAGACTGCCGGACTTCAAACGCCGAACGAAAAAGCGTGAGGTACAGTGCTTGATTGAACTGCGTTGTACGGGGGCCCATGTTTTGCCCCGGTCGGTGGAAATGGTTTCGGCCAGACCCTGCATCCGTACCAACATCCACAGTGATCCGTCTTTGCGTTCGACGATCATCGGCTCGTCTGGGCCGCGGGTTTTGGGATCGGCGATATTGGCGGTGCCGCGAAGGATAAAGCTTTTGCCCTGATCTGTTGACGCGTAGACCTTAATGCTGTTATCCGTTTTCCATACTGACGAGGTCAGCAACCAGTCGCCATCGGAGAGCAGCGTCGGCTTGTTGAGCATGATGCCGTCACCCAGCCGACGCGGAGCGTACCACCGAGGTTCATCCGCATCGGGATCATCGCTCGTAATAGCAAAGATACCATAACGTCCGTCCTGAGCCCCAAAGGATTGCCCCCAGAAAACCCATAGTCGACCTTGTGGATCGATCCAGATCGACGCGGACATGGCGCGCACGCCCCGTCGGGGTAGAATCATGAGCTGCGCGTCCGACCATGACTTGCCGTCATCGTCGCTAAAGGTTAGGACCTGATAGTTTCGAGTGCTCTCGACGTCCCGACCGTAAACTGCCCACAATCGGCCCTTCGCGGTACGTTCGATTCCGGGGACCCCCTGACGTTTCGTCGGAGGGATGTGAAACCGCCACGGATTGACGATGACGTGCGCGGGTTCGAGCGCAATGTCAGGGTCGAGTTCTTCGGCCCATGCGACTGTGCAACTCCACAGTGCGACAACCGCGGCTATCAGTTGGATCTTCATTTCCCCGATGCTCCCGACTTATCGTCTGTGTCCTGAAGTTGCGTCACGACCTGGTGAAGGCGCACCTTGTCCGTGACAGGCTTGCCGGCGCGAACGTCTTCTTCGCTGAACACGGCCATTTGTACAGAGCCAACTGCCTTGGAGCTGGGAACCGGCGGCGGGAAGCCCTCGGCGTAAGGAGATTCCTGTGCAGTGAGGTACGTGTTGCATGCAGCAGTTGTGAAGCAGAACACAGGAATGGCAGCTAGTGCAATTGCTTTTTTCATTTCTTCGCTTTCGAGACCAAGGCGGGCCACACCGGCGGCCAGCCGACTTGATGATATCCGCAGGTGGGGCATCATTCCACGTGTTGGCGTCGTCTTCGGGCATTTCAACCGACTTCCGGTGCCCGGAAACGCAGCAAAACAAGTCTGGAAACGTACCGTCCCCGCATTTGTTCGCGAAGCCAGGCATTTTGCAATAAGACACGGCGTCATCCTGGTACGGGTGACGGAATTTTCATTCTCAACCGAGCGATCCGTCGCAGAATCGCCCGGAACAGTTTTCGGGGAATGGCCACTTCCGCCATCTGAAACGTCACGTACCGGGCATGACGGACAATCTTTGCCCCAATCTTGATCAACTCATCGGCAGAGGATTTGCCGTTCCATTAAATTCAACAATCGTTGATCAGGGAACTAACCCGGAAATTAAATGTCTTGAGTGAATTCGTATGAGTGACGCCACCGCTTCTTAACGCGTGGGTTTTTCGTACCAAAATACCCCAAGGTTATGGACTTCTTCGCAGGTAAGCAGATCGAGATCCCCGTCGCCGTCCAAGTCTAACATTTCGAGACGATCGAATTTCCTGCCTCGCTTGTCGCTGATCGCGTGGTCGACCCAACCACTTGATGTGATTTCTTTCCAGGCGACGGCAACCATGTCATCCGCTTCGCGCTGTGCTTCGGAACTCGTAATGATATCGGGTCGTCCGTCCAAATTGACATCGGCAATCTCAACAGCTTTGCCTGCTTTTAGACCAAATGGAAGCGGAATCACGCTTTCGTTCCAGTTGCCGTTCTTGTCACGCATGCAATAAAGCAAATCACCGCCCAGCGTCGGGCAAATCACATTCCGCGCATCTTTCCCATGCAGGTCGCCCAGGCTGAGAAACATGACTTGGCGACCTTTCCCACCAATGAGTCGTCGTTTCCAATTTGCTTGTCGGCGACCGGGATTCTCAAGCCAAAAGATACCCGGCTGAGAACCGAAGCGATCAGAAAACACAATGTCTTTGTCTCCATCCCCGTCGAGATCGGATGCGCGGAGTGACATGATCCAACTGGCCGGACATAGCTGGTGAAGTTTCCACTTCGTGGTATCGCGTGCATCTTTCGGATTTTCGAGCCAACCCACAATGGCGTTTGTGTTCTTTGAGCCAATGACCAAATCGATCCGACCATCCTTATTCATGTCAAACGGCAAGGCGAACATCCAACGTCGGCCTTCGGTTGCGGGAAAGGCTTCTGTTTTCCAAGCATTCGGTACGAGGTACTTGGCCTTCGACTTGGGAGCCCAATGAACAAAAACGTTATTTACTTTTCCTTCTGCACAAGAAACAACATCAACTGCACCGTCCGAATCCAGATCCGAAAAAACGGCGTCTTCCACACCTCGAACCGAGCCGACGATCACGGAAGGCCAGACATTCTTCGCCTTGTCGGGTCCCGGATTAAGATAGGCAACCACCGCACCGCCTTCTTCCCAACCGGTAGCGATATCCAAGCGTCCATCTCCATTCACATCCGCCAAACGCACGCCATCCGCACCACGTTTCCCAGCCGTCCGATCACTCGGATCAATCGTATGCCGCTTCCACGGCTCGGCAATTGACGATTGAGTAAACAAGCAAAGCGTGAATAAGCCAAGTAAGACGATTGATCTCATTCTGGGACTTTCATTTCTGGAGTGCGATCACCGATGCCGCCTCTTGCCATGTAGAAATCTATCGCGCACCGGGCGGAAGGTGATCGAGCAGATACCGCACCATGAGCATGCGAAGATGGACCGTTGTGCCGCGGCCTTCTCGAATGCCGTGGTCGCGGTTAGGGTAGGCCATATAATCGAATGGCTTGCCGAGTTCGATCAAACGATCGACGAGTCCCTCTGTGATTTGAATATGCGTGTTCGTCTCGCCGGTCCCGTGAACAATCAGCAGATCTCCCTTCAGGCCCTCGGCAAAGTTGATGGGGGCCGCGCGGCGATAACCATTCGGATTCGTCTCGCGTGTCTCCATGTATATTTCCTGGAACGAAGCATTGTAAAGATGAGGTTGCGGCTTGGGGGCCACCGCGATGCCCACGTGAAAGACGTCCGGCTCACGAAACATGGCGTTCAGCGTGTTGGATCCGCCTCCGCTCCAACCCCAGACACCAACACGTGACAAGTCGACGTAGGAGCGCTCGCGACCCAGTTCCTTCACCGCCGCGGCCTGTTCTCTTGTGGACAGCGGACCAAGACTCCCAAAAACAACCCGCCTCCAGGCGGCTCCTTTCGGCGCCGGCGTGCCGCGGTTGTCAATGGACACCACTAGGTATCCCAGTTCCGCGAGCAAGCGGTGGAATTCCGCATGGGATGTTCCCCATCTGTCCAGCACCGTCTGCGCGTGTGGTTCCCCGTACACGTAGACAAACAGTGGGTATTTCCGGGAGGGATCGAAGTCGGCGGGTTTCATCATCCAAGCATCGACGACCACGTCATCGATTTCCAATTGCAGAAATTCGGTTTCTGGTGCACCGATCGTCTTCATTTTCTTCCGAAGTTCCTGGTTGTCTTCGAGCACACGAACAACGGAATGATCGGCCAACTTTACCAGTTCGATGATCGGTGGCGTGTCAAAACTCGAGTAAGTATGAAGCGCCCATTGGGCATCGGGAGAGAAGTGGTAGTCATGCGTGCCCGGTTGGTCCTGGGGCGTTACCCGGTCGGGTTTTCCAGTTCCGTCGAGACGGGTGCGGTAAAGGTACTTTTGAGTCGCATTGTCCGGAGAGGCGTAGTAATAGAACCACCCCCGGGCTTCATCTAAGACGGCGCGCTCGATAATGTCGGTATCTGTGGGTGTCAGGACGGCTTGTTCCTCACCGTTGCGCGAATAGATGGAGGCGCGGCGCCAGCCGTCCTTTTCGCTCAGCACGATGAAGGCCTGTCCGTCGCGAATCCACTCGAGTCCGCTGTTCTTTCCGTAGCTGGCGACGACCCATGCCGGGTCCGACTCGCGAAAGATGCGTTTGAGTTTTCCCGTGCGCACATCGGCGAGAAGAAACTCACGCTCATCGCGGAAACGGCTTAACTTCTCAACAAGCAACTCATTCGAATTGCCGGCCCAATGGACTTGGCCGAGATAGTGCCCTTCGGGCGATGCCGGAATGAGCCATTGCGTCTCGCCTCCGTCGGCTTCGACCACGCCGACTCGTAACGCGGTGATGGTTTCGCCAACTCGGGCAAATTGCATCATTCTTACTTGCGGATACGAAGGATCGCTCGGCACCAGCATTGCCCGCCGTCTGACTTTGGAAGAATCCGAGTGCACGAATGCGACCCGTTTACCATCAGGGCTCCAGGTGGCACGACCGTTGTGAATCGATGCGTTCGGTTGGGTTTTTGTGAGCGCAATGCGCTGGTCGTTTTCCAGATCGTGAACGTACAGGTTCCCTCGATTGGAATAGAGAATACGCTTGCCGTCGGAAGACCGGTTTTCCTGCCAACTTCGTCGAGGGGTTGCACGCCGGTCCAACTCGGTGCGTTTCCCGGTGGCAACGTCGTACCGGACCGCGATGGGGCGTCGCGACCCTCTTGGTATCTCGGTCACGACATAACCGGCGCTGTCGTCAAGCCAATTTGCACGAAACCCCCTTCCGCGAAACTCGCCACGCTCATAGATCGCTCGTATACGTTGCTCGGCTTGGCGGAGGTTTTCCGCTGTCTCATCCTGGCCACGAACGTCAGGCGCGGATGCTACCCCTAACCACAAAAAGCAAAGCAAGCTATAGTCCTTAGTTTTCATGTTTTCTGCCTTAATCATTTTAAGTTCAATGGAAAGACATGGGGCTTGCCCATTTAGGTGGGAAGACACTTTTATCACGTGGACCAGATTAGGGGAACGGGGGAGCCTCTGCTCTACCAGCTCTAGTTTTCTGTACCACCCATCATAAAGGTATGGGTTAGGGGTGCCGCGAACTGTGACGGGGGTAGATTCTCCAACAAACTGTGCGACCAAAGGTTGCTGTACTCCTCTCTCCAAAGCCTTCGTCAACTTGTGGCCCGTCGGAAAATAGTTTCAAAGAGGGGCAGCAAGACACTGGTAGAAAAGGTGACGCACTTTCTACAAGAGTAGAACGCTTCCGGTTCGTGGCAGCGGGATCGCGACCGCTGCGAGTTGCACACACGTGCGCCATCACTCTGATTTGCCGATCGGCCGCGCGTCGGCTGCGCAACTGAGCCGGGTCGATGTGACCTGCTTCAATTAGCAGCTTACGCTTGCGCGAGTTTCGTGCAATCGGCCGATTTCACCGAGCATGTAAATGCATTTTCCCATGCACGCTCGGAGTGCCTAGCCAACGCGCGTGAGGGCGACGGCAGTAAGGGGGCATTGGAAGAGGCGGGGCATCGAATTGCCAATGGGCAATGAGACTGGAACGATCATTGCCAGAAAGTGATTTCCACTCGATTCCTGGTACAATTGCCGTGATTCTCAACGACATAGACGACCTGACGAAAGGTGCAAGACCATGAAACATCTGCTTTGTACGATAGCCTTGCTCATGACGGCAACTGTTCCAGCGATTGCCGACGATGAGAAAAAGGCCAATCCAAACACACTCACGGCAAAGGAAATCGCTGACGGCTGGATTCTTCTATTTGACGGGGAGACACGTTTGGTTGGAAGATCGATGGAGAAGCCAACGTAGAGGATGGCGAACTGATCTTGGGAGGGCCAAAGGCAACCAAAGTTGAGACGACCACCGCATTTGACTGGACGAATTCGGCTTTGCGGGTGGAAACGAAGTGGGATGGCAAGGACCCACCGGCCATCTGGTTCTACGGATCGGGTAGTAAAGGTCTTCGAGCGGCTTTGAACGAATCCTCTAAAGACAAATACTTCCAGCAGAAGTTTGAATCAACCCTAGTTGCCACTCGTGTGCCGGAGCCAAAGCCTCAGAGATTTGAGATTCCAGCAGGAAGCCGATTGTACTTGCGAAACGTCAAATGCCGTTCAACAGCCCTCAAACCTATATTCAATGGGAAAGACTTATCTGACTGGAAGGAAATTCCCGGCCGTAATTCCAAGTTCACCGTCACCAAAAACGGAGAACTTAGTATCAAGGATGGCCCCGGTGACATTCATACAGAAGGGCAATGGGATAATTTCTTGCTTCAACTCGACATTAAAGCTAACGGCAAGCATCTCAACAGCGGTGTTTTCTTCCGCTGTCTATCCGGCCAATTCTGGAGCGGTTACGAGTCGCAAATCCGCAACCAATGGAAAGGCGACGACCGCACGAAACCCGTGGATTTTGGCACGGGTGGCATCTACGGACGACAGCCGGCCCGAAAGGTCGTCTCCAGCGATAACGAATGGTTCACTATGACGGTGATTGCTCACGGGAACCACATTGCAACCTGGGTCAACGGCTATCAGGTTACCGACTTCACCGACACGAGGCCAAAGAATGAGAGTGCCCGTAAGGGAACCAAATTGGACAAGGGGCCGATCAGTCTTCAAGGACATGATCCAACAACGGATTTGAGTTTCCGCAACATTCGCATTGTTGACTTGCCAAAAAAGAAGAATTGAGCGTCGTATTTCAGGACGTACCCCTTCGATCGATGGAGTTTAACTGCAGTCGGTCGATTTCACCTCCGCAGGTTGCGCATCTCACAAATTGCATCCGGTGTTGTCGACCCAATTCAATTCGGTTCGGTCGGCAATGGGGCTCTTCGCGTAATCAACCTGATGACAAAGCTCCGATTCGCTAAACATCCTTTCGTGAGCCGGGTCGATGTGAC
>CAYFJO010000494.1:0-7769 GCA_964343305.1 uncultured Pirellulaceae bacterium | reverse complement strand
TAGAAGACCATCCGGCGGATCGACGGTGCGATAGTTGTATCGAAGAATCGGTTGACTACCCTGCCGAATTTCGATCTGCCCGGATTCTAGATCGTTAATCGCGACAATGGATGTGTCGCCCGTCTCTGCCGGTAGCGACGTCTCCCCCGTTTTCAGTTGCGCAAGAAGTCGCTCGACGACTTGCGGTAGTTTCTCGGCGATGTTCTCTGTTTCGAGGGGATCATTCTTGTGGTCATACAGTTCGATGAGCGTCGTCTCTTTCGTCTTGTTGTTTTCCCAATGTACCAGGCGATAGCGATCGGAGCGGAGCGTCCGGCCAGAATGCCCACTTCGGCTGACCGTGCTCATCGCGCCGTTCTTTCCCGGGTGGCTGGGATCTTCAACAAGTCGTCTGAGACTTGCACCAGGCAAATCGGTCGGAGTCGGCAGGTTGCAGAGATCGGCAAGCGTGGGGTAAACATCAATGGTTTCGACGAGGCCGCGGGTTGACTTGCCCGGCTGCTCCATCCCAGGAGTATGAATCATCAACGGGCTCCGTGTTGCCCGTTCGTAGTTGGTGAATTTCCCCCAGATTCCATAATCGCCAAGTTGCCAGCCGTGATCTGACCACAACACGACGATAGTGTTCTTGTCGAGTCCGAGTCGGCGGTATTCGTCGAGCACCTTGCCGATTTGGGCGTCCACATAACTGACCGCCGCCCAGTAGCCGTGCTTCAGCGTTCGGCCCTCATCTTCGCTCACATTGCCTTTGCCGCTGGGCCAATGGTAATGGCTCGTCGGCTCGTAGCTGTCGTGCAGTGGCAACGTCGTCGACAAGTACTTTGGAGGCTTCGGCCAGGGTGCAGTGGGGATCTTGTCTCGATCGTAAAGGTCCCAATACTTCTTCGGGGCATTGAACGGCAAGTGCGGCTTGAAGAAGCCAACGGCCAGCAGAAATGGCTCATCACGTTTTGTCAGGTCGCGCAATTGGTCAATGGCAAGCTGGGCGGTCAAAGCATCGGCGTACCCGTCGTCCTCGACGTCGGCCGATTCGTAAGGTAGTCGCGGTGGTTCGTGCTTTACTTCTTGAATGACTTGGTTGTACGCTTCGCCTTCGGCGTAGGAGAAAAACGCCCGCCACGGATTCCGCCAAGGCCCGGTCGGGCCAGTGGCGACGTCCCAACTGAACGGGACCTGATGGACGGTGTACTGTGGCGACAGCGTCCCTCCCGGTTCGTGCGATACTTTGCCGAGACTCACCGTGCGGTAGCCGCTGCGACGAAAGAGATCGGCGAACGAGACGGGTTGCTTGGGGGCGGACGCCAGCTTGCGGTCGGGGCCCCACACATCCCAGGAGCGATTCTCACGGCGGCCAGTCAGAAGCGTGCAACGCGACGGGCCACATGCGGCGACTTGCACATAATGCCGTTCAAACAGCCGACTCTCTTTCGCCAGTCGATCGAGATTAGGGGTTAGGATCCCCTGTACACCGTAACAGCCCAGCTCGCATCGCAGGTCATCCACGCAGATTAGCAGTACGTTTGGACGAGTGGGATCGTGACTTGCTTCGAGATCGTCCGCGCCAAGAGCCTGAGCGGCGAACAAGAACACCACTGCCAAAAAGGGCCTGAGGCAAAGAAAGGCCTGTTTCGCGAGACAACTGTGACAATCAACGGTCTGGTGCATTCGTGTAGCCTCCCGATGCGATCTTGACGCCTTGCGTGTGATGATCCTATCAATTGCAGTTTTACGCAATGCAGAATTATGAATTCAGCCCGGCGTGTCAAGGAACACGTCGATGCGGGTTTCATCTACGTTTCCTGGTGGTAATCGTCCGATTTCTCCGGACATTCGTTCCCCACCTCCTTCGACTGAGCAAAATGCGGCAGCCGGCTATCGTTGCACGCGTCCGGTCGCGTTGCCGGCGGCCAATGTGGCGGCCTCTTCATGCGTAACGTAGTTGAAGTCGCCCTTGACGGAGTGCTTCAAACAACTGGCGGCAACGGCAAACTGGATGGCTTTTTCAGGATGACCATTATCGTCTGTGTTCAGCGCGTGTAACAGGCCGGCGGCAAATGAATCGCCGGCCCCGACTCGGTCGACGATGTCCCGGATTTCGTACGGCTGGTATCTGCCGTCGGAATCGAGCGGTGCCAGGTAGGCTCGGTCCTCCGACTTGTCGAACAACAGCGCGCCCCAATTATTGTGATCAGCGGAAAGACTCTCGCGGAGCGTGATGGCGACGCGGGACACGTTGGGGAACTGATGCACTACTTCCCGCGCGACCCGTTCGTAAGCCGCGGCGTTGATTTGTCCACCTTCGACGTCCGTGCCTTCGGCGTGAATGTCGAGCACCATTGCCGCGTCTTCTTCGTTGGCAATGACCAGGTCGACGTGCGGCAAGACCTGCGACATACACTCGCGGGCCAGTTGTTGCTTCGGCGTGCCGTCGCGCCAATTCCAAAGTTTCTTGCGATAGTTCAGGTCGCACGAGACCGTCGCACCTGACACCTTCGCGCGTTTGATGAGTTCCAGGTTTGAGCGGCAGGCGTTTTCGCTGATTGCCGGCGTGATGCCCGTGATGTGAACGTGAGTCACACCGGAAAGAGCCGCGTCGAAGTTGTATTCTTCCGGCGCAGCGAGACTGATTGCGCTGTAAGATCGATCGTACAAGACTGTTGAGCCGCGTTGATTCGTCCCGACTTCGACGAAATAGACGCCCAATCGCCCTTCGTCACGCCAATAAATCTGGCTGGTGTCGACTCCCACGCCGCGCATCGTGTTCGCCAGCGATTGGGAGATGGAGTTGCGGGGCAGCGCCGTTAAGTAGCGCGCCGATTCGCCAAACATGGCAAGGGATGCACACACGTTTGCCTCGCCGCCGCCCCACGTCACTTCGACACGTCCCGGAACGGCTTGCTGCCATCGCAAATGGTCCGGCGGGGCGATACGAGCCATGATTTCGCCAAATCCTAGAAACATGCTTTTGTCCTGGTTGGTTTCGTCATGCGGAGCATGACCTACATGTTTGTCAAATCGTCTGCAATGCGTCCGCCGATCAATTCGTCCAAGGCGGTCGTCATTTCGGTGCGGTGGTCGTCGGTCTCGGCATAGATTCTACATATTCTGTGGCTCACCGGCAGGCGGTCGTACAATTCGTTGGCGCTCAATGGCCGGATGGAGTCGCGAGCCGAGTCGTAGAGAAAGTTCTGTCCTGAAGATGGGCCGCGTGTGTGGGGGCGATGGATGTGGCGAGCGATGTCGATCCGAAGCGGCACGTTCGCAAGGTGTGGGGGCAAATGATCTCGCACCTTTTTTTCCACGAGCGACGCGTCGCTGAACACGCTGGATTGTTCCGCGTCGTCTTCCGTGAAAACTAGGTTTCGCTGGCAGATCATTTTCCAACGCAATTGGCGAGCAAGTAGTGCCTTCCATTGCTTGCCAAGCTCTTGTTTCTTTTTGCTCTTGCTTTGCTGCCAGCGGGAGACATCGACCAGCAGTGCGGATTCCGTAAAGTGCAAGTATTCATCGAGATGGTCGAGCGGGTTGCCCGGCAACACCAGCCTCATGCTCTCGGTAAACAAGTCCTGCAGCGTCATGTCGATCGCACGCACGGTGCGGTGGAAATAAATCGAACGAAACAGCTCGGCGCGCGACGCCATAAAACGCAGCAAGGCGTCGACACCACGGTCGTGGATTGTCAGACCCGTGTTGCTGAAGAATGTGTAATGCAACAACCGATCGAGGTCAAACGAGCGTTGGCTGTACCCGGACATGTAGGCGTCGCGCAACACAAAGTCCAAGTTGTCAATCGTATAGATGCCGCTGAGCAAGCTGCGCAAGAACCGCAACCATTGCGGATGTTTGTCGTCCTGATTCGTGGGACGCGTCATTAGCCAGGCGATCTGGCGGGGGTCGAGTTGTTCGTTCGCGGCAAGCTCGCTGTTGGGATTGCGTCGCAGACGCTTGAGCAGATCACCGAGTTCGTCACAGATGATGGTCTTGCCAAGAATTTCGTGCGTGAGATTGAACTGTCGCAAGTAATGGTCGTCAAAGAAATGACCGAACGGACCGTGGCCCACGTCGTGCAACAGGCCCGTCATTCGCAGCAACGATTCGACATAGCCGCGACTGGGCACGTCACTGCAAGTTGATTGCAAGCTGTCATACAGAGTGCCAGCGGCGCGGCTTGCCAAGTGCATGACACCAATGACGTGTTGAAATCGCGTGTGCTCAGCCGTCGGAAAGACCCACCATGCTGTTTGAAGCTGGTGAATTTGACGAAGTCGTTGAAGCCACGGATGATCGATAATCTGACGCTCGGATACCTCGTCCGAGCTGCTCTTGACGGCCGAAGTGAATGGGATATACCCGTGAATTGCGTCGAAACTAAGGCTTTCTTGATGATAAGGCCGCATGTATGGGATTATGGCGCCTTACCATCCGAGCGTCCAGAATGCAGGAGATATCAATTACTGGCCGATACCCCAGAGGACGAAGCCTTCCCACTTTTACCAAATCCACAAGTTATTGGTTACGTTCATTGGGTTTAGGCGATATAAATGTATCAGTAAAGAAGTGCTCATTTCATCAGTTGGTTCGTGTTCGCAGGGTATTCTGCCGATATGAAGTGAAGACCCTTGCTGTTGATTCGCCTCTCGCTGATCTTCAATCAACTCCATGTTTATTCCGTAAGGAGAGTTTGCCGTGGCTCGACCCTCTTCCCTTTACTCTCTGGTTTGCCTTCTGTTGGCCATCAGCGCGTTTTCACAAAGTGCTTCCGCTGCTCGACCTAGTGAGACTTTGCTGCCGAATACGACCAAGGGCTACATCTCCATTGGGGATTTGGATTTGTTTGAAAAGAAATGGAACGAGACGCAATTCGGCCGGCTGCTAAATGATCCAAAGATGGAAGGCTTCAACAAGGATCTGAATCGCCAACTCAACGAGAAACTAAATCGAGCGGGCGCGAAACTGTCGATCACGATTGATGACGTTCGCAGCATCTCTGGCGGCGAAGTTTGTTTCGCGCGGATTCAGCCAAACAATGACAAAACAAAGTATGCAGTCGCTCTGCTGGTTGACGTCACCGGTCATCAGGAAGAAGCCGAGGATTTGCTGGCCAAGATTTCTGACAACTTGAAGAAAGAAGGCGGACGTCGTTCCACGATCGAACTCTTTGGCCATAAAGTTGTGTTGCACGTGATGCCGGTCAAGAAAGGCCGTCGGACACCAGACAAGATTTACTACACGATTCACGAAGATCAACTGATCGCGGCGGACCATGAATCTACTTGTGGTGATCTGCTGGCACGCTTTGTTGGCGACCACGACGACATTCTGGGCAATGTTCCGGCCTATCGCGAAGCCATGGATCGATGTGCGAAAGCCGCGGGCGATTTGACCGCTCATGCACGCTGGTTCGTTGAGCCCTTTGGTTTTTTTGAAACGAATCGTGCCGAACAGGGTCCGAAAAAGCGGAGTGGAATCGACTTGCTGGACGTGTTTGGTTCGACCGGATTTCGTGTCGTCAAAGGTGCCGGCGGGCATGTCATTTTCGCCACAGGTGAACAAGAACTGGTTCATCACAGTTTTGTGTATGCCCCCGGTACAAAAGAACTTGGCGCGAAGATGTTGGATTTTCCAAACAGCGCGGCTTTGGCACCCCAGCACTGGGTGCCCCGCAAAGGCGCATCGTATACCACATTCAAATGGAATCTGTCGGAAGCATTTTGGGCTTCCAAATGGCCCATCGACAAGGTCGCCGGCGAAGCGATTTTTGACGAAGTTCTGAAAAGCATTAAGCACGATCCAAGTGGTCCAAGGATTGACATTCCAAACGAGTTGATCAATCACCTGTCGGATCGAGCGTCGGTCATCGTGGACTATCGACTGCCGGTGACTCCGCAAAGTGAACGATTTGTTTTCGCCATCGAACTGAAGAATCCTGTGATTGTTAAGAAGACTGTTGACCGGGCGATGGAGCATGATCCCCAGGCGAAGAAACGAATCGTTGGCAAACAAATCATTTGGGAAATTGTCGAGCAGCAAGAAGAAGAGGATGATCTGGACGTGCCGACAATCGACGGCGTTCCAGGATTAGGGCCTCTTGGTCTTGATGACGAGGAGGAGGAAGAAGATGAAGAGCGTGCCTTGCCGAATTCGGCCGTGGCGGTTGTCCGCGGGCATTTGCTGATCGCTTCGCATGTAGACTACATCGCAGAGTTGATGAACGACGTGGATGAACAAGATACGATTGCTGAGAGTGCTGATTTTCAAGCAGTGACCGACATGCTCGAGCGTCTGGGGGCCGGCGAAGACAGTTTTCGGATGTTCAACCGGCTGGATGAATCGCTTCGGGCCGACTACGAGTTGTTGAAGGCCAATAAAATGGCGGAGTCGGAAACGCTCCAAGGCAAATTGCTCAACGGCTTCCTGGGCACTGGTGAAGAAGGCCAGCCGCGCATCCAGCAGATTGACGGGAGCAAGTTGCCGGAATATCAGATCGTGCGCCGGTATCTCGGCCCGGCCGGAGCATTTGTCCGAACGCACCCCGACGTCGGATGGTTCGTCACCGGGTGCTTCCTCAGCAAAGACATGCAGTAATCCCAGCGTAGGACGGATTTTTCAGTAGCTGCGGTCGCCAGACCGCGGAAAAACACGCTTTGGCAAGCGTGGCTACCTAGGGCTGTGTCGCGCAATTCGGGTTGCGATTCGAGGATGGAACGCCTATTCTTCCGCGCAGGATGGAGAATAATGCTCGCTCAAGTACACATCGAAAAGACCGCCGGTCAAACACTGCTCAACGTACTGCACCAGTCGTTTCCGGGGCAGCATTGCGACTTTCGGAATTATTTCAAGCACACGGGCATCGCAACCGCCGATGACTTGCGTTTCGCCATGCGAGTCTATCCGCTACTCAAGAGTATTGCCGGACATTCGATTCGGCCTTATTCCAACCTGACCGATGCTTGCCCGGACCTTCGCTATTACACTTTCTTGCGCGATCCTGTGATGCGATGCGTGTCTCATTTCCAATTTCGCATCAACGGCGCGCGAGGCAAGTATGTGCCTGATTTTGACGCATGGTTAGTCAAGTCTGCGAACTACCAGACACGATTTCTTACCGGCACGGAAGACGCCGATGCGGCGATTGAAATGCTCCAGACCAGGGTTGGCTTCGTAGGGCTTGTCGAACAGTTCAATGAATCACTGGTGTTGTTGAAAAGCTGGTCTGACCAGCGGCAACTCAAGATCCGCTACCGCAGCCGAAACATCGCCGAAGACAATCAAATCAAACGCCAGATCCTCGACGACGCCAAACAATGTCAAGCGGTCATCGATCACAACCAGGAAGACATCAAACTGTATCGCTACGTGTGTGAACAGATCTATCCTCGACAGCTCGCCGATTACGGTCCAAGATTGCAAACGGACCTCAGCCGCCTCGAAGCGAGCCTGCCGGCACCGCGTCAAGTTTCATTGAGCATCGCATTGTCCAATGCCCATCGTTGGTTTCTCTACAAACCAGGCGACTGGCTGCGGCGGGCTGGCAAAAAGGCGGCATAATCGCTCGTTGTGCCGCGCTCAGCACAGGACTCTGACCATGCTGAGTGGAAGACCGCAGATTTCCTCACAACGGTTTCTAATTCTTTGAAACCTTCGGTCCAACTTGTGCAAGATTGGGGACTCGCACACGAGGTTAGTCCGGCTTGTTCATGAAAGAGAAGGTGGGTTTTCAATCCGTCCGGAAGAATTATGATCCACTCCTACCGGGACTGGTTCCCTTG
>CAYFJO010000493.1:0-7771 GCA_964343305.1 uncultured Pirellulaceae bacterium | reverse complement strand
TTCGAAGGGCGCTGGATCAGTTGTTTCGAATTGCCCCGCCGTATCGGAGGGGGGTGGTTCCTGAGCAATCGTCTCCGAAGGCAACGCTGGCTTTGGCGATTCGGTCTCGATCGGGCCCACGTCGAATTGATCTTGTTGGAAATCACCACCTTCAAAGTCACCGCCTTCAGGCTCAGGTGTAGGGGCAGGCACAACACTCAGCGGCGACTCGACCAATTCACCCTCGATGGCAAACGGCTCGGTATCTGGCTCGTCGTCGGACGTGACGATCTGGCTGGACGATTCCTTTTCGGCGGGAAGTTCGATGAACAGATCATTGGGCTGTTCACCCGATGGTGCCGGTTCGCCATTCGAACCATTGCTGGTAAGCGCCGCATAGGCCAAACCAAAAACGCCGCACAGACACAGACCAACAAGAATTTGCCAACCGACCGACGTCCAACTCTGGTCGGCACTAGGATCGTTTTCCGATGGCTCGTTGGCAGGTCGAGCGGCTTGCGATTTGGATCGGTTGCGTTTGGATTTCTTCCGTCGCTTCGAACCACGCCCTGTTTTTGCAACCGACTCATCCGCCGCGACACTCTTTCTCTTCGGCACGGGCAGACTCGTATCGCCGCTATCATGAGAGGTTAAATCGGGCAGTCGAATGAGTATCGCAACCTCGTCGTCTGTGACACGGCGCAACGGTTGCGTTACGGGCCGCTCATCCGTCGCCGGTTTCGCTTCCAATGTAAACCGTTTTGTTTCAACCGTCGTGCTCATGTCTAACCGTCCGTGGTTGATTGTCTGTTGGCCCTTGTGGTTAGATCGTCGTAGCGGTCAAAATACGCGCACACGACATGACCGTCCTCATTATCGGAATCGTTGCAGTCGGATCTTGAGCCAATGTGAAGGATTGCCGGTTGGAAAATGTGGCTAAACTCGTCTCGTAGTTGATATTGCGGCAAATAGGGGCGTCTGGGATAGTTGAGTGAAATAGTAGTCCAAACTACCCTGTTATGTTTCCTCTAGTCTGCAAACTCATGTCTGTAGTCGATCAAATTGACAAAACCGAGCTGCTCGATGAGCTGCTCGCGGAACGAATCCTAGTCCTCGATGGCGCAATGGGGACCATGGTCCAGGCTCTGAACTTGGACGAGGCTGGTGTGCGCGGCGATCGCTTCGCCAACCATACCAAGGATTTAGCCCGGTTTACGGACATCCTTTGTCTGACTCACGCCGAGGAAGTAGCGGACATTCATCGGGCCTACTTTGAAGCGGGCGCTGACATTGTCGAGACGAACACGTTCGGTGCCAGTCCCATTGGGATGCTGGAATTTGATTTGCCCGTGGATTTGGTGCGCGAAATCAACACCGCGGCCGTTGAGTCCGCCCGACGTGCCGCGGATGAATACAGTTTGCTGACGCCCGATCGTCCTCGCTTCGTGGCCGGTTCGATTGGTCCGACCACGAAGCAGATGGCGATCTCGACCAATGTCGACGATGCCGGCCATCGCGATGTGACCTTTGACGAAATGGTCGACTCGTATTACGAACAAGTTGCCGCGTTGGTCGAAGCGGGGGTTGACCTGCTGTTGCCCGAAACGGTCATTGACACGTTGAATTTGAAGTCCTGCTTGTTCGCGATCAGCAAGTATTTCACGGACGCCGGCAATCGTGTTCCCGTCGTTGTTTCTGGAACGTTCAACGAGGCGGGCGTTACATTTGTGTCGTCGCAAACGGTCGAGGCGTTTTGGAATTCGATTTCGCATTTTCCGTTGCTGGGTGTGGGAATGAACTGCGCGCTTGGCCCGGAAACCATGCGTCCACACGTCGAAGAAATGTCACACGTCACGACGTCCAACATTATTTGCTATCCCAATGCCGGCTTGCCGAATGAAATGGGTCAGTACGACATGTCGCCTGCTCGTTTGGCCGAGTTAATCGGCGAGTTTGCGGACAACGGCTGGGTCAACATCGTTGGCGGTTGTTGTGGCACTACGCCGGCTCACATTCGCGCGATTTCAGATCGAATGCAATCGGTCAAGTCGCACAAGAAGTCCACGCTCGCACCCTACACACGGCTCAGTGGCATGCGGTCGCTGACGATTCGCCCGGACAGCAACTTCACGATGATCGGCGAACGCACGAACGTCACGGGCTCGCGCAAGTTCTGCCGTTTAATCGACGAAGAAAAGTATGACGAAGCAATCGAAATCGCCCGTGGCCAGGTTGCGGGTGGAGCCAGCGTGATCGACATCAACATGGATGCCGATCTGCTTGACGGCGTCGACGCCATGACTCGCTTTCTGCGTTTGATTGCGGGCGAAACGGGCATTGCGGACGTGCCGGTAATGATCGACAGCTCGAAGTGGGAAATCATTGAAGCGGGACTGAAATGCGTCCAAGGCAAAGCGATCGTCAATTCGATCAGCATCAAAGACGATTACGAGCGTTTCCTGCGACAGGCGCGGAGCATTCGGCGTTATGGCGCGGCGGTCGTCGTCATGGCGTTTGACGAAGTCGGTCAGGCGGTTGAGGTCGACCACAAAGTCGCAGTCTGCAAACGAGCGTACAAGGCACTGACCGAGGAAATCGGGTTTCCACCCGAAGACATCATTTTCGACCCCAACATCCTCACGGTTGCGACGGGCATCGCCGAACACAACGACTACGCTGTGAACTTCATCGAAGCCACGCGTCGGATCAAACAGGAATGTCCCGGCGCGAAAGTATCGGGCGGCGTGAGCAATATTTCCTTTTCGTTTCGTGGCAACGACGTGGTTCGCGAAGCCATGCATTCGGCGTTCTTGTACCACGCCATCCGCGCTGGGCTCGACATGGGAATTGTCAACGCGGGCCAGTTGGCGGTTTACGAAGAGATTCCTCCGGAGTTGCTCCAGCGTGTCGAAGACGTGTTGTTCAACCGTCGCGAAGACGCAACCGACCGTCTAGTTGAGTTTGCCGAGACCGTCAAAGGCAAAGGCAAGCGGGGCAAAACGGAAGATCTTTCCTGGCGCGAAGCAACGGTCCAAGAGCGGCTGAGTCACGCGTTGGTCAAAGGCATCGACAAGTATGTTGAAGACGACATCGAAGAAGCGCGACAGCAATATGATCGCTGTTTGAGCATCATCGAGGGTCCGCTAATGGACGGCATGAACGTTGTCGGCGACTTGTTTGGCGCGGGTAAAATGTTTTTGCCGCAAGTCGTCAAGTCGGCGCGAGTCATGAAGAAAGCCGTCGCTTTTTTGCTGCCGTTCATGGAGCAAGAGAAAATCGACGCCGGCGAAGCTGGTCAATCGGCTCGTGGCAAGATCTTGCTGGCCACGGTCAAAGGCGATGTGCACGACATCGGCAAGAACATCGTCGGCGTGGTGTTGGGCTGCAACAACTACGAAATCATCGATTTGGGCGTGATGGTTTCGTGCGAAAAGATACTCGAAACGGTGCGCAAGGAAGGCATCGACATCATCGGTCTGTCCGGTTTGATCACACCCAGCCTCGACGAAATGGTCCATGTCGCCAAGGAAATGAAGCGGCTCGATTTCGACTTGCCCGTGTTGATCGGCGGTGCCACGACGAGTGCCAAACACACCGCGGTAAAGATTGCTCCGCAATACGATCATCCGACGCTGCACGTGCTGGACGCGTCACGCAGCGTCGGTGTTGTCGATCGATTGATGAGCGACGAGTTGCGTGACGAGTTGGTAAGCGAAAACCAAGAGCGTCACAATATGCTCGTCGAGGCGTACGAACAACGGCAATTGAAGCTCGTCACCTACGAAGAAGCCAAACAACAGCGCTTCGAAACCGACTGGGCGAATGTTCAAATTGACGAACCTTCGTTTACCGGCCGACGCACGCTGGAAGACGTTCCGCTCGCCGATCTGGTGCCATTCATTGACTGGTCGCCATTTTTCATGACGTGGGAATTGAAAGGCAAGTATCCCAAAATCTTCGACGACGACAAAGTTGGCGAGGCGGCGCGTGAGCTGTTTGACAACGCCCAGCAGTTGCTCAAAACCATCGTCAATGAACGGCAGCTCAAAGCGACGGGCGTTTATGGCTTCTGGCCCGCGGCGAGCGTAGACGACGACATCGTGTTGTTTACCGACAAGTCGCGAACGGTCGAACTCACGCGATTTCACACGCTCCGACAGCAGTGGCAGCGCAAAGGGCAAAATGAATTCCGAGCGCTGGCCGACTATGTCGCGCCGCTGGACAGCAGGCGCAAAGATCATCTCGGTGCGTTCGCGGTGACGGCGGGTATTGGCTGTGACGAATTGTGTGCCAAGTTCGATGCCGACCACGACGACTACAACTCGATCATGGTCAAAGCTCTCGCCGATCGATTGGCCGAAGCGTTCGCCGAGTACTTGCACAAGCAAGCGCGGAAAGACTGGTTGTACGGCGCCGACGAACAGTTTTCGAACGAAGAACTGATTCAAGAGAAATACCGGGGAATACGTCCCGCGCCAGGCTACCCCGCGCAGCCGGACCACACCGAAAAGCAAATTCTATTCGACTTGCTGGACGCGGAATCGGCGGCGGGAATCTCTTTAACCGAATCGTTTGCCATGATGCCGGCGGCCAGCGTCAGCGGATTGTATTTCGCTCATCCCGACGCCCGTTACTTCGCGATCAATCGTATCGACAAAGACCAGCTTGAAGACTACGCACGCCGCAAAGGCATGTCGTTGCGCGAAGCCGAGCGGTGGCTATCACCGATTCTCGGATAGAATGCGTTTTCAAATCAACTGCGGGGGCTATTCTTGCACAACTGCGCGCATACGAAAATCTCGCACAAAATTGACGTTGTTTTGAAGCCGCTTTACGATCTACCTTCAGCATGCGTCAGTTCGATTCCCAATTCAATATCCGAGGCCAAGTCATGCAACGAATACAACTGTTGACAGTGACCCTTCTTTTAAGTGTGGTGAGCACGGCAAACGCTTATACGCCCAGCAGCCGAGAGGTGCGAGACATGGTGGCAAGGGGCGTTCGCTATTTGGAGAACGTGAGACCATCGGATATGGGACGCAATTGTTTGGTTGCGATGGCGTTGTACAAAGCTGATAAGCCAACATCGCATCAGAAAATTCAGATTGCTTTGGACCAAATCAGGGAAGGCACGGCGGATTTAAAAGCGATCCAGAACGTACACCGCACCTACGACCAGGCGTGTGCCTTGATTTTCCTGTGCGAAATTAACAACACCGCTTATCAGAAATCGATGCAAAGTCTGGCCACGGCGCTGATGAATTGGCAAAAACAGAACGGTGCGTGGGGCTACGAAAACGAGCCGATTGGTGATACGTCGCAAACGGTTTTCGCGGCATTGGCGCTATGGGAAGCGCGGCGTAAACAAATCGATGTTCCTCAAGAAGTGTTTGTGAAGGCGCTTAATTGGTTGATTCGCACTCAGGACATTAGCGGCGGATACGCATACAAAGGAGAAGACTCCGAGCAAGCCGATGGCCGGCGCATCCATCAACCGAATCCCTATCCGTGTGCGACAGCGGCAGGTTTGGGAGCAACGTATGTTTGTGCGAACGCGTTGGGAATTGAGGCGTCGATTGGTTTGGGTCCGCGCTCGGTGGATGATGATATTCCGCCTGCTCTTCAGTTTGTCGGCGTTGTCGACAGCGACGGTTCGCTGGTTTCCGGCGTGACCAGAGGCATCAACCGCGTGTTGATGCTTCGGGCGCTGACCGACGGAAACCGGTGGTTTGACGACCACTACTCAATTGCGCCGACCAATTGGTTCTATGCGCCAAACCCGTGGAATTACTACTACCTGTACACGCTTGAACGATTTAGAAGTTTCCAAGCCAACGCTGAGAATATCAGAGACAAGGAAGGTGAGTCACCGAGCTGGTACGACCAGGGCGTTGAGTATTTGATGAGAAAGCAAGATAAGAAATCGGGTATGTTTGGCGGTGCTGAAGCGGACAATTCCAGACTGGCCGGACCGCAAGTCTCCACCTCACTGGCATTGATGTTTCTGGTCCGCAGCACGCAAACGATGATCGGCGTCACAGAGCAACTTGTGGCGAGTCGAAGATTGGACCAAAACACTGGCGAGTTAAAACTAGACCCAATTGGCCGGATGGCAACTGAATCCGTGACCCTTAGCGTGGACAAGTTCCTTGAGTTGATTAACAAGGGTACGGAAGATGATGATGAGAAGTTGCTGTCGGACCGGCTCCGTCTTGTGTTCATTGGCGACGCGAAGTCAAGGAGGGAGCAGGCCGCGCGAGTGCGGGCTTTGGTAACCCACAAGAAATCTCAGGTCAGGATCATGGTCGTTCGCGCGATTGCACGCAACCGCGACTTGGACAACGTCCCGGCTCTGATTTTTGCCCTCTCGGACCCGGACAAGCATGTGATTCGAGCGGCACGCGACGGTTTACGGTTTATCAGTCGCAAGTTCGATGGCTTCCAAATGCCCGACATTGTGAAGCCGAAGAGCAAGGATGTCCGCAAAGCCCAAACGAAATGGAAGGCTTGGTATGATTCGATTCGTCCGGACGCTGATTTCGAGGCGTTTACACTACTTTCACCATGACGACCTTACGGCGCCGGTTGACCCATTGTCAACGTCCATCCGCTGGGCAATCGAGGATTGAGCCAGCTACACGCTTCGACCGCATGAGGACATTCTCCGATCGAAATCTCCACCTTCGCGAGATAAGGTAACTCGCAAAGTGAAAAGTACCCGTAGCTGAACTCGCCAGAGTTTGGCAAATCCAAAGCCTGGCGACTTCGGCTACAAGAGCACATATTTCGTGCGATCTCATTCACTACGGCACGACGTAAACCTCGCACCAGGTGATCTTCTGCTGGCTGCCTTCCTTGAGGTGCAGGTCAATTCGATTCTCTCCTCGCTTCATCGCGGCTAGCGGAACATCGAATTGAGCGACGCGGGGCGCGACCTGCGCGACACTCCAAACGACGTGGGATCCCTTGCCGTTGTGGGCAACGTATTTGCCTGGTTTGTTCAGGTCGTTCACGGCACGACATTCGACACCGTTCAGCCGCGCGCCGATGCGAGCATTCCAGACGTCGGGGCGATCCGCAAGGCCGACTCGCAGCGTCACTTCGCCGGATGTCGGCTTCGGCCCGCTGTGGATACGAAAACGGACCGACTTGTCGCTGATAAGTTCAGCGGGAAGCGGTTTGGGGTTGTCGACTCCCGGCGGCGCGGTGTCGTGATAGGTGAGGATATGACGGCGCGGCTTGTCCAAAGCGGTCGGCAAACGTGTCGACTCGCTTGCCAGTTCGTGAAAGATATTGTGTTGCTTGCGCGTGCCATCGGGAATCGCGACCGTGTAGTTAAAATCCGACAGATTGAAGTGGTTGAACAGGTAGATCGCGTCGGCACCGCGGTCGAGCATGTTGGCAGTGAATCCACGTGCTGATTCGAGATCGTTTCGCATGACAACTCCGCGCGGATCGCATTTCACCCACAGCCCCATGGAAGCGGCGAGACGGTAATCATGTTTCACGGGTCCGATCAGTTCGCGCCATCTCTCGACAGGTGTGTTTCGATCGGCAGGCATCCAGGTCGACGAAACGATCAACGTGTCAACCAATCCTTCCTGCACCCAGGCGACACCATCGAGTCCCAGTCCGCGGGAGAACTCCGGAACAGAGGGAACTCTGGCAGCGATCTTGACCGGATGACCAAGTCGATCTCTTGCCTTCGCCGCAAGTCGGTCGACCTGTCGCATAAACTCGGTCAGCGTGTCGCAACCCGCTTCACCTTCGCTAGGCTTGAAGTGATGGCAGA
>CAYFJO010000492.1:0-7785 GCA_964343305.1 uncultured Pirellulaceae bacterium | reverse complement strand
ACGCTAGAACAATCTTCGTAAACTAGGAATTCTCAAAACGGTCCCGCTATAACATGGCGTGGGATTCTCGCTGACCGTATGTATGAGACTCGATCGTAGATGCCGAATGTTAGGTTCCGCAATGGCTCGCGCAAGCGGAGACGCTACCAGGGGGGTCTCCTTGTTGCGGTTCGTATAATTGAGCAAAACGGGCAAGTCTATGTTCGTCCGCCAACGTTTTTTCACCGAACGGCTTAATCGATGCGGCAGTCTTCGCTACGATCCATTAAGATAGAACAGGGCGCGGGAATTCACGCGGCCGATGGATGTCGGGACAGGGAGTTATTACATGGTCATCGTTTCACATCGCTTTCGAGGTTTCTTGGGCCCATTGTTTAACGTGCGGCTGCAATGTTTCGCATGGCTAACGTGCGTGTTTGCAACTTTAGGGCAAGCCGCGGAACATTTGACATTGAATCGCGATGGAACGGAGTTGCACGTATCGGGCAAAGTTGTCGTGGAAGCCGACAACGGCGGACTGTTGTTGTGCGCCCCGGATGGCAATCTGTGGCTTGTGCAGCCCGACGAAATTGTTGGCCGCAGAAAGGACGACCAGCCGTTCAAAGGGCTGACGCACGATCAATTCGCTGAGCAATTACTGGCGGAACTTCCCGCCAATTTTCACGTACACAAAACGGCCCACTACCTGATCTGCTACAACACGTCGAAGCCCTACGCCGAATGGTGCGGTGCGCTGTTCGAGCGGCTTTTCCGTGGATTTAACACCTACTGGTCGTATTTGGGAATCAAACCAAGCGATCCGCCATTCCCGCTGGTGGCGATTGTCTTCGACAGCAAGGAATCTTACGCACGCTATGCCCGTGCGAACAACGGCATCGAATCCGCGTTCGGCTATTACAACCCTGTTTCGAACCACATGATCATGTACGACTTGACGGGAGTCGAAGGGTTCGCCAAACGCGGCGCGCGGCTGGGTTCGACGGCCTTGATCAACCGCGTCCTTTCGCAACCAGGCGCGGAGCACATGGTCGCGACGATCGTGCACGAAGCGACGCATCAACTTGCCTACAACAGCGGCTTGCAAGCTCGCCTGGCCGCCAATCCGTTTTGGGTCAGCGAAGGGCTGGCGATTTTCTTCGAGGCACCAGACCTCAAGAGTTCCAAAGGCTGGCGCGGCATCGGCAACGTCAACCAATCCAGGCTCTTCCGATTTCGCGCGTACCTGAAAGAGCGTCCGCGCGAATCCATCGTCACCCTGCTGGCCAACGACACGCGATTCCGTGCTCCCACGGGAAGGCTAAACACCTATGCTGAGGCCTGGGCGCTGACGTATTACCTGATCCGCACGCGCAAGAAGGACTATGTCAAATATCTAAAGATGCTCGGTCAAAAGGCACCGATCGTAGAAGACGACGCGGAAACGCGAATCGCGGAATTCAAAGCCTTCTTTGGCAGCGACTTGGCAAAACTCGACGCGGCGTTTGTTCGGTACATGAGCAAACTGCGGTGATCGAGCGATCCTGGTCTCCCGATGCCTTGGTTTCTTCAACACCGTATCCCGTCTCGCGAAATAATTCCGCGAGGAACTGCTCGAATTCGATGCCGCGAAGGGCTCGCCAGTTGGTTCGCAGGAGTCGTCTCAGCCGCCATCGTGCGCGCTGATTCGCGGGACGAAGCAAACGGGGGATCTCGGTTGCAAACAACTTTGTATTGAACGAAAATGAATCGCGTTTTGTGTTTTAGATCATTCACGGAGATTAATAGTCACATATGTTCTTCACACGTGACAAGGCAAGATCCAGGGGCCAGCAGTCGAAAAGGTGGCGAAACTCGCTACGATTGGGGTTGGCGATTATCGGAATTGTCATCGTATCGTTTTGCGTAGTCCGGTTCCTGATTCCGACTTGCCCTACACCAAATTCAACTCCAACACCGAATCTGGCTTCCTCAATCAAACCACAAGACGATCCAAGAAAGGAGAGTCCACAGGACGACCCAAAGAAAGATGGTTGGGACAGTGAAGTGCTGACCAACTTGGCGATAAAGGAACTCAAGAAGGTTGCCAAGGTATTGATGACGAGTGACGGTGAATCGGACGAGGTTGAAGGACTTATCGCCCCAGATTTTGTGGGGTCGGACGTTCGCCCCAGCTCTCTCGAGCGAGTCTTCGACGATCACCATTTAGGGATCTGGCGATTAGCAAAGCCCACGCATGCGACAACAAGAGCCTCTAAGCAGAAAAAACTGCCAGGAAAACAGTGGCTAGAGGCCGTGAGTTCATATTCCTCACAGTTTACCGATCTAAAACCAAATTGGTACGAGGTCAAGATCACTCGAATTGACCTCCGTGATGGTGGTTTCTCGACGGACGCTCGTTTTCAGTTGAGCGCTACAGGCTCCGATTCGCGTTTCCAGTGTCAAGGAGTTTGGCATTGTGAGTGGC
The DNA here is from genome assembly GCA_964343305.1 of uncultured Pirellulaceae bacterium. Lineage (GTDB taxonomy): Bacteria > Planctomycetota > Planctomycetia > Pirellulales > Pirellulaceae > CAYFJO01. The sequence goes on along the minus strand of CAYFJO010000492.1, from coordinate 5,342 downwards.
AACAGGAAAGCAGGGAGAACTCGCCGACACTGGTTGCATTTGATGTTGCCGAATACGAGGAGGTGTTGCACAAGCGGATAGACGGATTGCCATGGTTCCTTGATTGTACGAGTTCCATATTCGATGGTGTAGAGATTTTTGAAGCACAGTTCCTTGTCAACGCCGATGTGTGGCTGAATCGCATGTTGAACGTCTTCGGCTACCGACTCGATCACGCGCACGGAATTGCCATCGGCGATGCAAACGGAGACGGTCGCGATGACGTATATATTTGCGAGCCTGGTGGATTACCTAACCGCCTTTTTGTCCAAAGTGAAAACCTGAGAGTTGCAGATAGTTCGTCTGGGTCGGGGGCGGACCTGCTTGATTACACATCCAGTGCTTTATTTTTGGACTTGGACAATGACGGCGATCAAGATCTTGTTGTTGCAACTTCCGAAGCCATTTTATTCCTGGAGAACAGCGGTCACGGAAGGTTTTCCTTGAAAGAACAAGTTTTGGACATGGTGAACCCTAGGTCAATCGCTTCAGCAGATTTCGACCTGGACGGTTTCGTGGATGTTTTCGTCTGCTGTTATGGCGCTAATGTGAATAGTGAGAAAGGCTCAGGGCAAACGCCAATTCCTTACTACGATGCGAACAACGGTGGTCGAAACGTCTTGATTCGTAACAGCGGCGAGTGGAGTTTTGACGATGTAACTGATCGGGTTGGGCTAACCGAAGGAAGCACACGATGGAGCTACGCAGCCTCGTGGGAGGACTTTGACAATGACGGCGATATGGATCTGTATGTGGCGAACGATTTTGGCCGTAACTGCCTTTATCAAAATGATAGCGGACAGTTTAGCAACGTCGCAGTGACAGCAGGAGTGGAAGATGTAGGCTCTGGCATGTCGGTGGCATGGGGAGATTACAATCGTGACGGATTGATGGATCTGTACATCAGCAACATGTTTTCATCGGCCGGAAGCCGAATCGGACATCAGAATAAATTTAAACCGGACGTCACCCAAGAGGAGAAGGCGCTACTGCAACGAATGGCCAAGGGAAGTACGCTGTTCACTAATGTGGGAAACGGCAAGTTTGTGGATGATAGCCACAGTGCATCGGTTGCAATGGCCCGGTGGGCGTGGGGAGCGCCGTTTGGGGATCTCAACAATGATGGTTGGGAGGATCTGATCGTGGGTAATGGTATGATTACTCGGAAGGATAGTCGGGACTTGTGAAGTTTCTATTGGCGACAGGTCGTGTCGCATGCGCCAATGAAAGCAAAATCTCCAAATGCACAACTCGGCAAATATCACGACAGGTGGGGTAGACTCAATGGACTTTTGCATTCGGGCCGCTCGCTTAGTGGTCGCGAGCGTAACTGCTGTTTTTTAAACCTAAGAGACGGACATTTTGGCGACGTATCAGCGATTTCCGGGATCGACTTTGCGGAGGATGCGCGGGCAGTTGCCCTAATGGACTGGGATTTCGACGGCGACCTGGATGTCTGGATCACCAACCGCACACAACCTCGCATACGTTTTCTGAGAAACGACGTGGGAGGCAATCACAATTTCCTTGCGCTGAGTTTGGAAGGAAAGTCCTGCAACAGAGACGCGATCGGAGCCCGTATCGAGGCGCACCTACCGAGTGGCGATGTGTTGCTTCGTTCGCTGCGTGCCGGGGATGGCTTTGTCACTCAAACTTCCAAACGGTTGCATTTTGGATTGGGCAAAGCGGAACGCATTGAACGCTTAATCGTTCACTGGCCGGGCGGAAAGCAGCAAGAGTTCTCCAGTTTAGACGCGAATCACTGTTATGCGATCATGCAAGGAGAACCAGAAGTAACGACGATCGACGTTCCTCGCACGAATGCATCTCTTTCTCCCTCAGCTTCCGAGTTCCCCAAGGCGAAATCAAGCGGGATTCGTATTGGGATGGTCAAGAGCTTTCCTTTACCAACAATCAATTACTGGTCATGGGACGGCAAGTTCTTGGGTTTGGATCTTCCTCGTCAGAACCCTATCCTCATTAATCTCTGGTCGAGTTCGTGTTTGCCTTGCTTGAAGGAGCTTTCCGACTTCAGCGAGTACGAGAAGGACATTCGTGCTCAGGGGGTTGATGTAATTGCATTGTGTGTGGACGGGTTGCGCGATTGGCAATCGAAGGACGTAGCCACATCGAAGGACTATCTCAAACGCTGTGATTTCCCTTTCCTCAACGGAATGACTACCTACGATTCGGCGAGAAAACTCGGGATACTGACGGATAGCCTATTCTCCAACATCGATGGACCGGCGCTGCCAGTCAGTTTCCTGGTGGAACCCGAGGGGTGTGTCGCAGCGGTATATCTCGGATCAATTGACATTCCAGCGATGCTGTCCGACGTTGCTAAGGTGAAGGCCTCTGGCACTAAGCCAGCGAATCTCGCACTACCTTTTCCAGGAGTCTGGCTGAGAGGTCCTGTGCGTCTGCGAGATCAACTATTCCATATTGGTACTACGTTAGCAACCGGGGGGTACCCACGCGATTCTCTCGGTTACCTAAGACTTGCTTTAGAACTCGATCCGCGTTCAAAGGATGCGCGGAATAACTACGACTTGGCTTTGGCCACAATTTCGAAATCGGATGCTAATGTTAGACTTTGTACTGACATGCTTCAAACACAACCTAAAAGCCCGCAGTTGCATTTTGAATTGGGAGTTGCTTTGCTACATCAAGGAGACGTCAAAAGGGCAACCCGTCACTTGAAGGAAGCGGCGAGGTATGCACCCGACGACGTGAATGTCCACATGGAATTGGCCAGGGTGTTAAGGCGCGAAGGCAACCTCAGCCAGGCAGGGTTTTACCTAAGAAGAGTGTTGGAGATCGACTCTGGCCATTCCCAAGCACTGCGGATAAAGCAAGAGATCGACGCAACGCGAACAACACCCGAGAGACATTCCGCTTCTGAAAAAGATGTAGCTAGATCACCCGCCGACGATTAAGCGAGTTCACCTCGGCAAGACGACACATTTTGATGGCGTCAATGGTCTATTTCTCAACAGTTTGGTCGCCGGACCGTTAGTCGCGCATCACAATGTCATCATCGTCGGCTGGAGCACTATACCACGGCCAGTTAGTAATGTCCGCATACGTCGTTTAACGCCGAGCCGGCAGGCGATGGCTATTCGTGTGCCGTTGCCTGCCGGCTCGGCGTTAAACGAGGACATTTTCTACTGGCCGCGGCATAGTTGTGCGGTTTTATTGCAAGTGTCACGCGAATGCGATATATATTTCAGTTACACGTCCATTCGACACGTGGTCTCGTCCAAGCCAAGTCTGGCACATACGGAATAGAATAAAATGACTCAAACCACCCATCGTGATGTCATTGCGCGACAATCCTCTCACCTGTCAACTGTTGCGCCGGACGATCCCATTCTTGCTCAGAATATTCAGGGCGAAGACAAATTCGCGACGACTCAACAGTCTGGTGGCACGTTGTCCACACCATTGCCCTTGCTGTTGTTGTCTCGCAGATTCCCGTTGAGCTTTGGCCGATACAAAATGATCAACGTTTTGGGCGAAGGTGAGATGGGGGCGGTCTATTTAGCTCATGACACGCACCTCGGTCGCCAAGTTGCTGTCAAAATTCCCAAACTGGATCGGAATCCAAATTCGTTCAAGCGATTTGAACGCGAAGCACTTGCGATGGCAAATTTGCGGCATCCGAATATTTGTCCCGTATACGATGTCGGGGAAATCGATGGCACGCACTATTTCACCATGGCCTACATCGATGGTGAAACCTTGGCGGATCACCTGGTGGGACAATCAAATCTGCCAAATCGTAAATTTGTCAGTTGGGTTTACAAGATGGCACTTGCGCTTGACACGGCGCACCAGTCCGGAGTCATTCATCGCGATTTGAAGCCAACCAATGTTATGATCGACTCCGGCGGAGAACCAATCATCATGGACTTCGGGCTGGCCAAACTTGCGGAACACAATGCAAGACTTACGGACGATGGACTGTTGCTGGGCACCCCGGCTTATATGTCGCCAGAACAGGTCAGAGGAGAACACAAACGAACCGGTCCGACAACCGACGTTTATAGTCTTGGCGTTATGATGTACGAAATGCTGACCGGTCGTCTTCCGTTTGATGGGACAATTGCCAGCATGTTTGAACAGATCCTTGCTGGCAAACCCGAACCACCCTCACACTATAACGCGGGATTGGATCGCAGACTGGAGGCGATCTGCTTGACGGCGATGGCTAAGTCCGAGACAGAGAGGTTTTCGTCAGCGCGTTTGCTGGCCGAAACTCTTCGCGATTATCTCGCAGGAAACGACCAACGACCTGCGGCGTTAGCGCCCCCTCACGCGAAGCAGCACACAGAACTTGACACCAAGAAAACCGAAACCGTTCAATCCCAACAAACGGGGGCAACAAAGAGAGACCGATGGAGGAACGAGGTTGCAGAACAACAATTGGTTTCGACTTGCAAGCAGGCAACGCCATCTGTCCCACTGCCAACGCACGAAGATGACGCGATGCCGCGCTGGCTAGTCTGGGTACTGGCAATACCAGGGGTCGTGTTCCTATTCCTCATCACGCTCGTCATGTCAAGCGGCCGGAACGACACCGACGCGTCCTCCAGCCGCGTTGTGAAAAATGAGCTTGTGCCATCCGATGAAACTCTCGCTGCGTCATCAAACGATTCACCCTCAAACGAATGGATACTAGTGAGAAGTGTGCCCGGGGGCGACGAGGCGAATACCCAGCCGATCGATGAGAAGTCCGTGCGAACCGAAGCGCAAGTTGGGGACGAGAATCTAGTAGTGGGGGAAGTGATCGATGCAACGCGCGAAAAGGCGGCTGGCGCTGACACTAGGGCGTCGTCCGGCGATCACGACGGCACCCGCACTGATCCAGGATCGACAAAGACGACGGACACGAGTGCTGTACCCGCTAGAATTAAGCCCAGAGAAATTGAATTCGTTGTTGCCAAGCCAGAAAAAGAGCCCCGCAAAGAACCAGCGGCGCGACCCAAGGAAGAGGCTGCGAAACCCAAGAAACCAGACGAGCTGGCAGTGCCAGTCGTTGTTTTCGCACTACCCGCACCGCCACGACATGATCATGGCCCATCGTCGTTCTCGGACGAGGTCTTTCGCGATCTTGATCGAAACAACGACGGCGTTCTGACCGCAAATGAAGTCCCGATTCAATATCATCATCAAATGTTGATGTTGGACAAGAACAACGATAGTAAAATCACGAGACGAGAACTCGACGAGTTTCACAGATCACGTCACAGACCTTCACACCATCGACATCATCGCCGATGAGTCGCAGGATCGAGAATCCA
>CAYFJO010000491.1:0-7814 GCA_964343305.1 uncultured Pirellulaceae bacterium | reverse complement strand
CGAACTGTCTCCGAGTAACAGATCCAGTCGACCATCACCGTTAAAGTCGGTTGCACTGATCTTCACGCGGACTCCCCACTCGCCAGGTTTGCGCTTAGCCCAATCTGATCCAAACGGGCTCTTCTCAACGAGGACTTTGCCCGCTCCCAGCTTCGGCTGTTGGGCCGTGCCGCGATTTCGATACCAGAGGACACTACCCTCGCCCGTGCCAACCAACAGGTCTTGTCGACCGTCGGCGTCCCAATCGGCAACAATCGGAGCAGCATCACCGCCGCGATCTCTCAGGTCGTCGCTCACCGCGAGACGAGATGGCTTCCCATAGGCCGGCTTCGTGCGTGTTCCTTGGTTGACCGCCAGCTTTACCTCGCCGTGAACATTTCCCATCAGCAAGTCGAGATCACCATCCGCATCCCAATCCGTTACAAAGACGGCGGTGGAGACGCCGGGTTTGATGACTTGGCCGTCGGCATCTTTGAGCTGTTCGCCGTTCTCGAAGTGCCCGTCGGCCGCGCGGCGAAATAGGTGAAGCTGTCCTGGCCACGAACCGGTCAGCACATCCAAACGACCGTCACCATCGAAGTCCACTAACTGTGGAGTAAATCCGATGCGTCACCCAGCGGGAATGCGGCCGGAATTGGACCCGCCGTGAAATAAAAGAAATTCGTCAAACTTGGGCTGCTCGTTTGTCCCACTGTTTGGATAGATCCGCAACGTCCCATCAGCCATCTCACCGACCAGCAAGTCCCGCACGGAGTCACCATCGAAGTCTTCAAAGAATGGTGCCGCGTAACCCTTGCCGCCCGTGTCTAGTGGCTCATCGCCAACGAAAATGTGGACCGGCCGCGCTAGTTCGTCCTTAGGCTCGCCGGCCGCCACGTGCTGAACAGTCACCAAGACCACCACGAAAAATATCACGATTCTCATTCTTCCGACCTCCTGTATTCGATTCAAGAAATCTATTCAAGGTCTGTCAATCTTAGAGATTCAATTCGTTCGACTCGTTGTCGCTTCAGTCGAAAGAACTACCGTCACAGCATGAGCCGCAATTATCTTGTTCAGTAAGTGTGTCAGTTCGAGGCGTTCGTCATCGTCCAGCCCGGTCATGACGTGCTCAAGTTGTTCTTCATGGACTGTCCAGATTTTTTGCAGCAGTTTCTTTCCTCGCCGCGTGAGTTGCACGAACTTCGCCCGGCCATCATCGGGGCTAGGCTTGCGTTGAACTAATCCGGCTTCTTCCAGTCGCGCGAGCATTACCGTGATGTTTGGATAAGAAACGTACAATTCCCGCGCGAGCCGCCGCTGCGTGATCTGTTCTTCCTTCAGACGGTTGATGACCGTCAGCATTTGAAATTGCGGTGGCGTCAGGTCGAATTGAGCAAAGTACGACGACATTTGTCGTTGGACGGTGCCAAAGGCGCGAACGATCGCGACGACGCTGCGGCGCGCCGGTGTATCCGGAAACTCGTCGCTCAGATCGGGAGCATATCCGTTATCGTCGTTCATTCGCCTACTGCTTGTCTTCAAGCGTACTGATGACAAGCCCTTTTTCACCCAGCACAATCTTGCGACCGACGCCAGCCGTGTTGAACTGAGCGCCATACGCCACTTGGAACAATTCCTTCGCCAGATCCCCGGAGCAATGCGCGGGCATGGCGGTATTCACATTTAGATCCTTCAGTTGTGTGATCGCGGATTTGATCTCATCGGGTTGCTTCCGCAACATGTGAAATCCACCAAGGAGCAAATGGATAGAATCTTTTTTCCGCTGCGACTGGGCCGTCTCGACCAGTTTGACAACGCCGGGATGAGAGCAACCGACAAGCATGACGAGCCCCTTGGATGTTTCGATCAGCAACGATTGTTCTGGCGGCTTACCGTCGACGATTCCCGTTGAGTAGATACCGGGCACGACCTCGAAAGGGCCCTTCACGCGACGCGGTTTCATTCCCACGGCCGAGGCACGGCGAAATGCTTCTTCAGGAAAGTTGTCTAGGAAATGAACCGTCATCTGGGGGTTCCTTTCAAAGACCCAATACACGCCGCGAAGATGGTCGCCATGTTGATGGGAGATTACCACGTGCTCGATCGACTTAGGATCGATCCGCATTTTTTCCAAGTGTTCCAGCAAAAGAATTGGATCACTACCAGCATCAAACAACACTCGGCGTCCGCGAAAATCGACAAGCGCCGAAAACCCCCATGATCGACGCAAATCCTCGCGCGCCGACGTGTTGTCGAAAAGTACCAGGATCTCCAGTTCCGGCTTCGCCGCGAGAGCGTATTGTGCTGAAAGGCACAACATTACGACGGCAATCGCGTAGAAGTGGCTTGCAGACTTCATGGCTAATCCACGCATAAGCGTCGCGCTCATTGCGACTCCGATCTGTAATTAACCATTTAACTATTTTTCCCATCGCAATGTCAAACATATTTCACGGCATAAACCGCTGTAGCGCGAAAAAAGCAGACCGGTGTGCACTCTTAAGATTCATTAACCAAATGCTTTGTCGATCCGCGTACACCATCCCCTACGAGACTGAATTGAACCGCGAAGTGTAGTGATAATAAGGCTCATTCAAGTGTGATTCAGCAGCCGATCGAACTAAGTAGTGTTTCAATGTTGAGCTAAGACTTGCCCATTATCGGAACCAGGCTGATGCGGATCCTTCGCTGTCCAACCCTCACACTATTGGCGCTAGGATCGATCTGCGTTAACTCGATTGTAAATGCCCAGACGATTGGCGGTGGATCTGACATGACTGGGGAAGGCGCGCCGGGTGCAATCATCCTTCCACCGCAGAACGAGCGTTTTAACACGTGGGACCAACATCAAAGTCCGCGCCAGGAATACGTCACGAGATCCGAATATGAAACGCTACGAAAAGACCTCGATAGGCTAAGCGAAAACACTGGGCTGTATCAGCAGGTTTCGCAGCCAGGAGAAATTGAATTATTACCGGAGTCCCCCCGGGAACAGTACGAGGAATACATCGAATTACCATGGTCAACTGCAAGAATTCCCGGGTGGCAAAGGGCACGAACCTATGACTGGCTGGGAATGGGAAGGCTCCAGCGAATGACTACCCGGATCGGTCGATCCGGTGACATGGACCTATATTTGGGGCTAAACACCGTGGGGCGGTTGCAGTATTTGCAGCAAGCGAATGTGTTCGACACAGTTGGTCCGAGTAGTGTGGTGCCGGGGGCGCTGGAGCCGGGGATCCAAAGTCCATTTGGGCAATTGTCGTTCTTGTTAGACTTCAGCGGCGCAATGGAAGTTTTTTTTGACGTATTTATTTCCAGCCGTCCCCACGAAGATGAGTTGCAGGCCAATGAAGGTTTTATTTTGTTTCGTGACCTGCCCGGTCCGCTAGAGCCGGTCTTCGAATTCGTCCATGTAAAAGCAGGCGGGTTCGAGATGGATTTCGGCGACGCCCACTACCGCCGATCAGTGAACGCCGAGGTGCTGCGAAATCCATTGATCGGCAACTATGTCGTTGATCCGCGCGTGGTCGATATCGGTTTTGAGTTTTTCAACCCACCAGGCACGCTGCCGGTGAATTGGCTGGTTGGTGTTGGTGTCGGGAACAACGGTGACTTTCAAGCCCATCGCAGTGTGCAAGTTCACAGCAAGCTCTATATGGATACGGCCCGCGGGTCACGAGCGTCCTTTTCGTTTTTCTGGACGGATCATTCCGGCAACCCGACTGGCTTCCCCGGGACCGGATCGAGTTCCGGCTTATTCCGATCGAACCGCTCGGGCGGTCCTTACGAGGATGTGATCGGCGCGGGCAATGCTCCCGGACAAATCACGCCCGGAGCTGGTCAACAGGTGACCGCCGGCCAGTTTGACTTAACATCGTTTCGCGGGCCGTGGGAATTCTATGGCCACTTCGGTGTGTTTCGGGATGCCGATATGAATGGAAGTGCTCCGGGCACTCCAACGGAATCATGGTTGTACTATGCGGGCGAAAGTATCTACCGCTTTACGCCTCGCACGTATGTGGCTACACGATACAGCGGCACAACCGCCCGTCGTCTCGTCTCCACGATCAACAACGCGGTGGACGTGACTTCCGGTGGCGCAGTCCATCGATTTCAGGTTGGGGGCGGTGTTTGGGTTCACGATACGATCCTGGTCAAGTTGGAATACGTGTACCAGTTTTACAAGGGGTTCACCGCGGACGGGAGCCAAGTGAGCAGGGTTGATGCGTTTCGGGACCCATCATTTAACGGCGTGCTAATGGAAATTGGGTTTACTTTGTAAACGATCCAGTGCACGGCCGGGCTTAGTCGCCTTTTCACTGTCTCGGTTTTTCCTGCCAGCCCTCTCTTTAGTTGCGACAGGTGGGGACGGGGCATCACTGGCGAGAAACTTATTGAATTCAACTCCGCGTCCACGCGGGCGTGAGCGAATTCGCGTAATAAACGGTTGTATTTCCGGACTTTCCAGAAAGCGAATGACTTTACAGAACTCCGCGTTTATCTTGGCTGGAAACTTGGAACTCAAACGCACGCACATCGGCGCCGAGTTTGGAGGCACACCACATCTTTCACCGTGTTCGTGTTAACCATGATCTACTCGTACCTTTCGGCGGCGCAGGGAAATGCCACTTCGGCCATGCGGATGGGTCGGGCTATCTTGAACAGGTTTTGTTGATGATGAGATTCTGCAACCAAGGATTGCGGCCCCCGGGGTTTTGCAATTGGAATTCGCTTGGAGGAGCAGGCAGTCCATCGGCGCGCGCTGTCGAAAAGATGACAAAGAAGACTCCTCATCCCGTCAAGTCGTCTCTCTTGTTTCCTGCGATTTCGGCTCACAGTGCGGATTGAATCGCTGTGTTGGCGGCGTCGATCAATGGCTGTCCTTGCGATAAGGTGAGCGTGCCGTCGTCAAGGAAATCCTGAATGCGATCGACAAAATCGCCCAGTTTCTTTACGGCCTGACTTGTCTTTCCCTTGTCGAGATCCTTCAGGGCTTGATCCAAGAAGTTGAGCACCGGATTGGCCTGACCGTTGCCCAGATCTCCGGCGTCTTTCAGCGCCTGCACATCATCGACCATCTGCTGGGTTTGTTGCTCGGCCGACAAGACAATGATCTGAAAAGACTGCGTCGGTGAAGTATCTTCCCCACCGTTCGCAGTGCCGCCGCTGTCGGTCACCGAGACCATGACGTTCGTCGTTCCATTGGCATTGGCTTCCAAAGTGTATGTAAGCTGTCCATTACCGTCGATCGCGGGCAAGACCGCGAACAGCGACGGGTTGTCGACGGAGACGTTGTAACTGAACGTCTGCCCGGCTTCGTCCAGACCACCGCCGGGTGCCGGCGTTGCAAAACCAGCCACGGTGTGTGCACCCGAATCCTCGTTGACCGCCTGGTCGCCCAGCATCGTGACACTCGGCTCGTCGTTAACTGCAGCGACTGTGACGGTAAACGTCGTTTCGACAAACAACCCGCCAGTGTCGGTCGCTCGCACTCTGATGTCAGCCGTGCCGTTAGCATCAGGCGCGTAGTCCAACGTCAGCGCACCCGCCGCCATGTCCGTCGAATCAAATAGCCCGATATTCGTGTTCGACTCGACGCTGAAAGTCAGAGCTGTATCCAAGTTTTCGGCGTCCTCGAATGCGGCAAACAAATCAATCACCGTATCCGCTGTGTCTTCCAGCACATTGACGTTGGCGATGCCGGTTGTTGTCGGTGGCGCGTTGGTTTGGTTATTGCCGAAATCGAGGCCGGGAATTTCGGAGCCGCTTTCGGCAAGGGTGACGGGTACGGTGTGGAATCCAGCGGCCGGTGCGGTCTGGATATGATCGGCCGGAACTGTTTCTCGGACGAAATACGTGCCAGTCTGGTCGACGGTCAGCGCGTAGTGCCCTGAGATGTCTGCTGTGGTCGTAGTGTCCACTGCCACGTCGTCGTCGCCGGCCAAGCCGGTACCTGCATGGGCGCCGGCACCGTCGCTGCCGAAGAGCCCATCGCCGCCGTCGAGGAATAGCTCGATCTGCACCCCGCCGATCCCGGGTTCACGAACGCTCACTATCTGTAGGCCGCCGTTGTGATCGGCGATGTAGACCAGGCCGTCCACCACGTCTACGTTGAGAGCCAGTCCCGGCGTGTCGGAGCCGCTGACAGCAAAGGGCACAGTGGGTCCGCTCACGTCGATGATCTGCAAACCGTTTGCGTCATCGGCGACGTAGGCGAGGTTGCCCACGACTTGGACTCCCTGGGCAAAGCCGGCTGTATCGGAACTGCCCAGCAGCACCGGCGAGGCGGGGATGCTCACGTCCACGATTTGCAAACCACTTGCGTAGTCGGCGACGTAGGCGACGTCGCTTACGACGTGTACTCCCTGGGCGAGACTGGGCGTGTTGTAACTGCCCACCAGCACCGGTGTGGCGGGTGTGCTCACGTCCAGGATCAGCAACCCGGAGTCGTAACTCGCGAGGTAGGCGAGATTGCCCAACACCTGCACTTCTTGGATGTAGTTCGGCGAAACGTAACTGCCCGCGAGCGTGGGTTCGGCCGGATCGCTCACGTCCACAATCCGCAGCGTACGGGCGTTGGAAGTATCGCCGAGGTAGGCGAGGTTGCCCACGACGTCAACGCGATAGGTGCCAATCGGTGTAGCGAAGCTGCCCACCAGCGTGGGCGACGCCGGGTTGCTCACGTCAAGAATCAGCAATCTTGCCCAATCGGCGACGTAGGCTAGGTGGCCCACCACCTCCACGTCCGTAGTAAGGTTCGGCGTATCGACGCTGGCTACGAGCGTGGGCGCCGACGGGTCGCTCGCATCCAGGATGTGCAGACCGTTCACTCCCGCGGCGACGTAGGCGAGGTCTCCCTCCACCTGTACGACTCTGATATCGGTCAGCGTATCGAAGGCGCCGACGAACGACCCCTCCGCCGCAAGATCGTCGATGCTGTTGGCGTTGACATCCTCGAATTTCCGGCCGGCAAGCTGCGTAGGTGAAAAAACGATTTCGACCGGGTAGTCTTCCACCTCGCCGTCATCGGCGGGACCTTCGAAGGGCAAATTCCCCGCGCTGGAGATTCGAAAACGGGCGTAGGTTCGGTCGGTCACGGTAGCGCCGGCAGGCACCGTGAGGTAGAGCGTATTCGTGCCGGCATTGAGCGATTTGTTGGCGAAGATCTGGTCGCCCGCGTCCGTCCAACTGCCATCGTCGCCGAAATCAATCCAGGCGTCCAGGTGTCCTGCCTGGGACGCAACCACATCGATCGAAGCCGGCAAGCCGGGTGCCAGGATGGTAGTAAAGGTGACACCGTCTTCGTCATCCGGTGTGCCGGTGATGTCGTCGCCGCCGGCATCGGCTGTGGGCTGACCGTCGCTTTCCGCGTCACGGTTGGCACCTAGCGAGGGACCCACGGCAACGTGTCGTGCTCCGTTAGTGATTAGTGTTGTGGGATACGGCAACGGGGCATCGCCGAAATCGTCGCTTGTGCACGAGGCGACCGCGATGCCATATTTTTCGCCGAGTTCGCATTCGATTTGCTGACGTTCGCTGGCATCCAGCGCATCATCCCAAACCAATACTTCGGCAAGTAAGCCATCAAAGCCAACGTTTGTAAAAACTGCATCAGGCATGGCACCAAGTGTAATGGGACCGTTTGCCAGGTTGAGTGCCGTCGATCCTGCGTTGCCTGTCGTACCCAAGGAAGTCCCAGCAAGTACTCCCTGTCCCGGCGAATCGCCATTGACAAACAACTCGATCGTCGCCCCCATTGGCTGAGCGGTGGCATCCAACGCCGTTAACCTAATTTCGAGTTAAAAAGAATTGGTCTCGATGCGACCGCC
>CAYFJO010000490.1:0-7824 GCA_964343305.1 uncultured Pirellulaceae bacterium | reverse complement strand
GGGACGTCTGGCAAATCGAAGGCCCATCCATGGTCTGGTACTTCCGCGGCAAACCACACGTACACACGTGGGTCCACATCCGAGACTCGGCTTAATCTGAAAGTAGAACCATTAGAAACGCAGCGAGGCTCAACGATCTCTGCCCCTCTGCGTTTCATTCTTGATCTGTCCGTCGCGAAATGGCTCGCGATCGCGGAACCCTTCAAGCAGCTTTGCGCGCAGATCTGTTTTGTGGCCACCGTCCAACTTGATCGCGTTTTGCAGCAAAGTCGTGGCCTGTCGGAAGTCGCCTGCTTCCGCCTGGGCTGCGGCGAGTGTGTCGAAGTAACGCGAGTTCTTCCAATCGACCAACCGGCAAGCACGCGTTGCGTCGGCCACGGCCTTTTGGCCGTCACGCAATGTTGCGTCGGGACAAGTTGCCCGCAGCCAGGCTCGCCGATCGTAGTCCGTCGCGCTATACGGATCGAGCATCAAGACGCGATCGAAGTCGACCAATGCCTGGGCGTGCTCGCCACGCGAGCAATACGACGCCGCGCGATTGCTGTAGGCCGGCACATACTTGGCATCGAGTCGGATCGCCTCGGTGTAATCCTCGATCGCTTTTTCGAACTGTCCCTTCGCATGTCGCGCCCAGCCACGGTTGTTGAAGAGAATGGGGTTCGACGCTTCCAGCCGCAGCGCCTGGTCATAGTTGGCGATCGCTTCGTCATAGTTGCCGCGATGATGCTCCGCCAGGCCTCGATTGATGCGAGCCGCGACATGATTTGGATCGCGCTGGATCGCGGCATCGTAGTCGTCGATCGCGAAATCCAGTTTGCCCAAGTGCCCCCAGATGTTGCCGCGAGCGCGATAAGGAGCCGCGCTGTTCGGATTGGCGGCGATCAAACGCGTGAAAAAATCCACCGCGTCCTGCCCTAGCGGCATGACTTGCCGCATTTCAATCCAGCCGCTGCGGCGATGCCGAACCCACAGCCAGCCGTCTCGAACGCCGTGAACGACGAAGACCTGTCCCAGCGCGACGTGGTCGACGGGCGCACCGTCAACAAAGACCCGAACATTTTCGGCGACCACAACCACGCGGTCAGTCACCGCTTGTGCAGCGGTTGGTGGTGGGTTCAGCAAGGCAAGAAGAACCGCCACACCGATGGCAGTCACACGCCGTGTCATGGTATCTGCTCCCGATTTGATCGTCGCCAACGCACGGTGGGTTTCGGTTCATTTTACCAATTCGGAAGCACCGGTTCCAAAAGATTTGCTTGCGTTTTTTTTCCGAATCCATAGAATCGAAGGAATTGGAAGTCCGCGCGGGGGCCGGGTTTTCCAATCAATCTGTGAGGCGTATCTCTACGTCGGGAACATGGAAAGGGAAAAGTGATGTTTGTTTCTTTGTTGCGCCGTTGCGCATTCTTGACAGTGGTCGTTTTGTTCGTTTGTTGCAGTGCCTTGTGCGCGAACGAATCGGCGAAACATCCGGCCAAGCAATTGGTCGAAGAAGCTTTGTCTCGCGAAATCTACGGATTGTCCGGCGAGCGATCTGAGTTGCTCGAGCGGGCGGCGAAATTGTCGCCTTCGTACGCTCCGGCCAAGTGGCATCGGGGGCTGGTTCGCTTCAACAACCGTTGGATGAAGGCCGATGAAGTACCCGCGTTGATGCGTGAAAGCCGTTGGCTGAAAGACTACCAACGAACGCGGCAGCAATTCCCACAGACCGCGCAAGGACAACTTGCCCTGGCCAACTGGTGCCGCGACCACAAATTGCCGCAGCAAGAGCGAGCCCATTTGAATCACGTGCTGGACTTCGACGCGACGAACGCCGACGCGTTGTGGCGACTGGGATTTCAACCCGTTGACGGCCGCTGGGTTGCGCGCAGCGAGTTGCAAGCTTCGGCCGAGCGGCGTGAACAAGAACGCGTGGCGCTGGCCAAATGGCAGCCACGAATAGAGAAGATTTTGTCCGGCCTGATGAATCGCAGCCGCCGTCCGCACGAGCGGGCGGAAAGACAATTGCGTGAGATCGACGATGCCGCCGCCATTCCCGCGATGGTGCGTGTGCTGGCCGGGATCGAGCCGCGAGTTGCTCGAACGGTCGTCGAAATAATCAGCGAGATCCAAGACAATCGAGCGACCGAAGCCTTGATGCAACAGGCGGTCTATTCCAAGTGGTCGGAGGTTCGCGACGCCGCCGCTCGCCAGTTGGGATTGCGTCAGCGTGAGGCGTACGTTCCCGCCATGTTGGCCGCCATGCATACGCCGTTCGACACGCGGATGGTTTCATTTCGTCGCCATGGACGCACTACGTATCTGCTAAGCATGACGCGTGAAGGCCAGGACGAAAAGGAGCAAATCGTCCAGCGCTCGGCAAGGCCACGGCCAGCCGGCGGCGAAGCGATTCAGCTCGAAAACTATCGCACCCGGGTGATCAACGAGCGCACGGCGCGAGCGCTGAACCTGGCAACCGAGCAGGAGTTAGACGCCGATCCGCAAACATGGTGGAACTGGTGGAACGAGGAAAACGAAGTCTTCGTCGAAGGCGAAAAGCCGACCGTGGCGTTGGGCGAAACCGAGCAGCTCGCGTTGGTCGATCGTGCCCGCGAATTGGAAGATGCGAGTCGAATTCGTGACGCTGCCGAGCGTGCGCGACGCGCGGCGTTGATCCGGCAGCAAATGTCGTCGGCGATCGAAGCAGCCGATTCGCGCCGCCGGCCACAGCGCTCCGATTGTTTGGCCGCCGGAACCGTCGTGTGGACGATCGCCGGGCCGGTTGCCGTGCAAGACGTTCAGGTGGGCGACTTTGTTTTGTCGCAAGATCCGGAAACCGGCGAACTGGCTTACAAGCCGGTATTACGAACGACGGTTCGCCCCACGTCAGTGCTCGTCAAGTTCAAGGCCGGTCAAGAGACGATCGAGGCCAGCGGCGGACACCCGCTGTGGGTCTCGGGCGAAGGTTGGATCAAGGCCCGCGAGCTGCAGGTTGGCATGGAACTCCACTGCACCAGCGGCAGCGCCCGAATCACCAGTGTCGAAACCGGCCAGAATGCCGAGACCTACAACCTGGTCGTGGCGGACTTCAACACGTACTTTATTGGCCAGTCGAAAATCCTGAACCACGACAACACGATTCGCGAAGCGACCGGCGCGATCGTACCAGGCCTGGTCGAGCGCTGATCCAAGTAGGACGGATTGCCAATCCGTCTACCCCGTGTGCCACTGGCTCTGCCAGTGTATGGAAAAGTCTAAACTTTCGACATGATCTGCCGTTGGTCATTGGGATTTGGACATTCGGAACAGTGGCACACGGCTTCCAGCATGCTATCCTGTAATCATGTTGCTGCGCATGCTAGTCAGTCAGTTCATTCGCCAGACCGCCGAGCGCAAGATCTACGAAGAAGTGGTCAAAGCTAAGAAGCAAATGGAGACGCAGCGTGATGCGGACGACGAACAGCGCGATTCCGCGCCTCAACAACCAACCACTTTTGACATCGCGTTTGTCTTTGCATTGGGCATCGAATCGGGCGGATTCGTTGATTTAGTCAAAGACGTGGTCACAACGCGCGGCGCCACGTTTCTCGAACATGCCGGAACCATCGACGGACAGCCGGTCGTGTTGGCGGAAACAGGGGTCGGCAGCGAATCGGCGGCGCAAGGCACCGAAGATTTGATCGCGATTTGCCGTCCCAAGTGGATCGTTTCCGCTGGCTTTGCCGGAGGATTGAACGAGTCGCTCGGTCGCGGGCACATCTTGATGGCCGACCAAATTGTCGACCTTCAGGGAAATCAACTTGAAGTGGGCTTGAAGATCGCGCCCGAAGTGGTCAGCGCGACAAAAGGACTGTCCGTTGGCCGGCTGTTGACCGTCGACCGAATCATCAGTAATCCAAAAGAAAAACGCGAATTGGGCGAGCAACACAACGCGATGGCCTGCGACATGGAATCGATGGCGGTGGCGGACGTGTGCCGTCGTGAGGGAGTTCGATTTCTTTCGGTCCGCGTGATCAGCGACACGGTGGACGACGACCTTCCGCCGGAACTCGGTGCGTTGATGGACCAAAAGTCGTGGGCCGGCAAGTTGGGTGCGGCGGCGGGCGCGATGTTTCGACGACCGTCGGTCGCAAAAGACATGTGGAAGCTGCAAGCCGACGCGATGAAGGCGTCCAATCGGTTGGCCAAGTTTCTGGTTGGCGTCGTTCCTCAGTTGGATTCGTAGGGGGCGTAAAATGCACCATATTCAACGCGTTGTTTGTTTGTATTGGTGCGTTTCACGCACCCTAAATCAGGCAGCGGACGAACCAGTTCCGTGGAAGATCCGCAACTAGAAGTTTTTCGTTCCTGCCGATCTTTCGCAAAACACCTTCGGCGGCCAGCCGACCACTTCGCACCGCACCTTCCATCGTGGACGGCCATCCTGTCTTGGTCCAGTCTCCCGCCAGCATGAGATTGTCAATGGGTGCCGTTTGATCGGGGCGGATGTTGTCGAGTCCTGGTTCGAATGAAAATACTGCATCACGCTGCGTTACCACTTTCCAGTGCAGCAGGTTGGCGTCGTTCGCGAGCGGCCAAATCGACGCGAGATCTTCTCCAACTTCACGTAGCACATCTTCACGATCGCGGCCCGACAATTCGTGCGATGCGCTGATGACGACTTGGTAGTTGTGAGCTGTCGCCGGCTCTCCAGCAAGTGTCGTTTCGCCGTGGTTGAAGAGCCACTGGCTCAACCGGCCGATCAACACGGCGTGCGGCAACGCCGTGATGGGCTGGTCGAACCAAAGATGAACTGCGGTGATCGGAGCGGAGCTGATTTGTGTTGCCACGGCTCGTTGCGGAAGCAACTGATCGACGTCTTCTGGCAATAAGTCAGGCAGGCGCTTCCACGGGACTGCGACAATGACAAAATCAAACTCGCTCGTCGTTTCATTGGCTAATCTCACTCTCGTGAAACGATCATCATCGAAGAGCAATTGCTTGATTGGCTGTCCGCAGTGGATAGTCACTCCGCGCTCGGTCAACCAATCGGAAACGTGTTCGTACAGTTCCCCCAGTGGAATCGTAGGCACGTTGATGTGATAGGCGCGGCGATGGTTCATGAAGCCGTCGACAAACACTTTGCGGGCAGCGGACAATGACGCGCGGTCGATCGACTCGCCGAGTGCGCTGACTAACACGACGGACCAGAATCGCTCAATCACCTGTTCCGATTGGTTTTCTTCTCGCAGCCAATCACCAACGGTCGGAGAATCCGTGTTTTCTGGCCCCGTAGTTCTCGCCAATTTCAACATCACCCGCGGAATTACAAGCCGTTCGCTAAACGTAAGATACTTGAGCCGCATCAGCGCGGGCCCCAGATGCAACGGTGCAGGCAACCACCAAGAACTTCGAAAATCAAAACGCCGCCCGTCAGGGCCAAAGAAATGCAAAACATTGTACCGCTGAAAATACTGATCGATGCCGGTCTGTCGGAAAAAGTCATGGAGGTTCGTACAGCACTCCATACCCACGTGTTGGCAGTGGTCGACCATCTCTGACGTGTTCGGATCGACGAACGAACCCGCGCGTCCGCCCAACGATTGTCGTGCTTCAAAAAACTCCACCTTCAGTCCGCGCTCACACAATGCCGCGGCAGCCGATAGACCGGCCAACCCACCGCCGACAATGGCAACGCTTTGTTGTTGTATGGGCGATTCGCTCATGGATGCAGAGAGAAGTGAATCATTTGTGGACTTCCGTTATACTCTGGAGTTATTACTTCAGGGGTGCGATCGGAACAAGAGAAGTTGTATGTCTATCGGAACAATGAACCAAGCGATGGAGACGATCGTTGGCGAACCGCCTGTTGCCGATGTTTCCGTCACCGCTGATCAACCGATTAGCATCGCACCCAGCGAGGAACAGCCCAATTGGCTGCGATCCTTCGGGCTCGTCGAGCGAGCGAATTCTGCTTTGCTGAGTGCGGTCTTGCATCTCGTCATCTTCATCATTCTGGCATTCTTTACAATCGTGGAGCATTTTAGAGAGGTGCTGGTGCTGGACAGCACGCCGATCACGGAAGCGGAAGAGGCGCTCGAAGAGTTTGAGTTCGAACCGCTCGACGTGGCCGATATCGAAGTTGCCGACGTCGACACGATACCCGTACACGATGTGCAGCAAATCGTCGAGCCGGACGTGTCGGAAGTCAAGCTTGAGTCCGAGGTCGCGGCAATCGACATTTCTCGTGACACGGTTTTCGATGCGGTGTTTTCGAAGTCGGACGAATTGCTGAGCGAGATTCCGCCGGACACGCGCGGATTAATCGGCAAGCCAGGGCCTGCATTGCGCGAGGCAACGAGTGAAAGCGAAGCTGTCGATGGAATTGCCGCCGAGATTCTTGCCAAGCGGCGCGAGGGCGACCTCTTAACCGTGTGGCTGTTCGATGCGTCGATCAGTTTGCGAGAGAACCGCATCAAGGCGGCAAAGCGACTGGGTGCCGTGTTTGCGGAAATCGATGAACGGTTGGAACACAATGCCAACGAATCGAAGAACGCCGTTGTCGCGTTCGGCAACGCATGCGGAGTCTTGGTGCCGCCGACGCCCAGCAATCGCAATGTGACGCGTGCCATTCGCAGCATCCCGGAAGATCCGACCGGAAAAGAGAACGTGCTGTCGTCCGTCGGCTGGTCGATCAACCAGTTTCGTGAGCAGTGGGACGGCAAAATGATGATCGTCGTTTGGACCGACGAATCGGGCGACGATTTGCGGCAGTTGGAAAAGACGATTGCCTTCTGCAAGACACACGATGTGACGGTCTCCGTGATCGGGCCGACGGCCGTGCTTGGATTCGAAATGGGCACACAAGCGTTTTTTCACAAAGCGGCACGAAAGAACTTTTTCCTGCCCGTGAATCGCGGGCCGGAAGCGGCGCTGAAGCAACGCGTTTACATGCCACGTTGGTCGAATGTTGGCTGGAACAACGACCAGTGGCTGACCGAGCCGATTAGTTCCGGATTTGCTCCGTACGCGTTAATGCGATTGTCGCGTGAGACGGGCGGTTCGTTCACGATTTATGACCGCAAGGCCGACCGCGGGCCGTTTCGATTGGACATGATTCGCGATTATGTCCCCGATTACCGCAGCCAGGGCGATATCGAAAGTGAGTTGGCAAATTTTCCGTTGCGACAGGCCGTGGTTGCCGCGGTCGGCGAGTCGTATCGACAGCCTGATCGCAAGCCGCCGCGGATGACATTCTTTCCAATTTGGATGACGCCGGTTGATTTTCGTCGGCAAGTATCGGCCGCGCTTAGGACGGAAGCGGCGTACGCTGAATCGATGGCTGAATTAGCCGATCGCTCGTTGAAACACTTGACCGCGCCGGGCGTGGAAGCGGCTTACGAAAGTGAACTCGCGCGGCGCTGGCGGGCGGCACACGATTTGGCACGCGGTCGATTGCTTCGTATGAGTGTGCGATATCGCGAATACGCGAATGCGTGCCGTGAGCTAAAGCTGCGAGACACGACGAATCTGCTGTCATTTCGCCCGACGGCAAAGTTGCGAACACAATCGGCTGGACAGCGAATGGAAGAAGCCAACCGATTCTTGCAGCGTTGCATCGAAGAGCATCCAGATACACCGTGGTCGTTGCTGGCGAACAATGAACTCCGTCACGGGCTTGGCTTCACAGATTCGCAGCGAAATCAACCTCAGCCAAACCGATCCGGCGGCGGTGGTGGCAAATCGTTTAGTCTGCCGAATCTGTAGGCGGAGGACGGAAGTGTCGTCCTAAGCCGCCGCCACTTCGAAATGTCCGTTGGAGTACAGCCGTTAGGCTGCAATGACAGGCTAAAGCCTGGACTCCAA
>CAYFJO010000489.1:0-7846 GCA_964343305.1 uncultured Pirellulaceae bacterium | reverse complement strand
CGTCGGGTTTGATCCACGTGACATAGTTGGCTCCTGTTAGAGAATGTGGTCCAAATCTCCAACCTAAACCACGCGTCAACGATGGTTCTGCTGCGCGCTTACCCCAACTGGCCGACCCGACGGCTCACTAATTTGGCAGGCGCCCGACGCCATACTCCATTCCATCCGCCAATTTCCGTTTCCAGATCTTGTGGCACCATAGTTGGCACCCACGTTTTTTCTGTCGCACGTAACTCGCGCGCTCGTTCGCGTTTACGCAGACTGCGCGCTGGATTCAAAATCCAGTGCGGTTTAGCCGGTCGATTTTCGCCATAGTGTCCCCACGGCCTGATCAGCTAGGATTGTCGATTAGTCGGAAGAACCCAAAGATGATGGAGAATCAAACATGCGACTATCTCTTTTATTGGGCGTGTCGTTGACATTTTGTCTTGGCTCAGACTGTCACGCCGTTTTCCGCGAATGCCCCATCGATACGATACGATGAAGGCAAGGATAGAAAAGTTGAGGAGCCAACGCCGAGAAATCGACGAACAAATCCATAAGCTCGAACGCGAAGTCAATTTAATAGAATCATGCGCCAAAATTTCACGGCCTGTGCGTTCCCCGAGTCCAAAACAAGCTGCGTCGGCTCGTGAGCTAAGAGAGTGTAACTCGCCCTTTGATTCACTTGCTGAATTTGGTTTCCCGCTGGTCTCACCGGTCTCGCCCAAGGAACGAATTTGGAACGGCGATTGGGTTGAAGCTTGAGGAAATGACCTCGAGCGACTTCGGCAAACTATCTAAACGATATCAAGGCGGAGTGCATGTGACCGAGGTTCAAGCTGACCATCTGGAAACCGTCAAAATCGATAACGTGGCCTACATTTTTATCGCCAGACTTCAAGCAATTTCAGTCGCTGAAGTATTACGGACATCTTGTTGCTAGTCGGTACTGCGCCGGCAACCGAGAGTAAAGTAGCTCCAAACCGACTCGCGATGCCAATCGTAGTAAAAAAAGATCCGCGGGACAACAACGCTAGCATGTACATTCAATTGCATTATCTAGCGTGATACTTGCGATGGGCGGGCGAGTTGTTTTCGTGCCGACTGGCTTGTTGCCAGTCGTGCATGGGCAATTCAATCTGCCCCCTAAGAACTTGTCGTGCCACGTGCTTTCACTGATTGTGGGAGAGCGAATCTGTGATGAACCCATATAGTTCGATCGCATTCCGTTTGCGATGTCTCATGGTTGACTTTGACCCCGAAAACACTTTCGAGATAGGTGAACAAGCACGGAATATTCTGTGGGATGGAACGAAGCGCTGTGAATCAACCACAGGAGCGGAGTCCATCGAACTTCGGAGTCTTGTCGCGTCGTGGTCGCGATGGTTTGAGGGGCTGTACGAATATTGCCCGGGGGAATTAACAGCAAATCTGAATTACGCGGCTAAGTTACTTGAATCCATTGCAGTTGATGATGAGATTGAACTCGAGAACTCCACTCCAACGATCCCGCCTGAATTGGAAGATGAACCGACTGTTGAGGCGAATGGTGCTTTAGAAGAACCAACGTTGACTAAGCCAAAACGTCGGGGCAAAAAGGGCTGTGACTGTGATGAACGGTACGCCATCACACAACAGTTACACGATCACGAATTCTTCACTGGGGAAATGCCACAGGATCAATTTCGGAAGAACAAGAAACTTGCGCGAAATTGGTTGGTGCGAGACTGGGACAAAGAATATGCTGACGGAGGAGGATTATGGAGGAGTCCACTGAGCGAAAAGAGTAGCATCGCACTATGCAAAATGCGCGACGATCTACTTCAAAAATGGAATTCCGGCTGACACAAAATGCAGACACAAAATCCTGCACACAGAAATCTTTTTGTGCTGCAAAAATTTTCCGCTCTATGCTTGAGGAGGCGAACTCGCTTCCATCTGACACAAAATGCCATTCAGCATGATCGCCTCTTTTTGTGCTAGTTCGCGATGGTAGCCTGACAGTGGATCAACTGAAATCCAACGTCAAATAGGAGCTACTATCGTGAACAATTCTGATGCACAAGCGGCACTATTGCTGACCTCAGTCGCTGCAAGTAAGGCGCTCAGCATAAGCTCGCGCAAATTGTGGTCCATGACCGCATCCGGGGAGATTCCTCACGTTCGACTTGGCCGGTGCGTGCGGTATCCAATCAAAGACCTGCAGCGTTGGATCGAGGAGCAAAAGAAAGGATAGTGAAATGAACTTACGATCCTCGATCAAATGCAGTCTCTGTCGTCGGTATTCCGTAAAAGTGTTTTTGCCCCAATTCGGCTATCCCGTTAGGGATGACCTTCCCTGTTTCGTATTACCTAAACCTACATGAGGACATAATAATGAACGAAAAACAAACTAAGAACGATAACGACAAACCCGCCGACCCCTTCGAGCCTGCTCGGCTTCGCCTGACGGAATCCTCGCAAATTGGTGTGAAGAAAGCGCTGACCGTGATTTCCTGTGGGAAACCGAAACGCCAACAATTCGTGAGAGTTCACCAGTCCGAAGACTACCGGATGCAGACGGCGCTGTTCACTGATGAGGTAACTCGGGAAGCGTATCTTGTCGAACGGAAATTGTGGGATGACCTGGCCAGCGAGATTCAGCCGACTTTCCTATTCGCGGGCATCACGAAAACCACAAACGAGGTGTTCATCTGGCCGGTGCGCGTGCCTGATACCGATGGGCGGCAAAACAACTGGCACCTCTCCGCCTTGAGGGCTGCCGATTTGGCGATGACGAAATGGGTCCGCGTGCAAGCCAACATGGTCGATGGGAAGTATGACGTGTTCGAGGCCACCGGTTCGATCTCCGATCCCGAGTGGCCGGAGATGCCATTTCGCGACATGCTGCAACTATGTTTCGATGATCGGTTCATTGACTCGCTAGAACATCCGATCCTGAAGCAATTACGTGGGGAGATGTAATATGGACCGGCTAAGCGAATACCGCGAGGTATGGCTGGTCGATTTCGAGTTTTCCGCGCCTGATGGCGAACGGCCTTCCCCTGTTTGCCTCGTGGCGAGGGAATTCTTCTCGAACCGATTGATTCGTCTATTCGAAGACGAAATGCAGCATCGGCCACCCTTCTCAACTGACGATAACACTTTGTTCGTGGCCTATTTCGCAAGTGCTGAAATCGGCTGCTTCTTAACACTAGGGTGGGATGCGCCGAGAAGGATTCTCGACTTGTGGACCGAACAACGAGTTCGCACGAATGGCCGCTCCGCCGTAAGACGCGGCCTATTAGATACGCTTGCTTTTTATGGGCTGGATTCCATTGCCGCAATCGAGAAGGCCGAACTGCGGGAACTGGCGATGCGTGGCGGACCGTACACGAAGGCGGAGCGGTTGGCCCTTCTCGACTATTGCCAAACGGATGTAGACGCCTTGGTGCAGCTACTGCCTAGGATGCTACCGGAGATTGACCTGCCCCGCGCGCTGCTTCGCGGTCGGTACATGGCAACTGTGGCGAACATGGAAGCGATTGGTATCCCGATCGACACAGAAACGCTCGCGCTGCTTCGGCGTAATTGGATCGCCATCAAAGACCAGTTGATCATAGATACAGATCGTGACTACGGTGTTTTCGATGGCCGGGCCTTCAAGCACGATCGATTCGTGAAGTGGTTGGTTGAGAATCGTATCCCTTGGCCCCGAACACCTAACGGTCGTTTGGCCTTGGACGGGGACACATTTCGTCAGCAGGCCCGAAAATACCCTCAGGTTTCTCCCCTTCGGGAACTGCGCCATTCTTTGTCTGAGATGAAGTTGGAAAAACTAGCAGTCGGATTGGATGGCCGGAATCGGTGTCTGCTTTCTCCCTTCAGTTCGCGGACAAGCCGAAACCAGCCATCCAACAATCGGTTCATCTTCGGGCCTTCGGTGTGGCTACGCGGACTTATCAAGCCAAACGAGGGTAACTCGGTGGCCTATGTTGATTGGTCGCAACAGGAATTGGGAATTGCGGCAGCCTTGTCGAAAGATGTTGCGATGATGCAAGCCTATGGGAGTGGGGATCCCTATTTGTCCTTTGCGAAACAGGCCGGCGCAGTGCCGGACGATGCCACCAAAGATTCCCATCCAGTCGAACGAAATCGGTTCAAGGTATGTGCCTTGGCCGTCCAATACGGGATGCGGGAGCAGGGACTAGCTCAAGCCCTCGGTGAACAAACCGCGATGGCGCGAAATCTCTTGCAGGCCCATCGTCGCACCTATCGGGTTTTCTGGGACTGGTCCCAATTGCAAGTCGATCGGGCCATGCTAGTCGGTCGGATTCAAACCGTGTTTGGGTGGCGACTGCTGGTTACTGACGCATCAAATCCTCGCTCTTTGGCCAACTTTCCAATGCAAGCCAATGGGGCAGAAATGATGCGGCTGGCCTGTTCGATGGCGAGTGAGGCCGGTATTCGAGCGTGCGCGCCGGTACATGATGCCATTTTGATAGAAGGGCCAACCGCGGACATTAGCCACCTTGTTCGCCAAACCCAATCCATTATGGCCGAGGCTAGTCGCATCGTTCTCGACGGGTTCGAGCTGTCAACGGATGCCGAGGTAGTTGGGTGGCCGGACCGATACTTGGACGAAAAACGCGGTCGGGTGATGTGGGATCGGGTGCTAAAACTAGCACACGATCAAGAAGGAGAAACGACCAAACTGGCCGACCGATAGTGCAAAACTGGCACATAAGAACGTCCAATATGCGCCACCCGTACAGTCTTATTAATAAGTCTTATAGAGGTATTCTATTAAAATAGTAGGGAGGTAAATGATGAATGACCTGACACGATTTGGGGGGACCAATGAAGACGTTCACGGATTGTTGGATCAACAGCAGGTGCTCCGAACCAAGTCCCAAGACGCAAAGCAGAAATTCACCGACCGCCACCCAATCCCCAAACACGAACGAGGTGGTCGGTTTGTTCGGGGGCCGATCCCTTACGATTGGTTACGGTTGGCGTTGAATGCTGGGGGAAAGGCTGGTCACTTGGCGTGGGCAATATGGTGGTTGGCTGGTATCGAGCAGTCAAATCCACTCAAGCTAACGAAGCAGGTGCTATGCAGATTCCACATCTCCACCAGGACCGCGAGCCGCCTGTTGCTCGATTTCGAGCAGGCTGGACTTGTCGAAGTGGACCGGAAGCGCGGACGCGGCCCGATTGTGACCTTGCTGACACCAAAACGGACTAAAGATGCGGAGGAGTAATTCCAGCCGCTGGCTTCTGCTGGGATTTTATGCGTTTAACGGGTGACCAGCGATCGTCGCAAGAAGCCACAGTATATTATCGACGCTGGATAAGTTGAACAAAGATGCGTATGGTGATGGCGTGGCAATCTGCCCCCCCAGCTAAAACGGCGATAAACAAATTCAGACTAACACACCACCAAATCGCAAACGAAACTGGCGTTGAAGCAACCAAAAGGCATAAACAATGGCAGGAATCCGTAAGCGATCGAACGGAAAATGGTTTGTTCGCTTTGTCGCCCCCGATGGTGTGCGTCGCACGCTATCGTTAGAGACCAAGTCGGAAGATCGGGCAACTCGGCACAAGATCAAAATCGAGGACTTGATAATCGCGAGAAGCTGGGCTCAGACGATAGATGAAGGAATTGCCAAATGGGCGAGCGAACTAAAAGAGTCGATCCGCAATAAGCTAATTGAATTCGGATTGCTTGATCCACCGGAGGACGGGCTAAAGGATACGTGCGGTCAAGATGATCAAGACGAGTCGAACGAACAAGTGGGAACATGCCTTGGAGATTTACTTGACGAATACTTCGCAAAACGGAAGGATGTAAAACCGTCAACTTTGGAAAACTGGGGGCACACTCGGCGAAACCTGATTCGCTTCTTTGGACGTGATAAACTCGTCGTTCAAGTTACCGCCGGCGACGCCCGTGACTTTGAGTTGTTTCTAAAAACGGAAGCTCGTGAGAATCGATATGGGGACATCAAGGCATCGGAGGGACTGAGCGGCGACACCGTCCGCAAGCGAATCAGTAACGCCAAGCAGTTTTTCGCCGACGCGGTGGAGCACGAACTGATTCCGACAAACCCCTTTCAAAAGCTCAAATCAGCAGTGAAGGGAAATCGCAAGCGAGACTTCTTTGTGACCCGCGAGATGGCCTACAAAGTGCTTGAGGCGTGCCCTGACGCAGAATGGAGGTTGATCTTCGCCTTGGCTCGATTCGGCGGCTTACGATGCACCAGCGAGTTTGTGGGACTGCGTCTGGATGATGTCGATTGGGATCGTGAGCGGATTCGTGTCACAAGCCCAAAAACGGAACATCACGACGGCAAGGAATCCCGGATTATCCCGTTGTTTCCTGAATTGCGACCGTACCTTGAGGATGTTTGGCATCAAGCGGAACCTGGTGACGAGTATTTCATCACTCGCTTTCGTAATCCGAAGCAAAACCCACGCACAACCATGCTGAAGATCATCGCGCGGGCCGGTTTGGAACCTTGGCCGAAGCTATTCCAGAATCTGCGATCTAGCCGTCAGACAGAATTGGAAGCCGATCACCCCAGTCATGTCGTCTGTGCGTGGATGGGCAATTCAAAACAGGTGGCCGAGAAACACTACTTGCAGGTGCGAGAAGATGATTTCGAGAAGGCCATTCAGGGGGCCGCGCTCCATTTGCGCTCCAGTAAGGACTCGCAACAGGTCGCAAATGAGAAATGCAACACATCTGAACCCGCAAAAAACCGCAGGAATTCGCAACATGTCGCACAAGCAGTGGGCGGTATTGGACTTGAACCAACGACCCCCACGATGTCAACGAACTCTAAAGTCCCAAGAATCACCCGTTTTTCTTGGCGTTTCTTACAGTTTAGCGGCTCTTGTAAGGTGTCGCAATCTTGTTCATTATTTCGCGGGTTTTGGCGGTATTCTGAAGCGCTCGCGGCGCGCAAAACCGTACATACGGTGATGGGAATCTTGTAGGTACTATCTGGGGGCGACGCCGCGATCAGCTAAGCTTCTCTAGACGGCACTGCGCAGTCGTGTTCTTCTTGTGCGTCGCATTCGCATTCTTCGCGAGATGAGGAAGCTAACGATTTCCTCGTCCTTCTTTTCCATCTCTTCCCAAACAACCGGATGCCACGAGGGCTCCCGTCGATCGACGTCGACATAGTATTCTCGCGCCCATGTTCGCAGTCGTAATTCTTCAATTATGTCGATGTCCACGTGCTATGAACCATTCAAGTTAATTCAGAAGCGCCCTCGTTTGGATCGCTTCCAATGCGCGAAAGCAAGAAACCGGTGAGAATAATAGTGACCGCGTTTCCCAGCAAGAAGGAGACGAAGGGCGGAGTATGATCTTCTGCATAACTCTGGCTCATTCAACATCTGATGAACCACACTCTTGGCAACGGACCAGCATTGATACGTGGAAGTTTCTGACTCGCTTCGCCTTTCTAAGATTTCGGCTAAGAACCACGTGGGGCGCAGCCAAACTTGTTGGCACGCTACGACGTGAATTATGCAATGTCCAAGAGCAAACCAACAAAGCGGCAATACACGAACGAACGGTCCGCGGGACGGCTCGGAATCTCGCTTTCTACATGTCTGCCGTGTCGCTAATGCGGGGGTGTAGATCTCAATAGCTACTCGGTGGGCCAATTGTGGAGCGTGAGGAAATGCAGCTGACGAGAGTAGGTTCCGACGAGAAATCGGTGGTTCGAAATTACGGCCAAAGAATAGCCACTAGATTCCAAAGGATACACACCGATTTTCCTGCCAGTCTCAAAACCCCAAATTCGGACGGTGGTTGTCGCGGCTTGCCGAGAGGGCAAGCTTGCCGTTGGGGGTGATCGCCACGGCG
>CAYFJO010000488.1:0-7852 GCA_964343305.1 uncultured Pirellulaceae bacterium | reverse complement strand
CACTGACGACCAGGCTCCGGCTACCTGCCGCCACCAACTCATCGGCGATCCGGTCGAGTGTCGCGGAGTCGACCTGCGGCTCTTCGGTGGCCTCGGGGAGACGAACAACGTTCGTCTGGCCGAGGCGACTTTCGACGCGCCGGGCCAGCGCCAAGAGCGCAGCGAACTGGGACGACGGCGCTATCGGCACGCGCAAATCGGCGTTGGCCCCGGTCACGGACAGCCGCGCTTCGAACTGCACATGCCACGACATGACTTGCCGGTCCGCGGTCAGCTTGCGACTCAGACTCCAGCCCTTGGTGAACTCGACCGGCGCGATCCAGGTGCCAAGGAAATCGGCATCAAAAGCGACAATCACCTTGGCGCGGTCGAAGCGGTAGAACGGTAGCAAGGACTCGTCATGAGAAATTCGGTGCGCCTCGAGGATCGCCGAACCAGAGAGTGCGTCGTATGTGACGTGCTGGGCACCCGGGTAAGCTTGCACGAATCGGGCGATCGCTTCCTGCAAGGTCGGGCTGGTCACCGTCGAGCTGAGGATACGAATCCTGCCACCATCCTGCTGGATCGCGGCCAGCCGCTCTGTCACGGCCGCATCCAACTTGTCCCAACTCGTCGGCTGGCCGCCGGCCAGCGGACTCTTCAGACGTTCGGAGTCGTACAAGTCGAGCACCGTGGCCTGACCACGCGCACAGACACCTCCCTGGGAATGAGGATGATCGGGATTGCCTTCGAGTTTGATCGGCCGGCCGTCGCGGTTTTTGACAAGCACTCCGCACGACGCCGGGCAACCGCCGCAGGTGGAGGCGTACCAGTTGGCCACGCCGGGAGTGATTTCTTCGGGCTGTTGCAGATACGGAATGATTTTCTCGTGCGGAGCCCGAAAGCGAATGCGGGAAAGCCCCAGGGCTGCGAAACTGGCCCCCAGGATGTACAAAAAATCCCGCCGGCGGATCCCGCCCACACGAGTGTCAGCGTTCTGGGAGGCGTCTGTTTCAGGTTGCGTCACGCGGCGTCTCCTACAAGTGGCATGCCGAGCAGTCGAGTTCGCCGCCCGAACGTTTCCAATGAGTCGGGGCCGCACGCCCCTGGTGACGATGGCAGTCGACGCACCAGCCCATCGAAAGGCTGCTCGCCTGGCGCATCCGCTGCATTGTCTCCACCGGTCCGTGGCATTCCTGGCAGGCGATGCCATTGTGTACATGGACCTGATGGTTGAAGTGGACGTAGTCCGCCAAGCGATGCACTCGGACCCATTCGATGTTGCCGCTGGCACCTGGGTCGAGAGCATCTTGACTCGCATCTTGACTCGCATCATCTTGACTGGTCCGAACAATGCCGCCGCTAAAGTCCTGGCCGTCACGCGGACGCGTTCTCCAGGCCGCCAGGATTTTGGCGATCTCCGCAGACGGTTCACGCGCGCCCTTGCGTTTACGCACCACTTTGTGGCAGTTCATGCAGATGTTCACCGACGGGATGCCCGCCACAGGACCTTTCTCCGCCCCATGATGGCAATAAAGACAGGACATCCCCATTTCGCCCGCATGCAGCGCGTGGGAAAACGCAACCGGCTGCTCGGGGGCATAGCCTTGATTGTTTCCCATCAAATGGTGATGTTGCTGGCCGCCGAATGACCAGTACCCAACACCGATGCCCAAGACGACCAGCACTTGGGCCGTCCTGACCGCTTCGAACTTCCAGCTCAGACCGCTTAGAGCTGCGATCGCAAGTAGAGCTACCAATCCCCAACGTGGAACGCCCGTTCCTTCGTCAGGCCCCTCGATCCTTGTGGCAATCTTCTGTTCCGCCAGAGGAATGACATCCGCCATGCCGCCGCCGGTGCCTTCACTGAGCGTCTCAATGAACTTCAGCAAATCCTCCGCCTGCACCTGGGAAAGTTTGAGATTCGGCATCCGCACGCCGTTGTATTTTTTCAGCAACTCTTTGGCCACCGGATCGTTGTCCAGATACGGATCCGGATCGGCAATCAGACCGATCAGCCAGTCACGCTCCCGACGCTTGGTCACGTCTTTCAGGTCCGGCCCGACGCGGTCACCTTGACCCACCGTGTGGCATTTCGTGCAGTGCTGAGCAAACAACAACGCCTGCTTCTGGAAATCTGAACCATTCTCCTGAGCCAAAGCGCGCACCGGAAACGCCGCGAACCAAATCGCCGAAAAAGCAAACAACCATATCGAACGCGAAGGGAGTCTTTTTCGGCCATCGATTCTCCACATGGTTTGTTCGTTCTCCGAAAAAGACTCCCGACCCCGTGTGGTTGCGGTGGGAGCCGCGCTACGTCTAACCCCGTCAAAACGCCGAGTCTTTGCCTAGGCGTCCTGCTGAGTACCACATTGATTTCTGCAAACGGATTTGGACGGAGTGATACACTCACATCGCAAGTGTGTGCGGAGAACACTGTCGTCTCTACTTTGGTTGGTTCGTTTTGAGTGAGTCGACCCACTCGGTGAGGGCGCGCTGTGATTCCTCCATTTGCGCGTCGTCAAGCACTAGTTCCTTGTTTCCTAGGTGCTTGACTCTTCCGCGCGCTTTGAGGAGCAGCTTGCTGTTGCTGATATCGTCCATGTCGATGACCGACAAGAGAGCAGCGATGTTCTTGGTTTGGTAATGCCTTTCCGGACTAAGGACGAAATTTGATTTCTTAGCCAATCCCATTCCCATTTCATTGCTTTCAGTGCTGTGGCACTTCATACAACCGAGCCCTTTAAGTGTGGCGTAAAAGTCGTCGTAGCCGGGCTTGAGGTGCGACAGTCTGATTGCCTCGCGGTCGATCTTGTCCGGAACAGCGTCCAGCACTCGCTGGGCCGCCAGGCGGAACGTGGCGGCGGTCGCCTCGGACTGCCTCACGTGCTCGTCCTCCTTTTCTCCCGATGCCGAGTTGAGTGAGACGCCTTGGCGCTCACGGAGCTTGGCCGCTGTTGCCTCGAATACGAGGCTCTGTCCGAGCAGGCGCTTATAGACTCCGTTGTGGCCATCGTTTTGGCCATCGTCGTGGCAGAGCAGACACGAGCGGATGCCGAAGCCGCCTTGCTTTTCAGGCAACACCAGATCCGCCATCGAAAGCCTTGCCTCTGGGTGGTCTTGTCGGAACAGCTTTCTCGCCGCTTCACGGACCGTGGCATAGAACAGTGGATGGTCGAAGCCACCATCGAATTCGTTGGTCGGATTGAGCCGGCCATAGGCCCAGCGGGCGCTTTCGCGCAGTTCGGGCGGCAGCAACTCAAAGGACAGGTTCGGGTCTTTCATCCCAACGAGGGCAAAATCGATGTGCTCGCCCAAGACCTTGCTCGCCAGACGGTACATGGGCTGTTTCTCCAACGACTGGCCCTCAGCGACGCCTGCGGCGGTCAGCCACCGATTGATCGCATCCGAACCCAAAGGGCCGAGCACGGGCAGTTTCCGACCGGAAACTGGATCTGTCACGTACCTCAGCGGCGTGGTCTGGACAGCCAAAAACTCATCGAAGCTGATCAAGCCGCACTCTTTCAACATAACGTTGAACTGCTTTACTGCCTGCCCTGTCGCCCCGTCGCCAAGCCGTTCAACGTACTTGCGAAAGAGCTGGTTGAGCATTTCGTTGCGCGCCTTTCTTGTGTCCTCAATGCCCGCCTTTCGGAAGTTCGCGACTTTGGCGATCTCGGCGCAAAATTCCTCGTCTATGTCGTGCTGCGCGGGCAAGACGCAAGGTGCGGCCAGAACGAGTAAACCAGCCAGAGTGAAAGGAAACAGGTTTTTCTTCATTTCACCACACAATCTTTCTATCTTTAACTCTCGCCCCGGCCGAAGTCAGGCACTAAACAGCGGCGAGCCTCCGTAGCCGAACAGTTTCTCGGCTGACGAATCCATGTCGTTTTGGAGCACACTAATCAGACTGCAACCGCTAGCAAATTTGCGATCACAGATTAAATCGGTAGGTTCGTAGTTGGCGAGGTAAATTGGCGTGCCACTCCTTAATGTTCTGCTGCTCTCGCGAGAGAGCGTTTCATAATGCGGAGCGGCTCGCTAACTTTTGATCGAAGTGTAACAAAGCAGGATTGACAAGTCTTTGATCTAGATCAACGTTCTCGAATTTGGGCGTGGTTCAAGAACGGGGGCTGGTTCCGAGCTAAACCACGAGAATCATGGGAAATAAGTCGTGCTAGCGAGGTGCCTGTCCCTGTTTTTAAACCTGCCCGAATTTGATCTAAATCAAGGTTCTAGCCTGCTTAGCGAGAAGACTTGCAGTGCCAGCTAGACCGTGCGTGGTTGATTCTTCGTAGATCAAACATGAAGATGAACAAGTCGCCAAAGAAGGTGTTGATGAAAGTTTTTCAAGTTGCTCAGGACTTACTTCCTCAGTTTTTTCCGTGTCTATCCTGGGATCGCCGACCGCCAATACCCAAGCAGGCCGGCCAGCAGAATGATGATTGCCATCAGATGTAGGTTGATCATGTGACAGGCTTTGCCGGGGAGCTTGATGAGATTTAGGGCGCGGCCGGAGATGATGACGAGCATGATCACGGCCAGTAGCGCCTTGACACCGATCACGATGTTGCCCTTCAGCCCCATTTCTTTGTATTGATCGGCTAGGCGGAGCCAGTTGTAGACGCCACTGATGAACAGGCCAAGAAAGCAGAGATACACGGCGCGCTTGAATCCGCGTTCCACGGTCTGTTGAAACGTGCGGCGGCACTCGTCGTCCAACGTCTTTAGCGCCGGCTTGAGCGCCACCGACATAAAGATCATGCCTCCCACCAGCACCGTGGTCGAGGTGATGTGAACATACCGCAAAGTAACGATGAGGATGGGATTTTCCATGCAATCAGCTTAGCTCGAATTGTGACACTGTAAAGGTGTTGTTGGACACCAGCGGTTTTGAGTCAGAGCATGTCAGCCGGTACTTCGCCGGTCGCAGAAAGTCAGCCAACGACCGAATCCTGATTTTGCTCACTTCGAACCGATGCTACGTTGGAGCCACCACACGGGCGGAGAGTCGAACCCGGGAGTCGCGGCATGCACCTGGGCCTGGTCGATCGAGTCCAGATTCTCGGATCTGGCAAAAAATGGAAGACCTTGATTCAAATCAAAGACATGCTAACCCTGAATTGCTAAATTATAGTCTGAGTTGGTGAGCCTTGCCGACGTATGCGACGCTCTTGCGAGCGCAAAAAGACAAAAGGGCCTGCTTGCCAGCTTACCCCGCCAACTACGAGCCCGCCGAAATCCTCCAGCCTGCCGAAATATTCCACCCCGCCGATTTGCGACCGATTGCACTCGACAACGTGACTCGAAATTGTCGAACAGTGCGTACCTCGTCTCCAGATCACCATGGGAACCATGCCTAGAATTCCAATCCATTTGTTAGGAGCGAAGCGATGGCCACTAGACTTTTTCAAGCACGAAGTATTTTCGAACGGTTTGCAAACAAGTCGGTGTTCGGTGTTGCAGCCCTGTTGTTGCCTGTGTTACTGGCAGTTGGCTGTTCGAATGAGTCAGTGGATGTTTCCACGGATTCAGAGACAGATGGGTCGTCGCCGCCCGGCGTGACACAACCGGTGGCGCTGTCGGAAGCCGATTTCGATAAGGCGAAGTTCTTGTTCTTCGACACCTGCGCCGGCTGCCACGGCGCGCTACGCAAAGGGGCGACCGGTCCGGAACTCAGTCCTAAGAAGATCCTGAAGCTTGGCCAAGACTTCGTCAGGAAAGTCATCACCCAAGGGACACCCAAGGGGATGCCTCCCTGGGGAGTTCAAGGAATTCTCACGCCGGAACAAGTCGTCCTGCTGGGCAACTACTTGGCGATGCCCCCTCCGGAGCCGCCGATGATGAACCTCTCGGAGATGATGGGAAGCTGGAAAGTGTTCGTGCCGCCCGAGGAGCGGCCCACCTCTCCGCAACACGAGCGGAACTGGGAGAATTTCTTCGGCGTGATCCTCCGCAACGCGGGCAAAGTAGCGATTATCGACGGTGACACCAAGGAGCGCGTCAGTGTGATGGAGACTGGGTTTGCCGTTCACATTCTGCGGTCGGGGCCGGACGGACGGTATTTCTACGTGATTGGGCGTGACGCCAAGGCCTCGCTGATCGATCTCTGGCTCGACCCACCGCAAGTTGTGGCGGAAGTCAAGGTGGGCATCGATGCTCGCTCAATCGAAATCTCCAAGTACAGCGGACCCGAGGGAGACTTGGGCGGCAAGTATGCCGTCATCGGATGCTACTGGCCGCCGCATTTGGTTGTGGTCGACGGGCAGACTTTAGAGCCCATCAAAGTTGTCTCGACGAGCAGCTATTCCTACGACGAGAACGAATTCATCAAGGAAGCTCGGGTCGCATCGATCGTTGCTTCGCATCACTCGCCGGAGTGGATCGTCTGTGTCAAGGAATCGGGCTATGTGTGGCTGGTCGACTACTCGAATATAGACAGCTTGAAGATCACCCAGGTAGCCGCCGAAAGATACCTGCACGACGGCGGCTTTGATTCGACGAAGCGGTACTTCCTCGTCGCTGCCAACCAACGCGATACGATTAGCGTCATCGACGCCCAGGAAGGAAAGCTTGTCAACAACATAAAAGTGGGAGTCAAACCACATCCAGGACGGGGGGCCAACTTCATCGCCCCCGAATTCGGTCCGGTCTGGGCCACCGGGCACATCGGATCGCCAGACCTCTCGCTGATTGGCACGGACCCGGAGAATCATCCCGATCATGCTTTCAAGGAAGTCCAGAGACTGACTCTTCCCAGCGGCGGTTCCCTGTTCCTGAAGACTCATCCGCAGTCGAACCATCTGTGGGTCGACCATCCGCTGTCCTCGGACGTGGAACTGTCCCGGACGGTGGCGGTCTTTGACCGCAGGGATCTGAGCAAGCCGCCTGAGCTGATCAAGGTCTGCGACCATGGAAAAGCTGTTCACATCGAGTACGACAAGTCCGGCAAAGAGGTCTGGGTCTCCGCCTGGGACGTCAACGGCGAGATCGTCATCTACGACGACGAAACCTTGGAGGAGAAACATCGGATTACTGGCGACTGGGTCATCACGCCGACCGGCAAGTTCAATGTCTATAACACAGCCAATGACACATACTAAAGACCAATTTCAGAACGACGCAGACGCTGGCAGTGCGCGCGGCGGAATGGACCGAGCTTGGGGCTTCACGCTAGGCTCCAAGTCGGTGCCATGCATTCCATTTGTCATTGGCTTGTGTTTGCTGCTGTCGGCTTGCGACAAGGTGGACGTCGAGCCATCCGCAACACCGGAGCTTTCCGAGATCACTCATCCCGGAAGAAATCACTACGTCACAAACTGTGCTGGTTGCCATGGAACGGATCGCTTCGGATTGCTGGGGCCGCCGTTGCTTCCGCAAACCTTGGGACACCATACCGAACAGACCCTTAAAAAGATGATCTGGGGCGGCATCTCGGGGACGCGTATGCCCGAGTTCCGCCTGGCACTGGACGAGCAGCGGTTGGGGCACATTGTCGATTACATCCAGCAGCCGGCCCAGGTCCAGTGGCAAGAGAGTGACATTCGGGCATCGCTGCAGAAGTGGGAGCAGCAATGGACGGGCAAAGCGATTGGTGGTGCTGACGATGTCACCGCCGTCGTGGAAAGGATCAAGGATACGGATGACGTCACCGCGGTCGTGGAACGAGGGAGTGGAAAGGTCCTGTTTCTCCATCAGCAGAAACTCGCCAAGCAGGTCTATTTCCCCAATGTTCACGGAGGCCTTAAGTATTTGGGCGAGAAGCTGTACATCCCTTCGCGGACCGGCTTCATCCTCCGCTTAGACGTGCCAAGCCTGGAACCCGAACTCTCGGTTCGGGCGGGAGTCTACATGCGGAACATCGAAGTGACCG
>CAYFJO010000487.1:0-7859 GCA_964343305.1 uncultured Pirellulaceae bacterium | reverse complement strand
TGCGGTCAATTGCCGTTCGTCGCTCCGCAACTGGAACGATGCGTCGGCCCGCCTCGTCATCATTGGTTTTCGTGTTGTGTGTCTGTTGTTGTGCGGCCAGGACTCTCCTTAACCCTTTTCCCTTTTACCCTTCTTCCGCCGCGCAGCGGCGCGCGAATTTTTTTCCTCGGCGCGTTTCGCGCCAGGTCCGCAGGGGCTATAATTTCGGTTGGTGACGGAGACGAGGTAGGGAACTGGTCGTAACGTCGTGTGTTGCGCGGCGGTGGTTGGCACAACAATGCAGACAATTGCCGTTCGACGAACCGCAACAGGAACGATGCGACGAACCGCAACAACAACATTGGTTTTCGTGTTGTGTGTCTGTTGTTGTGCGGCCAAGACACTTTAAGAAATGCCAACGCGGCTTTCAGGTGAGAACTGTGCGGTTTAAGGACCGCATGGGAGAAGGACGACATCGCGGCAGATCTTACGATCTTCCCTTTCGCCGTCCGGCCTCAAAGAGTCCAGACCGGGGTCCTGTGTCGGTCGTACCTCCGGTGCGGCGGGCCAAATAAAAAACCGGTCCGGCGGGTCTGGTAGGCCCGATGGGTTCGAACGCCCCGCCTGACCACTTTTTTCTCTCGCGGCAACCGCGGCACGTCTGGGTGTCGGGATTGGAGAAGTTATCATGTTGCGCGTCAGGTCGGTCGCCTTGTCATTTTCTCTTTGCGTGCCGCTTGTTTTCCTCCTGCTGCCTGGCGGTTTACGAGCCGAGGAGAACTACGACCTTGTGATTCGCAAGGGCCGAATCGTCGATGGTACGGGCAACCCGTGGTATCACGGTGATGTCGCGATTCGCGCTGATCGAATCGTGGCGATCGGCAAGTTGACTGACGCGAAGGCCAAAAAAACGATCGATGCCAAAGGTCTGGTTGTTTCGCCCGGTTTCATCGACATGCACTCGCATTCAGACTTTTTGTTGCTCGAAGACGGCAACGCGGAAAGCAAAATCCGGCAAGGCGTCACGACCGAAGTCCTCGGCGAAGGCAACTCGGCGGGACCTTATCAAGGAATGCTTCCGCCCCGCCGGACCAAGGTCGGTAAAAAAGTTATCGAAATCAAAACGCTCGGCGACTACTTCGACACCGTCGAGCAGGCCGGCATTTCGACAAACATTTGTTCCTACGTGGGGATCAACAACCTCTGGCGCAGCGTGATGGGTAGCACGTTTGATCGCCCGACTGCCGAGCAGATCGAGCAAATGCAGAGGCTGGTCGACCAGGCGATGCGCGACGGCGCGATGGGACTGTCGAGCCAAGTGATGATGCCACCCGGTTCGCTGGCAACGACCGATGATCTTGTCGCGCTGTGCAAGCCGGTCGCAAAACACGGTGGTATCTATTCGACACACATCCGTAACGAAGGCACAGGCGTATTTGATTCGGTGAGCGAGGCCATCGAAGTTGGCGAGCGGGCGGGCGTTCCTGTCGACATCATCCATCTGAAGATCGCCGACCAAAAGTACTGGGGCCGCATGAACGAGGTTGTGGAGCTGATTGAAGACGCTCGCCGGCGCGGCGTGAATGTCCAGGCCAATGTCTATCCCTACACGCGCGGCAATAATAACCTGGTCAGCATCATTCCACCGTGGGCTCACGAAGGCGGCCGCGGCGAGTTGCTCAAGCGGTTGGAAGACAAAACGCTGCGCGAGCGGCTGAAGCATGACATCCAGCGCGGCATTGCCGGTTGGTACAACCACTATACAGCGGTCGGTGGCGATTGGAGCCGGATGTTGGTCAGCGCGAACAACCAATACAAGGGCCTGACGATGGACCGCGTCATGTCGCTGCGGACGCGCGGCAAAGCCGATCCGGATTTGCTCGACGAGTTGTTCGACTTGTTGATCGAAGAAGGGGGCTCGGTCAGCACCGTTTACGCTCATCACGAAGAAAAGGACATGAACTTCGCTCTCAAACAACCGTGGTGCAGCGTCGGTTCCGACGGCTCAGCCTACGCCATCGAAGGACCACTTCGCCGGGGCAATCCGCATCCACGCAACTTTGGCACGTTTCCTCGTGTGCTGGGCAGCTACGTTCGTGAACAAAAGCTCCTGACCCTGGAAAACGCCGTTCGAAAGATGACGTCGCTCAACGCCGCCAAGATCGGCATCCAAGATCGCGGCCTTATCAAACAAGGCTATTACGCCGACATCACCATCTTTAACGCCGATCGGGTTATTGATCGGGCAGAGTACACTGCCCCGTTCCAGTACAACGAAGGTATTGAGTACGTGATCGTCAATGGTGAATTGGTCTTAGCGAAAGACAAGCACACGGGAAAGAGACCGGGCAAAGCATTGCGACGCCAATAACTCGTCACGCAATCAGTTCCTCGATCACTTCGCCGCCGGTTTGTGACAACTGCTTGAAGCGGCCGCCGTGGAAGTATGTCAGCTTGTTATCGTCCAGGCCAAGCAATTTGAGAATCGTGACGTGCAAGTCTTTGATTGGGTGAACGACGCCGACAGCCTTCTCGCCAATCTCGTCCGTCGCGCCGATCGTGTGTCCCGCATTCACTCCGCCGCCGGCCATCCAAAATGGCATCGCCTTGGCGTTGTGATCGCGGCCGTATCGAACGCCGCCGCCGCGGATGCCGTTGTCGGGTGAACGACCAAATTCGCCGCACCAGATCACCAGCGTCTCGTCCAGCATACCTCGTTGTTTGAGATCTCCGATCAACGCGGCGACGGGCTGGTCAATGGCATGAATGCGGTTGCGGTGTGATCGTTCAATGTAGTCGTGCGAGTCCCAGCCGGCCGTGTAAGCCTGGACGAACCGAACGCCGCGCTCGATCAACCGACGCGCGAGCAAACAGCTTCGAGCGAAATCGTTCGTCAACTTGCCGCCGATGCCGTACATGTCGAGTGTCTTTTGATCTTCCTGGCCGAGGTCGATCAAGCCGGGCACTTGGGCCTGCATGCGGAACGCCAGTTCATAGTTGTCCATGCGAGCGGCCAATTCCTCGTGGCGCGGATGACGCTCTTTGTGCAGCCTGTTCAGATCGTCCAGCAGGTCGAGATTGTGTCTCTGGTGCTCGCGCGTGACGCCCCGCGGCGGAGTCAAATCGAGGATCGGCGAGCCCTTGGCGCGCAGCGGCGTTCCTTGATAATTCGCGGACAAGAAACCGTTGGACCAGTTGGCGGCTCCGCCTTGCGGATAAGAAACTTCGGGCAACACGATGTAGCCGGGCAAGTTTTGATTGATCGATCCGAGACCGTAAGTCGTCCACGCCCCAATCGCCGGATCGCCGCCGAAGCGGTTGCCGGTGTTGATGTGGTACATCGCGGTGGGATGATTGATCGACTCGGCTTGCAGGCCCCGATAGACGCAGAGTTCATCCGCCACTTTGGCGAGGTGCTGAAAATGTTCGCACATCCACGTGCCGGACGTACCGGCTTGTTGGAATTTGAATGGGCTTTGGACAAAATAACGTTTGCCCGATGCCATCGCCGATGCGAATTTGTCCTTGCGACTGAATTCCTTTTCGTGCAGCTCGTTTAACTTTGGCTTGGGATCGAACGTATCGATGTGACTCGGTCCCCCGGCCATCGTCAGCATGATGCAGGCCTTGGCCTTGGCTTTTGGATAGTGTGCAACTTTGGGGGCGAGCGGACCTTGTTTTTCCTCGGCCTGCAACATCGAGTTGAACGCCGACGTGCCGAGCGCGGCACCGAGTCCGTAAAGAAAACTGCGACGGTTTAATGCATCGTTCATTTTTGTGAGGCTTGGAATTTCACGATATTATACCAACTGGGACATGAAACGCCGAATCCTGTTGATGGGATTTGTTTAACGGCGAGCCACAACCAAAAAGCGAGCAAGAAAACAAGAACCTGAGAAGTAGTAGAACGAACACATCCCGATTATTGTTTTGCCAATGCCTGATCGAGATCGGCGATCAGATCCTCGGTGTTTTCAATTCCGCAGGCCAGTCGAATCATGTTGTCAGGGATGCCGTATTGCTGGCGTTCCTCGGGAGTGCATTCGTAATAGCTCATCACGAGCGGTTGTTCGATCAAGCTTTCGACGCCGCCCAGGCTCGGTGCGATCCGGAAAATGTTGGCAGCGTCAACAACGTTGGCGGTCGACCGCCAATCGGCATCTTTGACCACGAACGTCACCAGGCCGCCGAATCCACTCATCGTTTGCCGGGCGATCTCATAATAAGGATGCGTTTCGAGGCCGGGATAGTAGACCTTCTCGACGGCAGGGTGATTTGTCAAATACTCGGCGATCGCCTGACCATTTGAGTTGTGACGTTGCATTCGTAATTCAAATGTCTTCAAGCCACGCTGGAGTAAATAGATATTGTGAGCCGAATTGATCGAACCCATGATGCCGCGCAAGTTTCGCACCGATTCGAGTTGCTTCTCGGAGCCGATAATCACACCGGCCAGCAGATCGTTGTGCCCGCCGAGATACTTGGTCGCCGAATGCAAAACATAGTCGACGCCGTACTCCAGCGGCTTGACGTTGAAAGGCGTGGCGAGCGTGGCATCGATCAATGTTTCTACGCCGTGCTTTTTGCCACAGGCGACGAATCGTTCGAGATCGACCACGCTCAAATGTGGATTCGTGGGCGACTCGCTGACCAGCAACTTCGTGTTCGGCGTGATGGCCGCTTCCATCGCATCGTAGTCACACGCTTTGACTTGTCGCGTTACGACTCCGAACCGCGCCAAGTGCTTCGAACAAAACTCGCGACTGCGATGATAACACTCGTCGAAGAATATGATTTCGTCGCCGGCGTTCAACTTCGACATAAACACGCCGACGATCGCCGCCATGCCGCTGGAGTATAAAATCGCATGCTCGCCGCCCTCGATCTCGGCCAGTTTTCGCTCGACGACCTTTTCGCCGGGATTGCCATAGCGGCCATATTCCTCTCGCGGCTGTTTCTGTTCGATGTAATCGATGACCGACTGGGAATCGGAAAATGTGAACGTCGAGGCACAGATGATCGGGTCAGTGATCGAGTCACCCAGCTTCTGACGTGCCTCGCCACCGTGGATGCTGTTAGTGGACAGGCCTGGCCGCGACGGATCGGGCGTTGAACTCATGGTGGAAACTCCAATAAAAAAAACCGCTGCTCGATTTGGGCAGCGGCTTAAAAAGCTCTCATTCGTTGAGTGGCTCTTTAGCAGATGAAGGCTGCAATCGGCCGCAAATCCCTGATTAACTCGCACATTCTAACCCAGCCATTCGGCATACGCAAGGAACCGCAAATTCTTGGCGGCCCGGCGACTCCGAGTAGCTGGGCCTCGCGTAGGGCACGTCCGAATGTAACGGTTAAATCACATATGACGCGTTTGCCGCCACTAATCTGTTCACATATCCACACGTCGGGATCGCACCTATTCCCCCTCATTCGCAGCGGAATTCTTTTGACTTTGCCGCACCTCAATCTACTTTTTCCAAAGAGTATCGATGTTGATCGGGGCAATCCAAATTGGGGCAGGCACACGAATATCACATTTCATGTCCACCTGATTTTGAGGAGAGTCTCGGATGCAAAGACAACGATCACGTAGCGGTTTTACGCTTTTGGAGCTTTTGGTAGTCGTCGCAATTCTCGCTGTGCTCGGCGGTGCGATGCTGGTTTCGTACGATGGCCTCGAAGAAGACGCCGCATCGGCTCACGCCGGTTTCAACATCGCGGCTACGGACCGCGCCGTGCGAACTTACAAGTCGCTCAACCGCCAGTTCTCTGATGAATGGGACAGCCTGTTGACCGATGATGGTGGCGGTACCTTCGCATTCCTGGACCGCTTGAACGACGATCTGGTCGCCCGCATCAAGATCCAGACCGTCACGGCGGCCGAAGTCACCGCGTTGAACAACATTGGCGTGTCCGTCGTCCGCGACATTGACAACAGCGCCGGCAACTATGACAACGACAACGATTTCACGAACGACAACGTCACGCTTCCGAATCGTTTGTTTGACGACAATGCGGGCGGTTCGGGATTCTATGGCCAAACGCGAACGGTCGCGGCAACCGAATCGGTCGCAACCGTGGATGACGCCACGACGTTGGGAACGCTGCTCGGTCTCGTTGCGACAGACAAAGTCGTCGCCCTCGGCCTGGGCAACAACAACACGATCACCGACCAATCGAAAGATGGCGCGGTTAGCCAGATCCCGTTCGGCGCGGTGCAGCAAGGCGAATACGGTCGCTTTATCGCCTTGTTCCAGGTGACCGAAGCCGGCACGACGCTGAACGAAGCTCGGTTCATCGGCGTGATCGACGGCAAGGGAAATGTCCTGGACGAAGACATTGCCGACTTTACCGAAGGCAAGAACTAGCTTCAGGCTACGCCTCTTTCGCCGATCGGCAGGACAATTCAGCGTAGGGTGGATTTCTAATCCGTCTGGGACGGTTTGAAAAACCGTCCGACTGCGAAGACCTTTCCCGCCGCTCGCCTCAAAACCGAATCTAACACAACGTGGTGGTGTGAGATGAGTTGATTGCTTCCTGTCTCGGGCGCGTCGCGCGTCCCGAGACAGCGAAGACTTTCAACGCCGAAACTGCGGACGCAAGTTCGCAGTTCGTCGTTGATCTGGCTACCGCGCATCATCACGCGCGGTCTCAAAGATGCCTTCAACACTAGTTGAGCGTGCTTCTGACTCAATTCATTCGCGCGGCAAGTATCGTCGCTTGAGTTACACACCGCCGACTTGCGTCGGTGGTATCTCACGCGGTTTTCTTCATTCGTTGGCGGAACTTTTTGCCTCGCGTCAATTTGACTTCGCAAAAACACGAACCTAGAGTCTTGCAGCATCAAAAATGCTACATGGTCGGGGCAGGAAAAAAACGGGGCAAACGTTCGAAACAATTTTGAAGTGCCCTAATTTTCCTTGGAGAACCCGAAATGAGAAAGCCTTCCGTCAAAGCCCGTCAAGGTTTTACGCTTCTTGAACTGTTAGTCGTCGTTGCGATTCTCGCCGTTCTCGGCGGTGCGATGCTGGTGTCCTACGATGGCCTCGAAGAAAGTGCCGCGTCCGCTCACGCCGGCTTCAACATTGCCGCGAGCGATCGAGCCGTCCGTAGCTTCAAGTCCATCAACAAAGTCCACCCCGATGATTGGGACAGCTTGATGACGGGCGACGGCAGTGTTTCGCCATTCGCCGCCGATGACTTGCTGGACCGACTCAGCTCGGACTTGACAGCTCGCTTGACCACATCGACTTTGGCCGCGGGCGAAGTTACCGCGCTCAGCGCCATTGGCATTTCCACCACCCGCGATATCGACACCGACGCCGGCGCGGCCAACACCTACAACGACGACGACGACTTCACGAATGACAGCGTCACCGTGCCGAATCGCCTGTTCGATGACAACACGGCGTCCACCGGTTTCTACGGAACATCGCGCACCCTCGTCACCGGCGATGAAGTGGCGATCGTTGATTCAGCGACCTCGTTGTTCACCCTGCTCGGTTTTTCCGGCAGCGAGAAACTCGTCGCTCTTGGCATGGGCAACAACAACACGATCGGCAATCCGTCGAATCAAGGTTCGGTCAGCCAGACCCCGTTCGCCAGCGTTCAAGCGGGCGAATACGGCCGGTTCATCGCGTTGTACCAAGTCGCAGATTCCGCCGGAACCGCTTTGAATGAAGCTCGCTTCGTTGGCGTGATCGATCCGAAGGGCAACATCCTGGACGAAGCCGTCGCCGACTTCACCGAAGGTAACTAAGTCGCTGGCCACCAGGCTTCCGAAGTTATCTTCAACTTCGGAAGTCTAAACGCCTGACTGCGCATCTCGACGCGGAGAATCTTGCCCAGTTTCATACCGAGTCTCCTTTGCGCGTCTCCAAGTA
>CAYFJO010000486.1:0-7869 GCA_964343305.1 uncultured Pirellulaceae bacterium | reverse complement strand
CTAGCCCGGATTATTCATGAACCGCCGTCCAAACAACGTAATGTTCTCTGTGAAAAGGAGTTGCGGCTATCTTGCCTAAAACACCGCGCAAATTCG
Source organism: uncultured Pirellulaceae bacterium (assembly GCA_964343305.1). Lineage (GTDB taxonomy): Bacteria > Planctomycetota > Planctomycetia > Pirellulales > Pirellulaceae > CAYFJO01. The sequence goes on along the minus strand of CAYFJO010000486.1, from coordinate 7,773 downwards.
AATCCACACTAACCCGACGCGCAAGCGAGGGGCGACGTCCAAGACCCCTCGCTTGCGCGTCGGGTTAGTGAATAATCCACGCTAGAACGTACCTTGACTCTCCGAATCGAGCATTCGACCTGACAGATGCTCGACTCGGAGAGTCAAGCGACACTAATCACGACGTGGTGGGCCGCGACCGTCGGGCCTGCGTTTGTCAGGGCCAAACTTTCGAAATTGTTCCTTCATGACCCGGCGCAGTTCGCCTTCATCCAAAAAACCATCTTGTGGATTTCGATCTAAGTCGTCGAAATTCGCGGCGAGTCGTCTTGCCGGGGACTTCTCCGGAAACTCCCCATCCAATTCCGCCTTGCTGAGCTTTCCATCATTGTTGGAATCGATTTGCCGTAACAGTCGTTCCAACGGCGACCTAGGTCCGTTGTCAAAGGGCGCGGGTCTTGGGTGATCTGGTCTTGCCGAATCGTTGACGACATTCGATTCGGTGTCTGCCGATATCGATTGCGATCCGTTATCTTTTGGCTCGGCGATTGGCGTGGACGTCGAATCTTGAGCAGTTTCATTACCATTGCCGCCGCCCCGTAGAAAACTCCTTGCAAACACGGCCGCGACAAGCAAACCGATGACGACAATTGGCACCGCCACAACCGGATAAAACCAACGCGGCATCGCTTCGGCACTTTGTGACTCCGGCGACGCAAAGGTCGAAGTTTGGGCGAATGCTGCGGTTGGGACCGCCGCAGCACTGAAGCCCTGGTTCCAGAATCCGTCGTCCGGTGTCACGGCACTCACCGGCTCTTGGGCTTTTGCTCGCACCTTTGGCAACTCACTCGCAGCCCACTCGATGTATTGGTTCGACTCGGCATCTGGCTCGCTGACCATCTTTTCCAAGATCGACACGGACGCTGCGTATTGGCCTTCTTGATAAAGCGACCGGGCCAGTTCGCATTGTTCCTTGGCACGAACCAAAGCCGCCGATTCGTTGGGGCCGACGTCGGGAATCGTAATGGATGAGGCAGCGTCGGTCTCAGACTTGAGATAGCTGGTCAGCGCCGCAGCGAACGCTTGCATCGATTCATACCGATCCTCGGCCCTCTTGGCCATCGCCTTACGACAGATGGCGGCCAACTCGGGATCGAGTCCGCGACGAATCACCGTGGCGTCTGGTGCGTCGTTTGTGATGACGGCGGTGATGATCGACAGCAAACTTCCGTCGCCTCGGAATGGCAACTCGCCCGTCAGCAATTCATACAACAAAACGCCCAGAGCATAGACGTCGCTGGCAGGGCCGATCTTTCCGTACTTGCCGCTGATCTGTTCGGGAGACATGTATCCCGGTGAACCAAGAATCGTACCGTCCTGTGTCAGTCGCGCTTCGATTTTCGTTGTGTCCGCCAGGGCGGCGTTTTCATTCGATACCAATTCGAATTCATCTTCCTCATCGCCGAACTGTCGGGCCAGGCCAAAGTCCATGACGATCGGTTCGTTGTGGCGATCGATCATGATGTTCGCGGGTTTCAAATCGCGATGCACGACACCTTGCGAGTGTGCTTCATGCAGAGCGATGGCCACTTTGCGCACGACGCGCACGGTGGCGGCGATTGGCGGCAACTCTTTCGATTTGAGATACTCCGACAACGAGTGGCCTTCGATGTAGGCCATGCTGATGTAATGAATCCCATCGATCTCGCCAACATCGTACACCGGGCAGATGTTTGGATGCTGGAGTGTCGCGGCCGAGCGAGCCTCGCGGTAAAAACGATCGATCAAATTCGAGTCTGACTTCTTGGCAAACTTCGGCGTCTTCAACGCAACCTTGCGATTGAGCTGCGAATCGTGAGCCAGGTAGACCGCTCCCATGCCACCTTCGCCCAATGTCCGTTCAATCTGATAACGGCCGAACGTATCGGGCATTGTGCCGGACGTCTTCGTTGTGGGGGCATCGCCACCCTTGAGATCCTCGAGCATCGCAATCGACTCCAGGAACTCGGCAATTTCATCGGCCTGGTTGGGCGGATACTTGCTCGAATACTCACTGACCGACGGATGCTCGCCCCGTCGCAATCGTTGCGCAAATTCCTCGCCAAGGTCGTTGAGAAGTTCCTCGCTAAGTTGATTCGTTGCCATGCGACTTAGTATACGGTGCCACGGCTCAAAGTGGGATGGCTATACTCATGAAACGGATCGTTGGCGGTGATATGGACAGCCGATCTAAAAATATTGCGTCTCGTCCCGACAATTCCCCCGCACAGCATAGATTCTGTCCCCAGGTAGAAGCATGAACCATTTGGCCCAGAATCATCTAGTTGATATCCAGCAGTGCGCCGACCGAGCGAAGCAACTCGAATCGAACAGCCGCAACTGGAAGGAGCACAAGCAACGAATCGCCCAGGCCGTTCCCGACGGCACTTCGATGGATATCGATATGTGCAAAGCCGCGATCAAAATTCAAAAAATGGACTGAGGTCGAATCAAGTCGGCGGCGGCGGCGACTCAGACATTGCCGCGGTAGTAGATGGAAACTCCCATAGGACGTAAGATAACGCAATCCCGCGAGGCGTGTAAATCAGTAGAATCGGCGGCAAAAACAGAATTCGGCCATGAACGAAGCAGACACGTCGATCGAAACAACTTTGCGAATTCCTGGAGCCTGGTCGCATCCGGACGAACTGATCGAACGGATACCAGATGGTTTTCGATTGACGCCCGAATCGCTCATCATGCCCGATGGCACGGAGATCGAATTTGTGCCGATGCCGCCCGACGACCAGTTCGCCAAGATCTTTTCTTCGTCGTGCCGGCAACCGGCGACGGAGCGCGAAATAGAAATCGTCCATAAATACTCCGTCAACGTCGGATTGACCGGACCGGGCGGTTCGATGCAGGCGGCACGGACGATGTTGCAAGCTGGCGCGGCGATCATCGAAGCGGGCGGCGCGGGTGTGTTCATCGACAATAGTGGGCTGGCTCACGGCGGCGAGAATTGGACCATGATGACCGAAGATGGTGGAACGGACGCCTTGAGTTTTGCCTTTGTCGGCATCGTGCGAGGAGAAGAAGATGCGTGGACGATGGGCATGCACGTGCTGGGCTTGCGCGACATCGTGATGCGTCGCGCCGACATCGAACCCGATGGCGACGTCATCATCGAGACGATTCGCTATCTGTGCAGCAGCAAAAAGCCGGTCGACGCCGGTCACATCCTGGCCGACGAAGCCGGCCCGCGTTTTCAAGCGATCAAGGCGGACGACGACGACTTTGGCAACAGCCCGATGCACAATCCGTTCGGACGCCTGCGACTGGTCAGTATGAAGGACATTGCCGAAAGCAATTAGTATCAGACAAATGCAGCATAAAAGGAGAATCGCGATGGCGACCACACACTTCAAGTTGAGTAAAACTTGCATGACACTGTGTCTGCTCGCCATGAGCGGAGTCCTATCGGCCGCGGAACGGCCGAATCTGGTTTTTGTCATCGCCGACGATCTGACGTTTCGAGACATCGGCTGCTACGGTGGGCAGGCTCACACACCGAACATCGATCGACTTGCCACCGAGGGAATGAAGTTCGCACGTTGCTATCAAGCGGCTCCGATGTGTTCGCCCACGCGGCACAACATTTACACGGGGCTATATCCGGTGAAGTCGGGCGCTTATCCGAACCACACCTTTGCCAAAGCTGGCACGAAGAGCATCGCGCATTATCTGAAACCACTCGGCTATCGCGTGGCGTTGTCGGGAAAAACGCACATCGGTCCGCGCGACGTCTTTCCGTTTGAGTACAGTGGCCGAGGCAATCCAGACATGAACAAGGTTGAGCAGTTGTTCGCCGAATGCGCTGAATCCAACACGCCGTTTTGTCTGTTTGCTTGTTCGAACGAACCGCACTCGCCGTGGAACAAAGGCGACGCGTCGCGATATCCGCCGGACAAGGTCAAATTGCCGCCCTACCTCGCCGATACGCCAGTGGTGCGCGAAAACTTCAGCCGTTACCTGGCCGAGATCACATATTACGACGATCAGGTCGGCCAGATCCTCGCGCTGCTGGACAAGCACAAACTGCGGGACAACACGCTTGTCATGGTTGTCACGGAACAGGGTAACTCGTTTCCGTTTGCGAAATGGACGTGTTACAGTCACGGCTTGCAGTCGGCAATGATCGTTCGCTGGCCGGGCAAAGTGAAACCGGGCACGGTCACCGACGCGATGGTCGAGTACGTCGACATCACGCCGACGTTTGTCGATGCGGCCGGTGGCAAACCCGCGGCCGTTTCGGATGGCAAGAGTTTTGCGCGCGTGCTCACGGGGGAAGCCGATCAGCACAAGGAGTTTGCCTACGGTATCATGACAACGCGAGGCATCATCAACGGCAGCGACGCGTTTGGGATTCGAACTGTTCGAGATTCACAGTACCGATTGATCTGGAACCTGCATCACGAGACGAAGTTTACGAATGCCTGTACGAAAGCCGCATATTTTCAATCGATGGTCGAGGCGGCCGAAGCTGGCGATCCACAAGCAAAAGAGCTGGTCGAGAAATATCACTACCGGCCCGAGTTTGAGCTGTACGACTGCAACGCCGATCCACTGGAGATGAACAACTTGGCCGACAATCCGCAATACGCCAAAGTTGTCAAGACGCTCAAGGCCAAACTAGACGGCTGGATGGCGTCGCAAGGCGATCGCGCGGCCGAGACCGAACTCGACGCTCTTCTGCATCAAGGACGCTACAAGAATATGTCCCGCGAAGAAGCCTTCAACGCGTGGCGGAAGAAGAAGCCGGCCAAGTCCAAAAAGAAACGCGTCAATTCTCCAAAGGCCGCACAGTAATCGCACCCAACCGCCATTGGCCGGACGCTTCCACGCCCAGATGTGGTTTACTATCCAACCGCAACAACTCACCAGCTTTTAATACACCCATGTCGCTGATCACGCCGTGTTGCTCCTTGGAGTCGTTGTCCGCGTCCGTGCAATAGATTGCGCGCGGAGCGGCATTACCAACCTGGTAGAATCCGCCGCATTGTCCGTTGCCAGCCACGATGGCCGCGGATTCGACGATCACATCCCGATTAAACTGAACGAGCAATGCTTCGCCGCTGTCCACCTGTTCGAATCGTCCACCACCCAATCCGAGACCTCGATAGTTGGTGCTGAACTTTGCCTGATCAGAGACTTTTTCACCAATCGCGCCGCTGATTGTCATCGTGAGGCTGCTGCTCTCATCCGTGATCGACTGTTTTGAAGCTGACTTACCGGCGAATCCTTTTGCCAGCGCACTCATCGACCCTGGCTTGGATCGCCAGTCGAACACGATTCGTTCGTGTGGTGCGAACGCTGCGAAACGATGACCGCCCGCGTTACGATGAAACAACGCCTGAGCGACCAGATCGTCAATCAGCGGTTTTAGATCAGGCTTGCCAATTAGATTCTTCGCCTCATGTTGGTCATCCGCCAGATTGAAAAGCTCGACGGGATTTGCCGCTCCGCCGCGAACGAGTGTTGCGTCGAAGAAGATCTTCCATTTGCCCACAAACGTTTTATTACCGATGGTTGGTGAGTCGACTCGCATCGCGACGACGGCTGGATCATCTTTGGCTTCTTTATGGTCGTTGAAAAACAGCGGTGGACGGTTGGAAAGTGGCGCGCCTCGCAGCGCCGGCAGGATGCTAATGCTGTCTTCCGCGCCCTTCTTGCCAGCCCGCAAGTCGGGCAGTTGTGCACCGATGATGTCAGCGAACGTGGCGTATAGATCTTGAAGGCCGATCGGCGTGTCGTTGGTCTGGCCGGCCGTCGATGCGTCGCCGTCGCCAACATTGCCCGCGGGCCAACAGGCGATAAACGGCACACGATGTCCACCTTCGTAGCAACTTCCTTTGTGGCTGCGAAAGGGGCCGCTTGCCACGTCGCTGTTGATTTCTGCGCCATTGTCGCTGGTGAAAATGACCAGCGTGTTGTCACGTAAAGGCGTGCCGGAGTTTCGTGGATCGTCCGTCTTGTCAAGCCATTCAAGCAGTCGCCCCAAAGCGACGTCGTTTTCGTAAATAAAATCGTGGCGGGCATTCATCGGCTTTCCCGCTTTCGTGCGACCTGCCCCGGCGACCGCTTTTCCGTCAATCTTTTCGTCGGGAGTATAAGGACCGTGATTCGAATTTGCGGGATAGTACAAAAAGAAAGGCTTCTGGTGGGAATCTCTTCTGGCAAGGTGATTTTCTAGAAACTCGATCGCGTGATCGGAGTGCCTGCTACCTAACTTTTGCAAGACATACGCGTTGAGGCCGTCGCCGATGAGTTGCTTCCCATTTTTCGTCGCGCCAACGACCGTGCGACCGTGAATGTGACCGGGACCGACGGATTGATTTGGTCTGTTTCTTTTCTGCGGATTCTTGTGGTTTGCATCCGGCCCCGAAGTGCCATGCGAACGTGATGTAAAGCGAGCAAAGTTGAAACCGTGGTCCAGCGGCGAATCAAACAGCGGCTGGGTCAAATCCGCGTCCTGCCAACCAGCCGCCGGCGAACCGTCCGACCGCCGATATCGCAAACCAACGTGCCACTTTCCCACCATCGCCGTGGCATAACCATTGGCACCCAGCATGGTCGCGATCGTCGGCCGATCGGCTTCGATCAGCGGATCGCCTTGCGAGCCAAACAACACCCAGTATTTCAGCCGGCTTCGCCAGCAATACCGTCCGGTCAGCAATCCGTAGCGAGTTGTCGTGCATCGCGACGACGGCGTGTGGGCGTCGGTAAATCGCACTCCCATTCGGGCCAGCCGCTGCATGTTCGGCGTATGGAGCTGGACGTCATCCGGGTTTCTCGTGAAATCCTGATAGGCACTGGTGTCGCCCATGCCCATGTCGTCGGCCATCATCAGAATGACGTTCGGGCGCTCGGCGGCTTGGATCGTCGTCAGGAAACCAAAGAGTAACAGCAGCGAAAGTCGCGGTATCATAGGATAGACTTTCATTCGGATGACGGAGCGGCAGGTTGAAATGGAAATCTCCAATCACATCTTCGCACGAAACGCCAAGGCGAGCTAGCACATGAAAACAGAATGCCGTTGACCATCTGGTCGCGACATCCTATGATCCCCCACCATTTTGTTCGTTAGAATAGTCTTAAGCTGAAGTTGGTAACTAGCCGAATAGAGATCATGTATTGAATTCTGCGCAGGGATCGCGCGGTACGAAACAAATCAAAAACCAAACGAGTTTCAGGGAAGAAACCACCCCCTCTCTGCCCAGGTGGCATAAGCGATTGGCTTTTCTTCCTCACCAATCAACAAGGGCAAATGTGGTCATGCACGCGAAAATCACTTATCGAAGCCTTGCCATTTTGACGGCACTTAGCATGCTGGTCGCCAGCGGATGCAGCAGTGGATTTGGCTGGCCAGGAACGGCCTGGTGGAAACAGACGCCATCGTCCAGTAGCTTGGCCGCGAAAAATGGGCAAGGTTATCCCCCGCCCCCATCCGCGAAGTATCCCACCAAGTCCACAGGCACGGCCGGCATGGGATCCACCAACACGGCCAAGGGAGGATATCGTCCCAGCCACTTAAGCGGCACAAACAACAATGTTGGCGCTGGATTCGGAACTGGCCAGCCGGACTATCCTTCAACGGGAGTTGGAGATAGCAACTACGACCCCAGCTCGTTTAACAGCAACGCGAGCTTCAACGATCCGTCCGATCGCGGTTACTACTCGCTCAATCCAAAGAACACTCCGGACTCCAATCTGCCAACCGGCGGCAGCGGCGACTTTGCACCCAAGGGCGGCTTT
>CAYFJO010000485.1:0-7875 GCA_964343305.1 uncultured Pirellulaceae bacterium | reverse complement strand
CAATCTCCGCGTCCACAATCACTACTGCATCCATTCCGACGTACCGATTACTCACACACAAATTAAAAGAATGTGGGAAAAAGCGTGCGACAATCGAGGCACCACCGTAAAGCATGACCCACCGATAAAGGGCATTGATGCTGGCGTCAAATATATTTTTAAATACACAAAAGACGCGAGGGCTGGACGTGAATTTGTGCGACTATTTAATAGAAATTCAAAACAATCCCCCAAGGACACGTTGCCGATAACGTGGGGATCACAAAAGATATTCACTGCGCCGGTCGAAACGTGTTTTGAAGAATTAAACCGCCAATGGCGCGGGGATTCCTGGGTTGATTGGCGGGCTGAACGTGAGCGGCGACAGCAAGAATTCAAGCAACGTCAAAAAGAAAGGAGTGCCGCCCGCCGCTTAGAGAATCAAGCATTGCAACTTAAAACGAGTCAAAAAACATTTAAAATTAAACCACCCCCTAAAGAATTACAGTCAGACAAGAGTGGAACGGCCAGCTTAGTTCCTCGACTGCATAAAAGAGAATTGAGGCTCGGCCCTCTTTGGATCACACCTGCCCGCCACAATGAGAGTTCTGCGATCATTTCACGGAACCGATTCAGAAAACCTTTCGTTGTCTGGGTCAAGGCAATGGCGCGTCCTCCACCATTTTTAAAATTAGAATATCAGACCGCCTCCGCCCGCGCACGATACCACACCGTCGCGGCTTGGCGATCTGAAAAGCAGTACACTCGCCAACAAGAAGCCGAGGAAGGACTTGCAAGGCTTCACCGTACAGGCATTGTAGTTTTGCGAAGAAACCGCCAGGGCCGTGTTTTCAATTATTCAACGTGAATTAAATTCACGCGGCCCAGTCTGCGCAAAGAGAATCCGCTTGCTCCAAGACGGTCTTGTGGCTTCTTCTTGCAGGTCCGGTGGATAGCCGTATTTTCTTAGTATGCGGCGAAAGAAGTGTGCTGACTCGCGTTTTAGTTCGGCAACGATCACGTCTAATTCATCGCCTTCGCTTCAACGGTGCTCACCCACTGTTCATCGCGGGGTGTAAAATCATTTCCCCCGCGAAAAAAGCAACTCACGGAAATGCGAAACGGCGTCCTTGCCTCCGGTCGGGGCCAATGTGCTCGATTGAGTCACGCGATGCTGGAACTTTCTTCGATCTTTTCCCACAAATTACCGCAGGACTCGCACTGGTACGTTTTTAAATACGTTTGCACATTGTATGTCTCCTGCTTTGCCGGTGTATCGTTGCCCGTTAGAGACGTTCTTCCTGGCGTCGTGCGAACTTCCTGATGTTTGTTGAGCAGTTTGCTCAACTTAACCACTCCTGCACTTTCGTTGCATTTCGGGCATTTCGGTTTGAAAACAAAGTCCCACACCTTTGCGAACAGTCCCTTCTTCTTCGGGGGGTCAGACGATGTTGTTGACGGTTTCGACGGTTTCGCGTTACTCGTCGTTAGGGATTGACGGTGAGACTCGGCATCCGGTGAATGACGTGGTTTTTCCAATTTCGTCTCATCATGGTTTTTAATTTCAGTGTCGGTACCCGTCTCGTCACTTACTCTATTTGGCTGATCTCGCCCTTGACCTTGTTGTGCGTCATCTTGCTCAAACGAAGTTCGACGCGATTCTAATGTGGTCGCAGTCAAATCATCGCTGGCCTTTTCCAGTTGAACATTGCATTGAATCTGTTTCGCATCACGTAGTTCAACGGATAGTCTACGAACTTCCTTCGCCACGCCGCCAATCAAGCTGTTCGCTACTACATCAGAAAGTTCATCCCGGCCTATCAGCGTATCTACCACAGCTTCGCTCAGCATGGTTTCCTGGCCAGAAATCTCCTTTAGCGATTCCTCCAATTCCTGAAACTCAACATTCAAGGATGCAATTGCGTCGTGAGGCGAATTAGAATGCCCAAGATTTGCTTCCTCACAGATACCGCGTACAGATTCGGCAATTCTCTTCAATTCCTTTTCCTGTTGCTGTTCTTCTTGGGCAGCATGTCCATCCTTTTTCACCCCCAGTTTTGCAAGCACATGTTCGGTAGATCGACACCACACCACATCCAACATGCCAGCCTCAGCAATATCTCGTCCAAGTTTCAAGTCAGCCGGAGCCACCTGGGTCTTTTTGAACATGATCTGTGTTGATCGCCAGATTGTTCGCCCCGCCTTTTCCAATTCCGTTAGTTCGTTTCCAAGATCAATTCGAGGCTGCATGACCGGCAATACATCCAGTTCACCAGCTAGGTAGGCTGTATAAATAGCGGCCCCAAGTTCCTGAAGTGTTTGAACTTGCGATAACCGTTTATTAATTGCCGATAGTGGCGAGTCCTTTGGGCTCTGGGATTGCTGGTCCTTTACGCGAGATTCAATCTGTATTGTCTCATTCAGAAACGCTTCGAGTTTAATTTTGGCTTCCAACAGCACCCGTTTACGAGATTCTGTCTGCTCCTTTCTAGCTTCAATAGCTTGACGACATTCCTGATACTCTCGATACCACGGTTCGTCAATTGTCGTCGGTAGTGACCGCAATGTAGCGCGAAGGCGTTCTTTAGCATTCGTAAATTGTTGTTCGAGATTCACGGCCCACTTCCGGTTTGCGTGACGCACATCTGCGTCGGCTGAACAAGATCAGTCCGTCGTTGATTTCGCCGTCCGTGTTATTCGAGCTTGGATTATATCAAATCAACCATGTTGTGTGGTCTGTCAGGTTGGTTCCGAGATAATCACATTTGTTTGCCAGCAATGACGGGGCTTTTGTTTGTTGGCGCATTTGTGACTGGGCGTGAGACTTGTGACTGCCGGGGTAGCAGAGACAGTCGCACTACGTTTGCCGCCTACCCTGATGTATCGGTTTGGCCGGATATTTTTGTCTCATTTTCAGTCGCATTCTTGAACCCTAGTGAGTTTTCGGGGTCAAACGACTGACATCAGATCGCAATGCGTTAAGCGATCAGTGGAGAATAAATCGTGTCTCGATTTCTTAAACTTATTATGAATTTCGTCAACAGAATTAGCCAGCTTTATCGACCAGACGTGGCACACCAACAACGGCAGGAGCAGACCGACGACCAGCCCGATACCGAGCCGAGTGTTGGTCAAACAGCACTTGAGCAAAGGCAAGAAACTTTGGCCCATATCGTGCGACTGGTGGCGAGAGGCAAGTCACAAGGCGCAGTATTTTTTGGCGAGCGTGGTGGTTTGGGAAAAACCCGCGTCGTCATGCGGACGTTACGACAAGAGGGGCATTCGCCGGTGACGCTTTCGGGACACTGTACACCACTCTCTCTTTATGAAAATTTACTAAATCACCCAAGCGGGATAATCGTCCTTGACGACTGTGAAGCTCTCGCTCGAAACATTTCTTCGCTGGGAATTTTGCGAAGTGCCTTGTGGGGGGAAACTCAGTCGCAACGACTTGTCACCTATACCAGCAGCCAAATTAAAATTCCAACATCGTTCTATTTTTCCGGTCGGATCATCCTCATCTGCAACGTGCTTCCAAAGAACTCTCCTGCATGGAATGCGGTTGCCTCGCGCATAGACCAATACGAGCTAGATGCGACCAACGAAGAAGTGATCGAACTCATGCGGCGGCTGGCAGACGCGGGCTACAAAAACGAAATGATGCCGAGCGAGTGTCACGACGTTGTTAATTATATCGAACAATTTGCAACAACGCGGAATATCTCTTTGCGGCTTTTGACGCCTTCCTATGAAAAGTTTCTTTACGCTCACTCGATGGGCTGCGACTGGAAGGAACTTGTCGCAACTCAGTTGATTCGCATGGGCGGCGATAAATCGGTGGATGGTGAAACGAACGGGAGAGCAAGAGAGCTTGCCTTGATGAGTGAGGCAGCAAGCAAATTTCCTGACGCGGTGCGAGATCAAGAGCGGTTTTGGCGCGACGAGACAGGCAAGAGCCGCGCCAGCTTTTTTCGCGCGAAGAAATTATGGGCAAATCAAACCGAAAACAATCACACACAAGGCTAGGCACTCATGGCTTTCGATACAGGTGAATGGATCGGCGTTGGCGGATCAAGCGGCAACACCTGGGGTGGATGCGCGATGTTAATTCTCATCCCGATGGGGATTTTGGTTGTGTGCATGGGCATTGGACTCATTGCGCCCGTTTTAATTTGTGGCTTGGTGGGCTGGTTTGGTGGTAAGACGATTGGAATTGCGATTGATTGGTACTTTTGCGGTTGAACATTTTGACAAGAACTAGAATTTCAAAATGGATTCAACGAGTGGATCGACGATGACAGCGCAAACACAGCAAGAAATGATCCAGCATCTTCAACGCGGCTCTGAGTTCCGACGTTTGGGCGAGTGGTCGCAAGCAGTCCACCATTTAACCGCCGCAATCAAAATCTATCCGCATAATTTCGTTGGATATGTTCAGCGCGCACTAGCCTTCAACAGCGCGGGCAACTGCACCGGCGAGAAAGCGTGCTTTGAAATGGCTGTGAATGATTTGGATATGGCGATCTCAATTGGCTTTGATCACCGAGCCACTTTAGCGGAAGCATTCCATAACCGCGCATGTATCCTCTCCGACGACCTTGGACAGCATCAGCGAGCCATCGCTGATTTTAATAAAGCAGAACAACTCGATGCTGGTCATGTTGGAGTTGTTGCCGGAAGACAACGAGCAATGGCCCGTCTCGGTTGATTTCGCAGAACACTTAGATCACGAAATTAAAATTCATTTTGAAGGCCAAAGCACAATGGCAACAAATAAAGACCACCCCAACTGCGCAGCACAAAACGGAAAGCGAAAGAAGCAAAGCCTGCTGTCGCTGACAAATCAAGACGGACCCAAAAGTGTAAACAGTCATTATGTGGCGCAACTGGGGCGGATAGTGCCCGAAAACGACGGCCTTCACTGAGCGACAAAGCGCAACGAGTCACGCAAAAACGACAACTTACAAAACAGTCCCAGGACATCATGCCAATGGAACGCATCACAGCGATTTATCAAAGAGTGAGCAGCCGCGACCAGAAGTTTGCGAGCCAGCAGCCGGACTTGGAACGGCATGTCCAGACGGTCGATGGCTCGATCAAGTGGTACAAGGACAAATTCACGGGCAAGAGCATGTCTCGCCCCGGCATGGACCGCCTGCTCGACGTTGTACGGGCCGGAAAGATCCGTCGCATTGTAATCTGGCGGCTCGACCGTCTTGGCCGAACGACAAAAGGACTGTGCGACTTGTTCGACGAGCTTTGCGAGCGAAAGGTCGATCTTGTGTCGCTCAAGGACGGGTTTTCGCTCGATTCACCGGCTGGCCGACTCCACGCTCGCATCTTGGCATCGGTGGCCGAATATGAAACCGAAGTTCGAGCAGAGCGCGTTGCGGCTGGGCAGGCCGTTGCCAAACGTAACGGCAAGACGTGGGGCGGCAGCAAGAAAGGCTGGCGATGGAAAGTAACTGACGATCAGATTGCCGCCATTTCCGAAATGCGTAAATCGGGAAAACCAATTGCACAGATCGCTCGAATTACCGGACTGTCGCGCCCGACCGTTTATCGCGTACTTGATGCTACCGAAAATGCGAAAGCTGAGTGATGACCTTTGTGTGACTAGATTCCAGACGGCTTCAATGCGACTTGTGTTGCATTTTCAACAATCCAAAAACTCTTTTGCAAAAAGCTGGGCGCGGGACTCCTTGATATGCCTGGCACCTGCAACCGAGCGGTTGTGTTTTTCAATAAACGATTGTCTGTCGGGACTCCTGCCCGATAGGTCAAGTTGGCGCGGTTGCAACCTACCTCGGTCGTACCGAAGACCTGCCTTGGCTGTGGGAATTGGAATCGCTGTTCATCTATATCTCACATTAACCGGGCCACTATTGACGATAACGGCGTCTCGGCCCGGTATATCATTAAAGTTCGTAACCTGAAATTGAACCACTCCGTCCTTGCACTTATATTCCCATCGCTGTTTTTCCCATTCCTTCTTATTCCAGATACGAGATGGTTTGCCTATTCCGAAGTGAATTTGTTCCAACGTGTATTCGCCGTTGCCACCTATCAGGTAGGTCACGTCCCATCCGTCTTCCGGGGCGAGTCCAACTCTAAAGTCACGGTCACAGAATTCCGACAAACGCATCGCAAAGTGCCTGCATTTGACCTTTGACGGGATGACTTCACCATTGCTGGAATAATGAATCTCGCGAATGAGTTCTCCATCCTCGTTCCACGATTGTGTCTTTCCCACGAACCGCCCGTGATGCCCGTATTGCCCCTGAAACCGCAGTTGCTTGTTTTCGTGCCAAAGGCTGTGCGTGCCCGTCTTTTTTCCATGCTGCCATTTTACGTGTTCCTGCCGCCGTCCTGACTCGAACCACCCTTCAACGATTCCATGAGAGTAGCCGTCAGCATCAAAGGGCAATCGGGCCGCCAGTTGACCATTGTCATGCCACGTCCAATGGACATTTCCCTTGCGTTCATGCTCGATATAAAGAGCGAGCGACTTTGGCATGCCATTGGCATGCCATGTTCTCTCGACCCCGTATTTCTCATCATCTCGAAAAAACGACTCCGTTTGTGGAATGCCGAACTTGGTATCAAACGTCACTTTACGCCCGTGCAGATGTTCGCCCTTCCATGTTCCGATGGATTTGGGCCGACCGTCGCCAAACCACATCATTGAGCAGCCAAATACATAATCTCCGAGATTGTCACACACCTGAATCAGCCGTCGATGCGAGACATCCGGTGGATCGAGGTATCGGTACTCTTTTCCGTGCAGTTTGAACTCGTCATCCATTGAGAATCCTCTCGCCAACACATAGATCATCCCGTGGTCGTACTCTTCAACCAATTCTCGCTCACTGATTTCTTCACCAGTTGGGCCGATCTCAAAGTCAGCGTCGGGTAGCGCAAATTCTCCCGTTAATTTGCCGTCTTCGTATTTAGCCTCAAAGTATGGAACACCATCGGGATTAAAGTAGGCATGAGTACCTATTGCGCGACCGAGGTCATACCAACCGACGAACGCTTCGACTCCATTCGGATACCACTCGACATGCTTACCGTGTGGCATCCGATTCACGAAACTTTTTTTGAGTCGTTTACTTCCGTCAGCATACCACTCTTCACGTATTCCGTGCTCGGCACCATTGACGAAGGTCGTTTCGATGGCCTTTGTGCCATTGTCATGCCACGTCGTAAAAAGTCCGTGACAGCGTCCTTCATTCTGGCTTGCCTTAAGTTTCTTCTCTCCATTCCGATGCCACCATCGCCAAAAACCGTGCATTTTTCCGTCAAAAAACTCGCGTTCATCGCGCAATGTAGCGTCTTCCCAAAGTCCGTAGTTGTGACCGTGGCGTATGAATTCGCCGTTTTTGGTTACATATCCGTGCTCCCTTCGGAACATCGTCCCACGATCTTTGCTGTCTCGTTGCTCGATTTTCTCCCCATTCGGTCCGGTTGAAGTGTCAAGTTTCGGAATGGACAGATTGTTGGCTGAAAACTCATATTGCTCAATCTTCGCTTTTTGCTCGGCGCTGATATACTCGCCTGGGTGCGTTATCCGCTTCTCGTCTCTGTCCTCACCAGGTTCGGTTGATCGGCGTGCGTCACGTACTGCTACTTCCGCCGTGTCCGCTTCGGCGTCTTGTTGCTCCGTTGAACGTGACGCAAGCGAAGACGCGATCAAGAGAATTCCGACCACCAAAAGGACGGAAGCCCCCACCGTCGATGCTATCTTCTGGATCGGCGTAAGCCCGTGCAAAGTTCCTTTTAGCCAAGTTAACACGCGATCCGTTGTCTGCAAAAACGCAGGTGTTATTCCCGTAAGCTGCGTCTCTGCCTCTTGGAGATCAGCAATCAATTCTGATAATCTCGGATCATCCGAAG
>CAYFJO010000484.1:0-7878 GCA_964343305.1 uncultured Pirellulaceae bacterium | reverse complement strand
ACTAAACACATCCTCCCGTCCAACAGCGGAAACAACTATCTGCGCATGGTATAATGCCGCGAGTGTGTCCCCATCTACGATCGTGTGAAAGTGGGTTGCAGAAATCGATCGTGGCGCGTCCTCATGTTTCGCGGGCAGTGCATTCGACGAATTGAATTCTTTCGGCGTCTCTTCTTGATGAGGTGCTTTGGGCGGAGCGCTGAGTGTTGGCGGCTTGACGACCCTTCGCCGCTTTGAAGTCTCTGTTTTCACGAATGTCTGCTTGTGATTGGCATCCTCCGCAACGGTGGTTGCAATGGGTGTTCCCGTTTCGATCGCCAGCGGGACATGCGCCGTGCGGTCGCTCCAAAGCAACTCGTCGCTCGTATTGCCTTGATCGCTGAATACTTGTGGGCGATTTTTCAGGAAAGGTGTGGCAGCAGCGAGAGCGAGAATGCCGACGCCCAGCAGGATCGAACATTTTGTCGAGGTTGTCACTTGGCTGACCAAAGCAGGAAGAGATGAAATCAAACAGCGCCACTATCTACTTCGGCAAGAAACGACGCGCCTGATGAACACCACGTACGTCGCTCGTCACAGGAACCGCAACCGAACGTGTTGGGTGTAATCCGATTAAGACACTTTTTTGGCCGGTGTGTTGCCAGCGGGGTTATCGGCACCTGACAGCCAGAGTAGCACTGGCGAGGCAACGAAGATCGAGCTGTACGTTCCCACAAACACACCCACGACCAACGCATAGGCAAAGCCATGAATCGCTTCACCGCCCCAGCCGTAAAGGATGACGACAACGATCAAGGTCGTTAAAGACGTCAAAATCGTCCGACTGAGTGTTTGGCCGATGCTGCGGTTGATCATGTCTCCGGTCAACTCGGGGCTCTTACCGCGCACTTCGCGAATTCGGTCGAAGACCACGATCGTGTCGTTGAGCGAATACCCGATGATCGTCAGGAACGCGGCCACCACGGGAAGGCTGATTTTGAATTCTTCCATCCCCAGCACTTGCGGCAACCACAAACTGACCGCGATCGCTCCGAGCACAAACAGCACATCGTGGATCAAAGCCACAACGGCGGCCAGGCCAAAGACGACCTTTTGGAAACGAATCCAGATATAAGCGACGATACCCAGCAAACTGGCCAGGATCGCACCCAGTGCTCGGACCTGTGTGTTGTTGGCGATCGATGTGCCAACTTCACTGGAACCTCGAAAATGGGGTTCACTGCTGACATCCGACTTGAGTTGTGCGAGGATCTTCTCGGCATCTTCCTTGGACGTATCTAATAGCACGCTCCACTGCTTGAATCGATTGGATCCGTTGGATTCGTCCAGGCTTTCCAGTTCGATGTCGTTGTCGGCCAATCCATCAACTCCAATACGCTGTGCCGCCTGCTTGATGTTTTCGAACAAAGTTTCACGCTCCACCTCGTAACCAAGTTTCAGCTCCGACTTGAACGCTTCCGTCGTCGTGTTGGGCTGTTCTTCGCTGGATTCGTCGGACGCCTCTGTCGTCTCTCCGTCATCCGTCTCAAAGGATTCCTCGTCTGCTGCATTCGAATCGTCGTTCGACGCTGCGTCGTTGGTCGTGTTATCCGCATCGGTATCTGGGTCATCCGCAGAATCTGAGTCGGTATCTTTGTCGTCGTCGGCATCCGAATCGTCGACTTGAGCGACGAGTAGTGGGCCGATGTTGGCCAGGGCCAGCAAATCAGTTTCAGGATTGACAATCGCCGCGCCCGAATCGTCGCTTGTATCTTCGTTGCTGTCCGGGTCCGTCGCGGCGTCATCACTTGCGTCCGAATCATTCGAGTCGGCGTCGTCCGAATCGGCAGCATCGTCACTCGCATCGTCCGCCGGCGCGTCATCATCGCTTGCAGCGCTGTCCGCGTCATCATCTGCTGGTGCGTCGTCTGCATCATCGGAGGTTGCGTCGTCGTCGGCTGGCGTTGTATCCGCCGCGTCGTCTGCCATGGCAACTTCAACTGGCTCAGTGAATTCCAACGAATTCATGACCAGCAGGGAATTGTCACCGTCACGAAAGATCTCTTTGATGATCTCTTGTGGCTGCAACCAGACGAATTCGATTGGTCGCAACTCGTCATTTCCATCGTTATCCAGATACTGGAACAACCGCTCGCCCGCTTCGTCCGTCTCAACTTCTGTCCCCTTCTCAAGGTCTGGCAACAATTCGAACAACTGGGCAATGCGCACGGAAGGCAATTCTTCAAACTCAGCTTTTGACAGCACGTCGTCATCATTCGTGTCCAGTGCGGAGAATTCCTTTTGATAATTCATCACCGTCAACTTACGGACGTCGGCATCATCAACTCCTTTCACCTGCACTCCTTCTTTTGTGGAGGGAGCAGGCACAGAGATGTCAATTTTGAATGCCTCGTAGGTGCCGTCCGTGCTTGGATTATCGGGGTCAGGCATCGGCGAAACCGTGTACGTCACACTGGCTCGCTGGTACTTCATATCGTCTAACTGGGCAGCCAGTTGTTCCCGGATCTTGTCCTGCTTCGTATTTTCGGCCATCACTACTCGCACGGAATAGCCGCCCGACAGGTCGATCGCATAGATGCCCTTGCTGCGGACACTCACGGCCACCAGGCCAATGACGATCAGCATCACGGAAATCCCCATCGCAACCGTTCGTTTGCCAATGAAGTCGAACGAGACGGGCCGGACCCATCGTCGCATCCCCAGTTGTGCGATCCACTTTTGCCGCTCGGCAATGTCGAAGATCACTCGCGAGCAGAAGATCGCGGTAAACATGCACATTAAAATGCCAAGGATCAAGGTGACCGCGAATCCGCGAATTTGCTCCGTTCCAATTGCGTAAAGCACGATGGCGGTAATGAGCGTTGTCAGATTCGCATCGACAATGGTCGTTGTCGCTTTG
Source organism: uncultured Pirellulaceae bacterium (assembly GCA_964343305.1). Classification (GTDB taxonomy): domain Bacteria; phylum Planctomycetota; class Planctomycetia; order Pirellulales; family Pirellulaceae; genus CAYFJO01. Next base: position 4,979 of record CAYFJO010000484.1, on the reverse strand, counting down.
CCGAATCCGTTGCGAATCGCCATGCGCAGCGTCGAGCCGCGGTCGATTTCCTCCCGGATACGCTCGAAGATTAGCACGTTTGCATCGACGGACATGCCGACCGTCAGCACCAGACCGGCGAGTCCCGTCAAGCTGAACGGTTGCTTGACCAGAATGATCATGGCAACGATGCAAATGAGGTTGGTAATCAAGGCGAAACAGGCTACAGCTCCGCAAAAACCGTAGTAGAAAATCATAAAGCCGATGACGACCAGCAACGAAACGCCGATGGCAATTTGACCGCTCTCGCGCATTTCGATGCCCAGGTGAGAGTCGATGCGATCTTCGCTGAGCGGTTGTTCGTTCAAAGCGGCCGGTAGCTGACCAGCTCGCAAGATATTAACGAGTTCTTCGACTTCTTCTTTGGTAAAAGACCCGGTGATCTGACCGCGGGAGGTGATAACACCCTGGATGCTGGGCGCGGAAATCAGCGTATTGTCCAAAACAATGCCCAACCGATTCGTCTGTTGACCTTCGGGAAGGTTTGAGTTCGTCAATGCGCCGAACTTTCGTGACCCCAGTGTGGTCGGGACAAAGTTGATGCACGGCTTCGCATATTGATCGAAACTGGATAACACCGAACTCAAATGCGTGCCTTCCAGATCGATCCGGTCGTCGATGTGCATCAGCACTTCGATTTCGGTGATGCCGCCCAGCTCGCGTCCCGCGATGGGATTGCCATCTTCGTCGCGCCACGGGTAGTCGCGTAACAGGTACTCGGCAAAGTTCACATTACGCGGTCCGAACAGGGGATCGCGCCTTGATTGACGCTTGATGTCACCGTCTGGAAAGTTGATCAATTCGCCCGATTGCCGGTCGCGGATGGTGTCACTCCAAATACCCGCTTTGAAATCCGGCACGGACCCCTTTGCCAACTCGGGGTCTTCTTTGCCGACTTTGACCCATTGCCCGATTGGCTTACCGGAGCTGTTCTTGACGAACGTTTCGCCTTTCTGTTTCGATTCCTTGGCGCGTTCGATCACGTGCTTGTGTTTGCGATCGTTCGCGACAATGCGGAACTGCAGATAGCCGGCCTGAGTCAAACGGCGTTTGATGTTTTCAATTTCGGCGGGACCCACGTCGGGGATGATGATTTCGATCCGATCCGGTCCAAAGGGGCGAATAACGATCTCCTTGGTGCCGCTAGGATCGACCCGGTCTGCCAGCAACGTGGCGAGTACTTCGGCGGTCGGCCGTTTTGCTTTTTCATTTTCGTCACCGCTCTCCGCAGGTTCCGCGATTTCGTAGATGAGCGTCACACCACCACGCAGATCCACACCCCAACGCGGCGGCCAACCGGCCCAGATAATAACGCTGCTAAACGCGACAGCCCCTAGAATCAAACCGATCTTCCAACCATAGTCGGCCATGCGAAATGAGCTAGCCAGATAGTTTCCAATCACAACGGAGCCCACGATGGCACCGACCAGTGACAGGGCAACCACCCACCACGCCAACTGCTTTCCAATCCGAATTTCCGAAACAAACTCCCCGGTGTCCGTCGAGGTAATGGTCAGCGTCGCATCCTTGCCTTCCTCCACTTTGTCGAACAACTTCTGCGCTCGATCCACATAGCAGCGTACATTCCGCGACACTTCAAACTCGCGCAACTGTCCCGCTTCGTCGCCCTCACCCTTGGCGAGTTCGACCTTCAATAAAAAGCGTTTGGCATCGACCAACACAATCTTGGCCTGCAAGGTGGACGTTTTGGTCGTTGTGCCACCTTGCTGGGCATAAACCAACTGAATGCATGCCGCCAGCACCAGCGCGAGAGAAACTAAGACAGTCTTTCTGAACATGAAAAACTCCGATTACATCTTATCTTTGTTGAGGTCCGTGCCCTCATCATCATCTTTATCACCAACGACGCGCGAAATCGCGGATCGCAACATTTTCAACTTCGTATTCGTCGCCTCGTCGACCCGAATCGTCACGTAAGGTGAGTCCTTGGCGACGTTGACGACCGTGCCGCGAATGCCACCCGCAGTCAGCACCTGGTCATTCTTCTTCAGGTTCTTGAGCATGTCCTTCACTTGCCGTTGCTCGTTGGCTTGTGGCCGGATGATCATCAAATAGAAGATCACGCCGATGATCAGGATCAACGGCAGAAAGAAATCGAAACCAGGGCCTTGAGCATCTTCTTGTGCCAACAGATGCAGCGAGGCATAAAGCGTGTCACTCAACATGAGCGGGATTCCACAGGCAATTTGGGTCGGCAATGGGGGAGCATCAAGGAAGGCGAGCTTAGAGAATTGTTCGCACGTTTAGCGCCGTTCTTGACGCATCCATTCAACAATTCACAAACAGGGCAACATCCAACGGGAATAGGTGAACAGAAAACGGCCCGAGATGGGCCAACCACCGGGCCGCCGTCCACAAATCCAGCGCGTCATCATAAGATGTTGCCCCACAACGAGCAAGGGCACCTGTTGGCGGCGGCAACCGACCGAAAACAACAGAATCAGGCCGGTACATCAGTTGGCGTGAGGCAATCACTCAAACAGTTTTTTGCACCTCGTTTCGCGAGGCTTCAAAAAGGCGTACATTCATCTTCCTCATCCAACTCTTCTTCATCCTCATCTTCGGCACATATTACTCCCCAACCCAAGGAAACACCGAGAGCAAGAATGAGACTTTTGTTGTCGAGCAAATTGTGACTGAAGAAGCCATTCACGACGGTCAGCATCACTATCACTATGTCCGCGTGGTTGCCATTTCGATAGTTAGTGTTTGACTCGTAACGGGCATTTTTGTCGATCGAGCCAGCATTTGTCGAGGTGGAGCGACGCCTGTTCGGGCGGTTTTGGGGATGAAGATTGCGAAAGTTGCCACCGATGCGCCAAACACGTGGACTCGTCGCTGGGCGGACGCGTACCTTCATCGTGATGACAATGATGTGTCACTTGATTCAAGAGCGATGTGAGTTCAGACCCGTCAGGCGGCACGCTTGCTGAACGCCGCTGCACTGTCAGGCGCCTTTTCTCGGATGAGCAGTTTACCCAACACCAGAAGATTGCGACCCAAAACGCCTAACGCAACGTAACGGTCGTAACCAAGACGACTGTGGTCCCGGCTACGCTCTAATCCGTTGCCCCTTTGCAACGCACTGATCGCCGACGCCACGCCCGAATGACGACGTTGAGAATCGCGGAATTCGACCGTTGCGGTAGACTGCTGCTCGGCCGATTGATGCGCACCCGTTTTCGGTAGACACGGATGCTTCACGAGTTTCGCCAGGCCCTCCTGGTTCTCCGGCGAGTGGAATCCGCGGTCAAACGACGCCCGCTGAATGCGATTCTTCAAACGCTTCTGCAACGTGGCCATTTCACCCACCATGCGATGAAGAAACGGGGTCGGGTCGACCTGACCCCTTTGTTCCATCGCCGTAGCTCGCACCAACGACCTGCGGCTTTTTTGTGAGATTGTGGAACGTATCCTGTTATAATCTCTGGGGGGGCTTGTGCTGTGTACAAGTGTATCTCTAAAGCCTTCGCAATGTCTATCTGCGGATTTACAGAGTACACTGACAAGGGCATGAAAGTGTGGATTCGCGGCAAGAAAGATGTCGGCGATTTCCTATCCCTATATCAAACTATCCAGTGAAGGCGTTCCCTTTGTCGAGGGCACAAGGACAAAGGTCGTCGAGATTGTGCTCGACCGGCTGGCGCATCATTGGGACGCTGAAGAGATCCATCGACAGCATCCGCATCTGTCGCGGGCACGAATTCATGCAGCACTGACCTACTACTACGATCACCAAGCCGAGTTGGTCAATCGCGCCTGGAGCGTGTGGAACAAATCGAGGGCGAATCGCCGATTCGGACGAAGCTTAAGAGCCGAGGCCGGGCGTCGTGAGCGTTGCTTTCTATATGGATCAGCACGTCCCCGCCGCGATCACTGCCGGTTTGCGGGATCGTGGCCTCGATGTCCTTACGGATTTGAAGATGGGACATCGGACTGGGAAGATGATCGAATCTTGGAGCGGGCGACACAACTTGGTCGAACCGTGTTCTCACCAAATGACGATTTTCTCGCGATTACTCGTCAATGGCAGGGAGTTTGCGGGACTGGTGTACGTACATCAACGGCGTACTACAATCGGTCAAGCGATGGCAGATCTGGAATTGATCGCCACCGTGTTCGACGCGGATGAAATGTATAATCGTATTGAATTTCGGCCGATTTGAGGCATGCACCAGGCACTGTGAACTATTCCGTTGTTTCCCAGCCAGGCACGTTTCGACCCATGATGCGGTTGGCGATGCCGGTGTTGGTTGAGCAGTCGTTGATCATGCTCGTTGGACTGGTCGATACGTGGCTGGCTGGAAAGTTCTTGGGCGAAGATAAGCATTTGGCTGCGATTGGGTTGATGGCGTACGTGATGTGGCTGTTGCCCAGTATGTTTGCGGCGCTGGCGATTGGGGGGACGGCGATGGTGTCCCGGTTTGTCGGAGCTGGAGACATCAAGAAGGCCGCTCATGTCACGAATCAGGCGATCGTGGTCGGGACGCTGTTCGCCGTGGTGGTGACGGCGCTGACGTACCTTTGCGGCGGCTCGTTTGTCACCGTCATGCAGCTTCAAGAAGACTCGGCGCCGCTCGCCTTGCGCTACTTGATGTTCCTCGTCCCTGTCATTCCGCTGATCATGATCGAGGAGATCGGCATCGCGTGTTTGCGCGGAGCGGGAGATACGATGAGCGGTTTTGTGGCGATGTCAATTGTCAATGTGATCAACGTCATCATCAGCACCACGTTGGTCACGGGCATTGGCCTTTCGCCTGAGGAAAGGTGGAACGGCCTGGCAATCGGCACCGCCGTGGCGCATTCGCTGGGCGCGGTCATCATTCTTGGCCTGTTGATCCGCGGCCGAGCGGGGCTGCAACTTCGGCCGTCGATGATGAAGGCGGATGGGGATTTGATCCGGCGCCTGCTGCGAATTG